>JBAUHN010000193.1:0-5598 GCA_049680295.1 Sulfitobacter sp.
TTGGACTGGCTGCGCATTCTGCCAGCGCCGATGAACGCGAAAGCCATGTTTCGGATGCGTTCGGCACCAAAAACCCGGAAGAACTCTCCCTGCGTGGCGCTCTTGACCGATTGCAACATGGTGAATGGCACCCGATGACAAGCGCCATCGGATATGGCGCGGCCAAAGCTGGCATGCATGAGGTTGCACGTGAGATTTTCGCAGACAGTGCGACGCGAGGGAATGTGCAGGGAATGACCTGGCTTTCCTGGATGGAAGACAACGGTCTGGCAGGTCCGGAAAACCCAAAAGCAGCAGCCTATTGGGATCGGCGCGCGATGGAGCTTGGCTCGGAGGTTGGCGCGTTTAATTTTGGACTTGATGTCTTGCGGGGACGCGGGGTGCCTTATGATCGTGCCTTGGGACAGGCGATCATCGAAGAGGCGGCAAGAATGGGCAGTCCCGACGCACAGCATCTTGTGGATCAAAATTTCGACTTGGATTCAGTGACCCCAGATGCCGACGAGTGGAAGTACAAAAAGAACCTGTTCTAGGCACATGTGGAAGATTTCGCTCGGCAGGTATCTAAACCCTGCCGCAATTCGCACAAGAACAGCTCAGAGGAAATAGAATGATCTTATCAAGAGCCCTGATCGCAATCTGTATGGTGACTTGGACGGGCGTATGTCTGGCCGACCCGCCCGAAAAGATTGAAAACGAATTCGGCATCCTCAATCCCGAAGACACTGGCATTGCAATGTTGAAGCGCAAGATCGAGATGGGCGTGATCGACTCTGTCACATGTTCTTTGGGGATCAACGCCACCAAGAACAGTGACTATGCGCTGTCGCGAAAGTTGGCTAAGCGATGTGCCGAAGCTGGATACACAAAGGCGATGACATGGATGAGCCAGCTTGAAAACAATGGCATGGGTGGCGACTACAACCCTGACGCTTCAGCTGGATGGGATCGGCGCGCCGCTCAGGCTGGCGATCCTGTTGGACAATTCAACCACGGTCTAAATCTAATGCGCGGTCATGGCACCGCACAAGATGAAGCCCTCGGACGCCGCTACATAGACAATGCTGCAAACGACGGCCTTGAGATTGCCAAACGCCTTCAAGCGGCTGACTATGATCTGGACGAGGTAACGCCTGACGCAGACAATTGGAAATACGGCAACATGTTCTGAGGCGCATGTGTTGCGGTTCGAGTGGGCAGACCTTCAGTTAGAGTATTGAGATGTAACAAGATTTGTGAACTCTTTGCTGGGTGATTTTGGAAGCAATGAGAGACAGATAAGAGCAAGGGAATACGCTTTTTCGACGAGTTCTAGCAGGACGCTGCAATGAAGGTATATTTTTGTTCACTATTTACCATAATGACTATTATGCGAATTTGATCTGTATCCGGGCACATTTCATTTTGGATTTCCAATCAACTTACCCTCCCTTGCTGGGAGCAACCCGATATTCGCTAAGTAAGCGAATATTCCGCGTGCCAATTCGTTAGTTGAGTGGCAGCAAGGCTGGGAAAATTGGACCTGTCGCGGTTTGATGCCGCTCCTTTGATAGCACTGACCAGTGGGCTTACCCTCGATCTCGTTGGCGCAGTCGTTTGACGTATTGACCGTCGATGATTGCGTTTTGTGGCAGGTCTAGCGCGCAGTTTGTAAGCGACGCCAACGTACCATCTGACACCTTAAAATCGTCGGGAAGTTGACCAAAGTTACTTGCCGAGTTTTCATAAATTGCCGCGCGCAGAGCCCGCAGAAAATCAGCAAGAGAGTTGCGCCTGCTTGAGGTGGAGGCGAGAGTGATCGGGTCATGCGAAATGACCTCGGCTACGGATGCATCTCGGGAGATTTCTGTGACAAAATCTCCTAACGATGGCCAATACTTTAGGTCAAACCGCGCACTTAGGTTCTTAAGGTCTTCCCTCACCCAAGAATTAAATAGATGGTTCTCTGCCGCTGCTTCCACAATAACATTCATACAGTGGTAGTGGGTGTCGCTGCCAAATGAAGAGGCATTCTCAATTGCCGTTCGTTGATCAAGCAGGCTGGCCAGTTCAGACGCTTTGCCTGAGATGTCGCCGTTGATCTCTTCAAGGCGCTTTCTTTGTGATCGCGCTTCTTTCAGTTGATCAGGGTTCCAGAAAGCCGCCACACTTAAAAGCAGTCCAAGAAACACCTTAAGAGCAGGAGGCTTGGAGCCCAGTTTTTCATTGAGTTCGAGGTAGGCGTCTTGAAGTTCGATTGTCCGCACAAGCAGGCACTCGGCGACAGCTGTTTCGCTACTCAGTATTTCGTGCTCTTTATTGTACTCAATCTCCCGTTGGAGAATATCTTCACAGGGCTGTATAGCGCGTTTTTCCATGGGTACGTCTTAGCTTTCAAAGCGGGTGGGTTGTGTGGAATACATATGCTGAACACTGACCCATGTCGGTACCTGAATACCAAAAAGTTTGGCATGCTCGGGGTACCTTCAGTAATGCGTGTTGAAGCTTTCGCTAAGTCTATGGAGTACAAATGAGTTTAGACGGTTTCCTCACGTTCACAGGTTTGATGATCGCGACCTACGCAATCCTAAGCCCAGTAAGCCGTCTGAGACTACGGCTTAATATGTATCGGCAAATGGTGCTTGGTGCGGTTGCCGTTATTCTAGTCGGGTTTTTGCAGTTTTACTTTGAGCTGAAATCTATCGCGCCCACCAGCCTGAGTTGGGTTTTTACTTACTTTGGCTTCCAAGAACAATCACTAGGGTTTTCCAATCAGGAAGCAGCATTCTTGGTTGTGATTTTCTGGCTGGCAGCAGCTCTTCTGCTCCACGCCAGTGCGAAGCCTCGCGCGATCAGCCTCGCGAACCTTAAAACGCTTTCTGAACGTTTACACGACGAGGGCAGATATCTTGAGCTTGTTGAACTGGTAGGTCCATATCTGGAAACGATAAGATGCGCCGTCGAGAAGAGGTTATTTGGCCAGCGATTTCATCACTGGATACTAGACACACATCAAAAAGCCACCAACCCGTTCCTTGCCATTCTTAATGACGACAAGCCACCCTTTCCCACATGGCTGGCTAGATGGATTAAGCCTCTGGCATCCTTGGTTCCCGCGCGACGCAGGGCTCACCATGCAGCTTTGGAAATCGAAGATCTAATCCTTCAATCCGATGGAGTCCGGCAACTGTTGGTACGCCTAAAACCCGAATTTGCTTTGGCATTGATGGATCGCATGGGATGGGAACATGATGAATTTCGAACCCGGTTCTTTCGAGATGCGCTCAATGACAAAGTCAGCCACTTCTACAAGGAACTTAAAGCGACACAAAATTGCGCCCAACCGTTTGGATTTGCAATTGAACCTAAAAGCGTCCTCCTCACAGGTTTTTTCGGTGATGCGAAGGTTGGAGCGAAGTACGGGATATGGAAGCCTGTAGGAGATGAGGCGGCGCGGCTAATCCGCGCTGATCTGGAATACGCAAAACTGCTCAACGGTCCTTGCCTCGATGACGAAGATTTGTGGTCTGACCCGACTTACAACACCATCCACTTCTTTGACATCATGGTGACATCGGCGGCTCGGCAAGACGTCCCCGACCATATGTGGCTCATGTACATGTCGGTGATCGTTCGGGAGTTAGAAGCAATTCACGACGTTACGGATGATCGTGTAAATCTTGCAGGTGAGTTTCCAACCTTGGGCAACCGACTCATCTATGAAGCAACCCGCTGCCTTCGAAAGTGGATACGCCTTGTCGGTGATTTGCCTGCTGACAGCTCGCACTTGCAACCCAGGAATCTTCAGGGCGTTGATGGTCCCAGTATTCCTTATTGGGCCGCGAAAGACTGCCTAAATGCCATACGATACGTTACTGAGAGCGAACGGTTGACTGATGGCTTCATCACAGGACTTCTTGAAAGCTACATCCGCGATGTCGCAGCCCTGCCTAGTAAAGGGCCAGTCTCCCTATTGCGTAAGATGATGGTTGATGAATTCATCAACGGCGATCCCATTTATGGCGGAGAAAACCTAAGGGCTAAGATCAAAAAATACATCAAGGGTGTGGACCACGTTGTTCTTCACGATGCCCCCTCTTTCCAAGAGGCCTTAGAAAAGGAGGCTAAAGAAACTACAGCCTGAGGCAATGGGCGTCCGCGACTGCGCGAATTGGTACCCCAGCATTTCCGTATCAAATTCCCCGTTCCAATCAAGTTCAACGCGAAACAGTAGGCAACTGTGGGCGACAATGGAGTAATTGCAGGTTTGCGAAAGCTTGGTCATGATGAGAGGTACCGAGAGGTATAAAGCTTGGCCATTTGCCTTCGCAATATCTGGCGAATGAGGTCGCATAACACCTTGTCGATCCAACTCACAATAACCTCCTAGTTTTTGAGCAAATGCAATGATCCTTTACAAGACAATCGCCCTGAAGTTTGGACACTATCTTGACAACGAGCAGCCGGGGAACATGCCAGGCCCTGATGGGCAGTTAGTCTTATCTGAGGAAATCCGCCAGCACTGGCAAAGCGTTCTTAGCGATCTCGCCTCTGCAAGAATCTATTTGCTTGACCACAATGCTGTGAATTATCTTGATACTCTGAGAATGGATGTTCAAGGAATGCCGTGGGAGGACCGGCCAGAATCCTACATTCAAGGCTATGTCCGTGAAGTCGATTTTCCGCGTGACCTTATTTGGATCGAATACGACGACCGAAAGTTGTGGGAAGATCGCGTCGCGCGAGGAATGACAACCCAGAGCGAAGAAGAACTGAGCAACCGGCATCAGCGAGGGTTCCTCTTTGACAATAGGTCACCGGACAAGCTGACCGTGCGTCTTTTCTCTGCCGTGACCGACGCTATGTTTGCTGATGCGCCGTTAGTTCTGGAGATATCGAAAACACCAGATGGTCGCCCCAACTTTGATAACGTCAGTTGGAAACTCCAAAGGACCGTAGTTGCCGGCCTCATGCGGCTTGGATTGTTCGATAGTGAGGACCCGGCGAGAGACCATTTCGAGGAGCACAGAGGTCACCTCACCTACGAAATGGTGATAGGGTTTATGCTTTTCGCAGCTCTAGCCGCGCGTGAAGACGATCTGCTTTCACAAGAGGTTCCAAGCCTTTCGACCGCTCAAGCTAAAACAGCACGGAAATTTGGCAAGTCCTGGATGACTGAAACGCTTAAGTCTCACGTCACCATTCGGATTGGACCGGCGGCCGAGCGGCATATGACTGAGCAAAAAGCGAGGCTTCGTTTTGAGGAGGTACAGGCCGCAAGCCGAGCCACCCCGACAGAGCATTGGGTGGCCGAACACGAAAGACAGTATTCAAACGGGAAAGTGGTACGGGTTCGGGCGCACAAGCGTGGACAACTTGCAGACAGGGATTTGCCAACGCGCATTATTGGGCCGAGAGCGCAAGATTGATTCTTTGACAGCAGTGCCTGAGCGGGCAGTCAACTTGTGCCAACTCGTCTAGGCTGCCTATTGATGATGACCTACGCCCACCCTCATCCATGCCGCAGTGCAGCCTGTCATTATGGACATTCGCTGCATCACCAAGATTTGTTGATCGGCGAGCTCACTGTCTGCAGGACGTTGCGAAATTTACCTATGG
>JBAUHN010000194.1:0-2211 GCA_049680295.1 Sulfitobacter sp.
TTTTGAAAAAGTGCTAAAAATCCGCAACTGCCGGTTATTGCGCGTACACCTTCGCGTTCGAGCCGCTTTGCGCCTACGAGAAATGGCTCAAGTAATTCAAGCGATGGGTTGTTCAGCAAGTCAGGGACCGTCACCCCGTTGATCATTTCGTAAAGCACCGGAAACTGCAGGCCTGAGGGGTTCTTGATGTGGCCGGGAGGTTTGGGAAAATAGCTTTCAAGGCACAGGACGCCAATGGTTGCACCGCAAATATTCTGGCCGCCTGCATGGATTACCATTGAGACCTCCTAGGTCTTACGGGATTGAAATCGACGCGCGTCAAATGCGTCAAGGTCTATGTTGGGGGATACGCCTGCCACCAGATCGGCGATCAGTTCACCCGTTTTAGGGGCCATCATCAGGCCGTAGTGCGAATGACCAAAGGCTGCATAAAGGCCCGGCTGCCCAGTCACTGCCCCAAGGGCGGGCAAGCTGTCAGGAAAGGACGGGCGTTGTCCCATCCAAGATGTCATCTCTGTGATATCAACGTCAGGCAACATTGCTCGCGTTTGGCGAGCCAGTAGCACTTTCTTGCGCGGATCAGCTGCAGTATCGATGGCGGCAAACTCGGCACTTCCCGCGATCCTGATGCCGCTCTCCATGGAACTGGCAACGATTTTCGCATCCATATCCATGATGGAATTGTTCACTTGTATCTGTGCATTCGGGAATTCCACGTGATAGCCGCGCTCTGCTGCGAGGGGTAGGTCAAGTCCTAGAGGTTTCAAAAGCGCAGCACTCCAGACACCTGCTGCCAAAACGATCTTATCAGCGGCAAGCGCACTTCCTTGGGTGGAAATTGTCCAGCCACTTTCTGTCTTTGATATTCCCGTGACCTCGGCACGCAGGATTTCACCACCTTGCGCACGAATTTTTTCGGCCAAAACTTGACCGATCCGCCCAGGGGCATAGGCGCGGGCCTGTCCCTTTATGACAATCGCAGCTTTGAAGGTTGGCGAAAGGGCGGGTTCCAGTTGCCTTAGGTCTTGTAGGCCGATGAGTTCCATCTCCGCGCCCTTTTGCTGACGGATAGCATACCCAAGATCACGCAAGTTTGCTTTTTGAGCAGTTCGAAAGGCGTGAATGTACCAGCTGTCGATGATTAGGTTCTCGTGGCCCGTACCTTCAAGGTGGCGGCGATAGAGCGTGATGGAAGGTTGGCACAATATTTCCATCGCGTCGGATACTTTGCGGACCGATGCCGCATCAGATTTCGCAAGAAATCTAAGCCCCCAAGGAATCATTTGGGGCCAGAAAGAAGGTCGCACCGACAATGAGCTGTTGGGACGGAGCAACATGCCGGGGATTGATTTCCATATGCCTGGCATAGCTTGAGGGACAATCGACCACGGCGAGATAACGCCTGCATTGCCAAACGAAGTTTCCTGTCCCGGTGCGCCGCGATCGATCAAGCGAACTCTGACACCCCGTTCTTGCAATGACAGCGCACAGCAAATGCCAACAATGCCCGCGCCAATTATGGTGACTGTTTGCGTCACGACGCTCAGACAGGGTTTGGAGATGAACGGCGCGCAAGCATTTGAGTGACGATAACTGGGGATGCGATGATAAGTGCGACCAAATCCGCGCTGAGTGAAGGTGCAACAAACACCAGCCCCGCAATGGCCATCAAGAAGCGCGATATGGTGTTCATCGGTGCAAACCAGTATCCGACAACTGCTGTCGATAGAGCGATAACACCTGCAATGCAACTGGTCGCTGTATAACTGAACTCCCACAGATCAAAACCGGTTGAGGACACGATCAGCAGCACAGGTGCGTAGACAAACGCCATTGGAGCCACAACTTTGCCCAAGCCAAGTGAGAAAGCTGAGAGCCCGGTTCGGAACGGATTGGCATTGGCGATTGCCGCCGCCGCATAGGCAGAGGTACAAACCGGCGGCGTTATCTCGGAAACGACACCATAGTAAAGCACGAACATATGGCTGGCGATAGGCGGCACGCCAAGCTGTGCAAGTGCTGGTTGCGCGACAGATACAAGCATGATGTAGAGCGCGGTTGTAGGAATACCCGCCCCCATGAGGATACAGGCGATCGCAATGAAGACGAGCGAGATGAACAGTTGCAAGTCTTGCACTGTAAACCACTCGACAATGCCGCCAAGCGACAAGAAACCAAACAAGTCGGAGGCCAGATTGCCAGCCCCTTGCG
>JBAUHN010000195.1:0-10808 GCA_049680295.1 Sulfitobacter sp.
GCCTCGGCGCGGGGTTGTTCCATCGCACTGGGCGCGGCGGAATTCACGCTGGTTGCGGGTGCGGCATTCAGCGCCCCCTCCAGCGGGTCAAGGTCGGACAACACAATCGGTGTCTGATCCACCGGTGCCACCTGCACCCGCTGCACCTCTTGCAGTACCGAGTAGCCGCCAAATCCAATGGCCGAAATCAATCCCAGCAACACCAGAGACGAACCAATGGCACCCGGTTCAATTCGCGACCAAAAGCCTTCGCCAACCGGAACGAAGGGTGTATTCGGTCGTTTGAACATGTTGGAATTGTCGTTGTCACCAGACCGGCGCAGCCGGTCTTCGCGTGACGTTTTCTTGATCACAGAAGCGTCGGCCGACATGCCATGGGCCACAGAAAATCCGCTTTCGGTGCAGAAATCGGCAAAGGCTTTGTCAGGGTCCATGCTCAGATAGCGGGCATAAGAGCGCACATACCCGGCAATAAAGCCCGGTGTATCAAATGCATCAGGATCACAATTTTCGATGGCAGCGATGTAGGATGCTTTGATGCGCAGTTCACGTTGCACGTCCAGCAGGGATTTCCCCATCGTCGCACGTTCGCCACGCATGACATCGCCAAGACGCAACTCAAAAGCGTCAAACCCCTTTGGTTCGACGACTTCCTCGATGATCTTGGTGGACCAGCGCCCAATCATATTCGTGCCCCATGTACCATACAGATGCGGAAACCTTCCCCACGATTCGCATCTTGCCTGTTCTTTACCCATCCGTAACACAAGGCAACCAAAATTGCACGGGTTTGGCGACTAACCGGCAGCTTCCGCGCGGTTTAATGCACAATGCGACCAAAGCCCGTCCATTGCATGCACCAGCGCGTCCATATTATCCGGCGTATGCACCGGCGACGGTGTAAACCGCAACCGCTCGGTGCCGCGCGGCACGGTTGGATAATTGATCGGCTGGACATAAATTCCATGCTCTTCCAGCAACATGTCCGACAGGGTTTTCGTGTGCACCGGATTGCCGACAATTACTGGAACAATATGGCTGCCGTGATCAATGATCGGCATGCCCAGACCTTTCAGGCGCAGCTTGAGCGCGCGTGCCTGATCCTGATGTTTCTGGCGCAATTCCGGCGCGCGTTTCAAAAACGCAACCGAAGCAGCGGCCCCGGCGGCAATGGCAGGTGGCAAGGACGTGGTAAAGATGAACCCCGGCGCATAGGACCGGATCGCGTCGCACATCTTGGCGGATGCCGCGATATAGCCGCCCATCACGCCATACGCTTTGGCCAATGTTCCATTAATGATGTCCAGACGGTGCATCAGGCGGTCCCGTTCAGCCACGCCGGCGCCGCGCGGGCCGTAAAGCCCGACGGCATGCACTTCGTCAATATAGGTCAGCGCGCCGAATTCATCCGCCAGATCGCAGATCGCCTCTATCGGGCCAAAATCACCGTCCATCGAATAAATCGATTCAAAGGCAATCACCTTGGGTGCCGCCGG
Source organism: Sulfitobacter sp. (assembly GCA_049680295.1). Lineage (GTDB taxonomy): Bacteria > Pseudomonadota > Alphaproteobacteria > Rhodobacterales > Rhodobacteraceae > JBAUHN01. Next base: position 1,497 of record JBAUHN010000195.1, read on the forward strand.
ATCATCGGCGGCCAGAAGTTCGCGCAGATGGTCAACGTCATTGTGCCGGAAAATACGTTTGGCCCCGCCGTTGCGCCGCACACCTTCGATCATCGAGGCGTGATTTGACGCATCCGAATAAATGATCAGACCGGGGAAAAGCTTGGGCAACGTCGACAACGTCGCGTCGTTGGCAATGTAGGCAGAGGTGAACAACAATGCCGCCTCTTTGCCATGCAGGTCAGCCAACTCGGCCTCAAGCCGTTTGTGATAGACAGTTGTGCCAGAGATATTGCGCGTACCACCCGACCCGGCACCTGTGGCTGCAATCGCTTCATGCATGGCGTCTTGCACCACCGGGTGCTGCCCCATGCCAAGGTAGTCATTGCCGCACCAAACCGTTATGTCGCGGGTCGATCCATCGGGTCGGGTCCAGACTGCGTTTGGAAAATGGCCGTTGCTGCGCTCAATGTCGATAAATGTGCGATACCGGCCTTCTTCGTGAAGGCGGTCAATCGCTTGATCCAGCTTTTGCGTATAATCCACCGGGTTTCTCCGTTTGTCAGCCATCAGAATAGACAGGCTAACCCAACATTCTGTTTTAGAATGAATATAGATCGCCCCGCCTTTGATCAATGCCCTTACGCTTGTACATTGTGTCGCAGCCCTGATCCCGGTCAAATTCGCGTGACCGCGTTGCCGGGTGTTTGACCAGATTGCGACTGCTGCTGGACACTGGCGCACAGGCTGTTAGAGCTTTTGTCGCCAGATCACATATTTCGGAGCCCTGCCCATGACCGTTGATCCCGTTCTCGCACGCATTGATGCCGACTTGCCCGCCGCCACGGAGCGGCTGTTGGATCTGCTGCGTATTCCGTCGATATCAACGGATCCTGCGTATACCGAAGATTGTGACCGGGCCGCAGATTGGCTGGTGGCGGATCTCAACAGTATCGGCATTGCCACAACGAAACGCGAAACACCGGGCCACCCGATGGTTGTCGGCCATCTGGATGGTGACGGGCCGCATTTGCTGTTTTACGGACATTATGACGTCCAGCCGGTGGATCCGCTGGAACTTTGGGACCGCGATCCGTTTGACCCTGAAATTCAGGAAACAGCCAAAGGTCCGGTTATCCGCGGGCGCGGATCGTCGGATGACAAGGGTCAGCTGATGACCTTTATCGAGGCGTGCCGGGCCTGGAAGGCCGTGCATGGCACCCTGCCCTGCAAGCTGACATTTTTTCTGGAGGGCGAAGAAGAAAGCGGATCGCCGTCGCTGGTGCCGTTCATGCAGCAAAACGCAGATGAGCTGACATCTGATATTGCCCTGATTTGCGACACCGGATTGTTCGAGAGCAAAACACCGGCAATCGTGACCATGCTGCGCGGTTTGCTGGGCGAAGAGATCACCATTACCGGGCCAGACCTTGATCTGCATTCGGGCATGTACGGTGGCATCGCCATCAACCCGGTGCGCGTTCTGTCCCGTATCATTGCCGATCTGCACGACGATCAGGGCCGCATCACGGTCCCGGGGTTTTACGATGGCGTACATGATTTGCCCGACGCGCTGGAAGCGCAATGGCAAGGATTGGCTTTTGATCATGGCACTTTCCTTGGCGATGTAGGGTTGTCAGAACCCGCAGGTGAAGTGGACCGTACGCCGCTCGAAATGATCTGGTCGCGTCCCACCTGCGAAGTGAACGGCATTTGGGCGGGCTACACTGGTGCAGGGTTCAAAACGGTTTTGCCATCACAGGCCCATGCCAAAATCAGTTTCCGGCTGGTCGGTGATCAGGACCCGCTGGTGATCCGCGAAAGTTTTCGCGACATGGTGCGCGCGCAGTTGCCGAAGGATTGCAAAGTGTCTTTTGACAGCCATGGCGCAGGTCAGGCGTCAGCGACCCAGACAGACAACCCGATGTTTGAGGCCGCACGCCAGGCATTGTCCGACGAATGGCAAATTCCAGCCGCTTATGTCGGATGTGGCGGATCCATCCCCATCGCAGGCCATTTTCAGGACATTTTGGGAACCACACCGATGCTGGTTGGATTTGGCAAAGACGATGACGCCATTCATTCACCAAACGAAAAATACGATGTGGACAGCTTTCACAAAGGCATCCGCAGTTGGGCGCGCATACTGGCCGCTTTGACCTGAGGCGCGTTTTTGCCGGGGGTCAGATCACGCCGGTAAACCGTTCTGGCAGGATGTATTGGGTCGCATAGTTCGGCATTTTGAAATGGTAGTATCCGGTTTCTCCGCGGGGCGACCAACTGCGCCGCATTTTGCGCCGGATATAGGACAGATCAAACCCTTCGCCCAGTTTAATCGCGTCGAACGCCTCAAACACGGCGCGGTCTTCGCCGCGCGCGTTGGCAAACCAGTGATGGCCCATCGCTGCGGTCTTTGCGTCGCCACCGACGTCTTGTGTCGTGGCATTACGCCGGTCCATGACTTCAGAATAGGCGTCATAATCACAGTATTTCAGATGCATGAGGTACAGCGCGTCGGGCGCGTTCAACGTTGGGAATTGCGAATAATGCCCGCCACGGGCCAGTTTTGTCGGCGCGCTGACAATACAGGGCTTGGAATAATGCGGCGCGGGCCGAACATGACGGCGCGGGCCGAGGATGTTGTCGGTGATCGGCTCGGGTTCGCGGTCAACGCGGTGGATCACCTCTAATCCCAATGGTGTCAGCACCTGCCCGCTTTTGGCGGTTTCGAGGTATTCGCGCAGGTTTTGCCCGGCATTCGGATCGACGATCACCAATTCATCCACATCGCCTACAACCACATGGCGGTAGTAGCGCCGCAACCCTCCGGTCAGGTTGTTCAACAGCCCCCAGCGCTTGATATCAAATTTCTTATGCGGATCGCCGGGAATGCCGATCACGTTGCAGCCCGACGCCAACTTGGCCACGGCTTCGCCCCTGCCATGATTGACAATGTAGCAATTTTCGCGGCCAAACAGTCCGCCATAGTGGCGCAGCCAGGCTTTGAGAAAGAACAGATCATCACGCACCATCGTCACGGCAGCTACAGTTTGCATGATGTTTCCTTTGCTTTGATCGCAGACACCCTAGCCCGCCGCCGCATCCAAGAGAATCGCAAAATCAGGTCAGACGGTGCGAACCTGTGGCCAAGCTGGCGGCCGTTGCATCAAAACCACGGCCATGATCGGTGGCATGCCGGGCGGTTCTTATATCCCGGAGGCGACAAACAAAAAGGCCCCTCCCAACCGGGAGAGGCCTTTTTTGCAGCGGTGGCGCGGTTGACGGGACTCGAACCCGCGACCCCCGGCGTGACAGGCCGGTACTCTAACCAACTGAGCTACAACCGCTCACTGCGCGCTCGGACAAGTCTGAACGTTGGGTGGTAATATGGCGCAGACTTTGCCCCGTCAAGCGCGATGCGAGGCTTTCGTGCGCTTTTTTTCGCCAAGTCTGAAATTCAAAAAACTTATGCGCTGTTTTGACGGTTTGAATGGGGGGTAGAGCACGAAAAAATGCCCGACCCCAAAAAAAGGAAATCCAGCCCAAATCAAGATCACTTTGAAACGTGCCGTACAATTTAATGCTAAGAGATTGGTGCGTCGTAAGAGGCTCGAACTCCCGTCCCGGCCGCAGCCGCCTCAGGCGGGTGTGCGTCGGTCGGGCCACCCACCGCGGCAACCGCTCAATTCACCTGCAAAGGGGGATTTGATGGTGGGTCGTGAGAGGCTCGAACTCCCGACATCTTCGGTGTAAACGAAGCGCTCTACCAACTGAGCTAACGACCCGCTGTGCCGCTATTAGCGCAAAGCGAGGGCGGGCTTCAACCCCCTATTGTCAACTGTTTCTGCGTGGCGTCCTTCATGTGGTAAACAACGCCCTGCCCGCCCGGCAAATCGCCAATCTCGGAAATGTCGCGGCCTAGAATGATCAGGCGTAGCATGCGCGAGGTGATGCCATGGGTGATCAGGACAGCGGGGCCTTTTAGGCTGCTCAAAAACGAATGGCATCTGGTGTGCAACCCGGCAAACCCTTCGCCGCCTGGGGCTGCGTCATATAGGGCCAGCGCACTTTCTTCGCTTTCATCCGGGGTCCAATCCGCCAGCAGTTCGGTCCGGCTGATGCCTTCCCATTTACCGACGCCGATTTCGACCAGACGGTCGTCGGTCCGTATTGCAGGCACCAAACCCTGCACCGCAATCGAGGCGGTGTGGAATGCGCGGCCTTGCGGGCTGCACAACGCGTCAAAGCCTGTCAGGTCGCATCCGCCTAAAATTTCGCGCTGTTGTTGCGCCTGTGCCTGGCCCAATTCCGTCAGATTCGAATCAAGTCCGCCCTGAATACGATGCGTCGCATTCCATTCGGTCTGGCCATGACGCAATATATAAAGCGGGGGAATATTCATCGTGATGCGGTTTCCAATCTGGGCTTCATCGCGGATATTGGTGTAAGACCAGACTGCCCTTGCTCCTTAAACAAACTCTGTCAGCAGTTTTCAACAGGCTTAGCCGCCAAGAACCATGCTTCGGGCCCAGACTAGGCCTTCAGATCTTCCAGAATCAGGTCGCTGGCTTTTTCACCAATCATAATGGCGGGCGCATTGGTATTGCCCGATACGATTTCGGGCATGATCGAACAATCCGCAATCCGCAGGCCCGCAATGCCATGCACACGCAGCCGTGCATCCACCACAGCGCCCGGACCCTGCCCCATCTTGCAGGTGCCTGTTGGGTGGTAAATTGAGGCCGTGTTGTTGCGCGCCCAATCCAGTGTTGCGTCATAATCGTCGATATCAAGATCGGCATGTGGCCGGTATTCCAGCGATATTTTCGAATCAAGCGGCGGATGCCGGGCAATCCGTCGGGCGATATTCACGCCCTCTACAATTGTGCGGCAATCGGTTTGCGTCGACAGATAATTCGGAATGATCTTTGGATAGGTCTTGGGGTCATTTCCGCCCAGACGGATTTCACCACGGCTTTCGGGGCGCAACTGGCACACTGACATGGTAAAGGCCGAAAACCTATCCGCGCCTTTGCCCGGATTTTCCGCCGACAAGGGTTGGACATGAAACTGTATGTCCGGCGTTTCCATATCGTCGCGCGTTTTCATGAATCCGGTAGCCAGACTTGCCGCCATGGTCATCGGACCTGACCGGAACATCGCGTATTTCAGGGCAATCTTGGCCTGCCCAAACAGGCTGCCGACCTCGTCATTCAAGGTCGGTTCGTTGCATTTATAGACCAGCCGTGCCTGCAAATGGTCCTGCATATTTTTGCCGACGCCCGGCAGATCACGCTTCACTTCGATCCCGTGTCGGGTCAGCTGCTCTGCTTCGCCCAGTCCTGACAACATCAATATCTGCGGCGAATTGATTGCCCCGCCCGACAACACAACCTCGCGGGCAGCGGTGACGGTTTGTATTTTGCCGCTGCGGTCGGCGTAAGTGACACCAACGGCGCGGTTGTCCTCGATCAGGACCTTTTGCACCTGTGCGTGGGTGATGATTGTCAGGTTTTCACGGCTTTTGACCGGGTTCAGATAGGCCACCGCGGCGCTACACCGGCGTCCGTCTTTACTGGTCAGCTGGAAAAACCCAACGCCTTCTTGTTCCGCGCCATTGTAGTCAGAATTATAGGGGTATCCTGCTGCCTGCGCTGCCGCGACCCATGCATCCGTTATTGGCCGTTGGATGCGCATGTTGGACACCGACAAAGGCCCCGCGTTGCCGTGATACGCATCCGCGCCGCGTTCATTGTTTTCGGCCCGTTTGAACAGGGGCAGAACATCGTCCCAGCCCCACCCGACATTGCCCATCTGGCGCCACCGATCATAGTCTTGCGGTTGCCCACGCACATATAGCAACCCGTTCAAAGACGACGATCCGCCCAAAACCTTGCCACGCGGCCACTCAATTGAGCGGCCATTCAAACCGGGGTCGGGTTCGGTCTTGTAGCACCAGTCCACGGACGGGTTGTGGATGGTCTTAAAATATCCAACAGGAATGTGAATCCACGGGTTCAGATCGCGGCCGCCTGCCTCCAGCAGCACAACGTTGATCTTCGGATCGGCACTTAATCTGTTTGCCAAAACACAGCCCGCCGAACCGGCCCCAACTATTACAATATCTGCTTCCAACTCATATTCCTCCGCTGTGTTGAAAAAAAATCTATACAAAAGTATTTTCCCAGACTAGTCTTTTTTGAAACAAAAAGTCTCAATAATCGGCAAACACATCAAATGGGAGGAACCAAAATGAGTGTGGTAAACAAACTAGGCGGTCTTTCGCGCCGCGATCTATTCCGGGTCGCGGGCCAATACGGAATGAGCTCGACCTTGCTTGCAGCGGGCAGCTTTGGCGGCGCGATGAGCCTTGCAAACTTGGCAAGTGCCGCAGAATCAACCTACGAAAAACGGTTCGCGAAACCGGCGAAACACTCGCTGAAATTTGGCGCGGCTGGCTTTAACGCCCGCAACCTGCTGATTGAGCGCGCCGGCGCGTTGGAATTTGCCCGTGACTTGGAATCACGGACAGATGGCGAGATTCGTATCGAATTTATTGGCGACAACCAAATCTGCGGCCAAACATCCTGCGTTGAGAAATGTCAGCAAGGCATCGTTGATCTGTATTCCGCATCCACCCAGAACTCGGCAGGTGGTGCACCTTACCTGAACGTGCTGGACTATGCCTATATGTTCCGCAACCGCGCCGACCAGTACCATTTCTTGTATTCACCCGCGTCGCAAAAACTGCTGCGTGAGCCATATGAAAAGCGGCACGGTCTGAAACTATTGTTCTCACACGCTGAATTGCGCGGCATCCAGTTGGGTCTGGCATGGGAAGACAAAGACACCGTAACCTCTGTTGAGCAGTTGGCCGGCACTAAAAACCGCGTGACAGGGACACAGCTTGGCCGGATCGCGATGGAGGCAATGAACCTGAACCCGGTTCCGGTGGCATGGGAAGAAACTTTGGACGGTCTGAAGCAAGGCCTGATTGATGGCGCGGAAACATGGGCCTCGGCCGTGGCATATGCCAACATGGCTCCGGTTGTGTCGCAGTCTGTTCATCTGAACTTTTTCTGCGGTACAGAAGCCACGTCAATGAACGCGGGCGTCTTTGATGGCCTGTCGGGTGATCTGCAAGATGCGGTTATGGAATCCGCGTATTGGACACAAACCCATGTTCAGGCCGCAAACGAGGCGGCACTGGTCAAGACGGTTGGTCAATCCGATCCAATCCTGCCGGGCACGATCTTTGCTGAAAACAACGTGCGCAACGCATTCTTGTCGGACGCCGAGATCAAGAAAGCCGAAGAAATGTGTTCGCCCGAATTCCAACCCCAATTGTGGGAAGAGTGGCGTGAGCGCCTGAACGGCTGGTCCGGAGGACATGACACCTATCAGGAAATCTACGACGAAGTGCGCACAATCGACGGCAATACCCTGCCCGAGAATGTGGAACCCCGTCGCTGGTGGAAAGCCTGATCAGGCAGATACTTAAACAAAGGTCGGCCCGCGCAAGCAGGCCGACTTTATTGTTGCAAGATGACTTTTTGGATCGACCATTGACTGCGAATAACGCAGCATAGGGTCTTGAAACCGAAGCGATTCAAACTGGGGGGATGCCTGTATGTCGATAATCACTGAGGCCGCAAACGTCGTGACCGCGCTATTTTCCGGCGCTTCATGGAAAATGAACGAAGCCTTTAAAACCGATGGCATGTGGCTGTTTGGCCTGTTCGTGACACTTGTCGGCGGCTTTCTGGCGGAACGGTTTTACAAAGCGTTACCGGCAGTCGACCGCCATCTGGAACGCGGCATTGCGGTCATTGCCTATCTGATGATTGCAGGCATTATTTTCTGGGGCGTGATTGACCGCTTTTGGTTCTCACGCCAGTGGGCCGGGTCAACAACCGTGCCGCCGTTTTTGTTTATGATCATGGCATGGTTTGGATGTTCTTATAACGTCAAGCTACGCACCCATTTAAGCTTCAGTGAGTTTCGCAACAACATGAAGCCCGCAGCCCAGATCAGTGCCCTGACGATGGACACAGTGTTATGGTTGGGCTTTTGCTGGATCGCAATCACCACATCCTTGCGGTTTACGGCTTATTCCGCGGACAACTTTCAATTGGTTGACGGTGTCGACAACACCATGAAGTGGTGGTTCTACATCACCGTTCCGATCGCCTTTACCCTGATGTCAGGCCGCGTGATCGGCAACTGGCGCGAAGACTGGCACAACTACAAAACCGGTCAGGTCATTATCAAACAAGCAGTTATCGGCGGAGATGTGTAATGTCTGATACAACATGGATTACCCTTATTTCGCTGGGCGTTACCGTCTTTTTCATGCTTGGCACCCCGGTATTGCTGGTCATTTTCTACTGGGTGATTGGCTGTAGCTTTGTCATTGGATTGCAACTGGATAACACCGGCAACGAATTGCTGAACGTGTTTAACAAAGGCTTTGCCTTGCTGGCCATGCCGCTGTTCATTCTGACCGGCGATCTGATCAACCAATCCGGAATCGCCAGGCGATTATCGGATTTTGCCTATTCCTGCCTTGGCTGGTTGCGCGGCGGTCTGGCGATGGCCGCCATTGCAGCCTGTGGTCTGTTTGCTGCGATTTCGGGATCAAATTCGGCGACCACGGCAACCATCGGGTCGATGCTGCACCCGGAAATGGTCAAAGGCGGGTATGACGAACGTTTCTCGGCGGCCACGGCTGCGGCGGGGGGCACGGTCGGGATCATCATCCCGCCGTCCATCATCTTTATCGTTTACGGGTTCTTGATGAACCTGTCGATTTCAGAGCTGTTTATTGCCGGTATCATTCCCGGCAGCCTGATGGTTCTGGCGATGATGACCGCCTGCTTTATCGTATGCACAATCAACGGCTGGGGCTATCTGATTGGCCTGTCGCCATCGCGCGTCATCAAAACAGCGATTGGCGCATGGCTGGGATTCTTTGCGATTGGCCTGGTGCTTTGGGGCATCTATTCGGGCAAATTTTCCCCCACGGAAGCCGCCGGTGTGACGGTCGGCTTTTGTATCATCGTCGGCATGATCAGCTATCCGCTGAACAAACTCATGGGATCAGACAAGGACACCCCCGTGGCCGAAAAAAGCATCATGTCGATGTTCGTCGTCGAAGGGTTCACCTTGTTTCAGGTGCCCAATATCGTCGTGCGGTCGGCGCAGATCACCGGCATTCTGGTGCCGCTGATTGCGGTGTCAGTCGCGATGCAACAGGTGATATCGGCCTTGGGTGCAAAAGATTTTGTTGGTGATTTCGTGACCAGCATGGGCGGCTATCATGCGGTATTGTTC
>JBAUHN010000196.1:0-1763 GCA_049680295.1 Sulfitobacter sp.
CTTTTGAATGGACCGGATCAGTGCACCTGAACCCGTCGAGGGTTCAACATTTCGCAGGCGATATGTCCATTTCGACGGTGGTATCCGTCCAATTCGCGACGCTTAGACCAGACTATCTTTTCAGTTCTTCGACCAAGAAATCATAGACCCGGCGGATGCGACGGCTGGTCGTAAGTTCTCGGTGCGCAACAAGCCAGATCGGAAAGGTCAGCGGCTCCAGATCAGGCAGAACGCGCACGACATCAGGTTCAGCATCTCCGATCTGGGCATCAAGGATACCAATACCAGCACCTTGCTTTACCAACTCCCACATCACCAGATAGCTTTCGGTCAAAATCGGAAAATTCGCCTCGGTCAAGCCGAGCCCAAGGCTGTTTAACCCTTTCAACATCCCGCCAGTCCGGTCCATATTTACAAAGTACGCATGCCGCAGATCGGATGGCGTTTGGGGATGCCCCAGTTTGGCGACATAGTCGGGTGCCGCATAAAGAATGGCATCCGCCATGCCGATTTTCTTGGCAATCAGATCGGGTTCTGTCGGTCTGAAATTGCGGATTGCGATATCAGCCTCGCGGCGCAACAGGTCACTGGCGTGGTTGGCGACGACGATCTCGACATGTATGCCCGGCTCCTCGCGGCGCAACTTCGTTACGATCGGCGGCAGCAAAACGGCAGCGTAAGTCTCGCTTGCAGAAATACTGATCGACCCCTCAAGCGCCTGAGACTGGCCCAAAGCCGCCAGCGACACGCGGCCCGCCGCCTCGCCCATTCCGCGCACATGCTCCAGCAGCACCATTCCGCTTGGCGTCAAGGTCAGACCGCGCCCGACACGTTCAAACAGCACAGCGCCTAGTTCCTGCTCTAACCCGTCAACCTGACGCCCAAGCGTGGGCTGCGCCATGCCCAAGGCCCGTGCAGCGGCAGAGAGCGATCCTTCCTCGGCGGTCACCAAAAAAGCGCGCGCTTTGTTCCAATCAAATTTCACACCACGCCAATCCATACAGATATGCATATCAAAGTTATCATTTTGGTCAATTCGCATAAGTGGCGTTCCGGCGTAGACCTTTTCCCAAACTCAAATGCAAACCCGCCAGTCGCAGCCAATCAACGGGTCACACACTGGCACAACTTGGGAAAGAAAAAACATGACGGCACTTTCACAAACACACTGGGACCCAGCGGCGGCCCGTACAGCGGGCACGCTTTACCTTGCGATTGCCGTCTGCGGCGGGTTCAGCATCGGATATGTTCCAATGCAGATCGTTGCCAGCGACGGGGCCACATCAAGTGCCAATCTGCTGGCCAATCAGGGCCTGTTCAAATTTGGTGTTCTGGCCGATAGCGCCGTGATCCTGTTTGAACTGGCGATTACAGCGATCCTTTATCAAATGTTTCGGCATGTCGGGCCAAAAATGGCGATGATCGCCATGATCTCGCGGGCAGGTATGATCACTGTCATGGGAATCAACCTGTTGCTTTGGGTCATGCCCTACGTTCTTCTGACTGGTGCAGACACGTGGGAGACCACGCAGGCACAGGCGCTTTCGCAATTCTGCTTTGATGCGCATGCGATGGGTGTCTTCGTCTGGCAGCTGTTCTTTGGTGTTCACCTGCTTGCGCTTGGCTGGCTGATCCTCAAATCCGATGTCGTGCCACACCTTCTGGGGCGAGGCCTGTTCATCGGTGCGTTTGGATATCTGATCCAGGGTATGGCCAAGCTGACGTTCGTCGATATCACGGCAATCAACTACACCTTCATCGCT
>JBAUHN010000197.1:0-2584 GCA_049680295.1 Sulfitobacter sp.
GATATCCCGCCTCGGTGAGGGCAGTGACAAATTCGGTGGGATAGGCCTGTTCGCGGTCACACGCCTGCCAATAGGTGCCGGGGAAATCGGCACAAAGCCGGGCAACGCCCTCGCGAATTTCCGGGTGGTTCAATGCATAGCTCATGATGTTTTCCCGTCCTGTGATTGCGTGCTGAATTCTGACTTTATGCGGATTGTGTCGGCCCCAAGGGCCGGCACCGCCTTCAGGCTGTTGCGCACCGTTTGAACGGGGAGAGACGCCAGATCGATCACGGCATCCCCGATCATCGCCTGCGATGTTTTCAGAAAGGGGTGATCAGACAGTTCTGCCACTGAATTCAGCCGCGCGTTGGCAATCTTGGCAGCGTCCAGTTTGGCCAGGATTGTTGATGTGTCATCGCTTGCAAGGGCCTGCGTGACGATGGCATCCAAGGCGACGCGATTGGCATAACGGTCCGGGTTGTCGACAAATCGGGGATCGCGGGGCAGGTCGGGCTGTTCCAGCACCACCTTGCATAGGGCGACAAATTCGCGATTGCTTTGCACGGACAAGAGCACCTGACCGCCGTCACCACATTCAAACGCGCCATAGGGCGCAATGAACGAATGCTTCAGCCCCGTGCGCCCCGGCGCGCCGCCCATATAACGATGCGCCAAAAGCGGCATGTTCATCCAATCGGCCATGACATCAAACATTGAAATCTTCAGGTCGACCCCCAGGCCTGTTCGCCCCCGCTGCAACAAAGCGCGCAAAATGGCGGAAAATGCCGTCAGACCAGTGGACAGATCGGTCAGCGACACACCGACCCTTGCCGGCGCATCGTCGGTCCCTGTCACCGCACAGATGCCGCTTTCACCCTGTACAAGAAAATCATAGGCCTTCTTTTCTGCCGCAATGCCCGTCTCTCCATAGCCGGAAATGGAACAGGTGATCAGGCCGGGATTGCCGACGCGCAAGGTCGCCCCGGTTAGCCCCATCCGGTCCACCGCACCGGGTGCAAGATTGGACACAAACACATCGGCGCTGGCCAGCATGTTTCGCACCACGGCCATGTCGGCAGGGTCTTTAAGATCAAGGCAAATTGATTCCTTGCCGCGGTTCAGCCAGGCAAAAATCGCGCTCTGCCCCTGTGCTCCTGCGTCGTAACCACGCGCAAAATCACCTTCGGACCGCTCTACTTTGATCACGCGCGCGCCGGCATCCGCCAAAAGAAGCCCACAATAGGGGGCCGCGACCGCCTGCTCCAGCGACACAACGACAATACCGGCAAGTTCGTTGTCTAAGCCCATAGGTTGCCTAGCCTCCCGCGCAATTGACGAAGATCAGACAACGGCAGCGATCAAACAGCGTCAGTCCGCGACCCTACCGATAAAGCGCACGCGCATTGGCAAATGATAACAGTTGCTGACTATCTTCGTCCCAAAGGTGCAACCGCGCGTTCACAAGGCTTTCGCGGATTGTCATGCGTGTGCCCCCCTCAAGGTCGGCGTGATCCCTGAGAACCTCGGGCAGGCGGTAAAATGGGATGCGGCTGTGAAGGTGATGGACGTGATGAATGCCAATATTTGCACTGAACCATTGCAGGACGGCGGGCAGCACATAATGCGAGCTTCCGTGCAGGGCGGCGTCATGCAACTGCCAGTCTTCTTCTGATTCCCAATGTGTTGTTTCAAACTGATGCTGCACATAAAACAGCCAGACACCGGCTGTTGCGGCCAAAAGCGTTGATGGCAGGAAGATCAAGAGAATTGGCATCAGGCCGCCGAAATAGATGATGACCAACAGGCTGACGATAATCGCCGCATTGGTACACATTGCACTGACCCAGTATTTGACATGCGCCATGAGGCCCAAGGGTATGCGGTTCTGCAAGAAAAACAAATACCCAGGCCCCAGGCCGAACAAGATGATCGGATGACGATAAAGCCTGTAAATCATACGCTTTAGCGGTGTCAGGTCGCGGTATTCTGCAACTGTCAACGTGTGCACATCACCCATGCCGCGCCGCCCCAGGTTTCCCGAGGTATTGTGGTGTACGGAATGGGTCCGGCGCCAGACATCATAGGGCGTCAATGTCACCACACCCAGCACCCGGCCAACCCAGTCGCTTGAGGTGCGGTTCTTGAAGAACGCGCCATGGCCGCAATCATGCTGAATCGCAAAAAGGCGCAAAATGAAGGCGGCATTGACCACCGATATCGCGAAGGTCAGCACATAGCTGATGCTCAAAGACCACCATGCGAGGGCCCACAACAGAACAAATGGGCCAACGGTGACGGCCACTTCGAACCAGCTGCGCCAGGAATTGGGTTCACGGTAGTCCGACAGGATTCGGACCCAATCTCTCGCGGCGCGCGCGTTGGTTTGTTGTTCAGTTGTCTGAGTGAGGTCGGTCATATGCCTGCTTTTCTTGTATTCGTCGGTTTAGTCAATAACGGATAGGAGCGAATTCGCAAACGTCATGTTCGGGACGCATGGGCGAAAATGGCACTTTTTATGTCAGATGTTACGGGATTATGAATAATAGTGCTAAATCTGATCCGAAAGCATCGCGTTTTCTACGGTACTGCATCTGCTGATCCC
>JBAUHN010000198.1:0-3701 GCA_049680295.1 Sulfitobacter sp.
CTCAATCTCAGCAGTGTGCCGCCAGGCGAAGATAAACCGGCATCAACTGCAGCGGTACTTGTCCGGCAGCGCATTCCCTTCCATGCATACTTTGCGCCGCCTTTGCGATTTTTTTGGCGTGGAAGAGCATGAAATTCTTTTGCCACATACGCAATTCGCGGCGCTGGTCAGGGTGCGGCCGCCGCAATTGGCTCTGTCGCGTGACCGAGCATCCGATTTCATGTCGTCGTTCACAGACGGCCAAGACATGGTGTCAGCAAGGCGGTACGAAGGGTATTACCACACCTACTACCAACCCAACATGAAATTGCCGGAAATCCACCGGGTCCTAACCCGTCTGCGACTTGAAGACCGCTGCCTTGTCACAAAAACCATAGAGATGTTTAGAGATGGTGCCGCAGGCCTGCCGCGCGGTCAAATATGATGGCATCGCGTTTCTATCAGATTCCGCGCTGACCATCATGGAGAAAAGAAAGGGGGACCCGACATCGACCTTCTTCACCATCCTTTATGGCACGGATGCTGCCGAACTTACCTTTCTCTCTGGCCTAACACTTGGCGTGGCGCCGGAGCTGAAACGGGACATTTATGCCATGCGGACCTGCTGGCGGTATCTGGGCCGGGAAATCGATATCCGCGCCCGGCTCAGGGAATGTGGGCAATTGCCGGCAACCAGCAACGAGATCACCAAATACGTGCGTTACTGCGTGAACAACAAGGTGGATTCCGGCGAAGAAATGTTCAGCCCGCACAATTAGGTGCAATTGATGGGGCGCAGAATGCATATGCGACTTGATGCTAGTATATGTCCAACAGGTACCATTCAAATTGGCAGCGGTGGATTGCGGCGCCCCCGGCTGCGGTTCTAGCATGGACCAAAGCCCGGACATGAACGATGGGACTCTTGCAAGACTGGATCTCCGCGATGAAAGACAATAAAGCCAAACCTGCTCTGACGCCTGAAGAATATGCTGCTCATGATGGCATAGGATTGGCCGGGTTGATGGCTCGTGGCGAGGTGAGCTTGGCCGAAGTTACCGCGTCTGCCCGGGCCGCCATCGACAAAGCCAATCCCGATGTGCGTGCCATCATTGAGGTTTATGAAGATCGGTTTGAGGTGCCGGATGCGGGACTTTGCGATGGCCCAATGCGTGGCGTTCCCTTCCTGGTCAAGGATTGCGGCTATCATTTTGGTGGCCGCAAGGTCGAAGACTGCTCGCGCCTTGGCAAAGGGTACGTCGTTCCCAAAGACGACTATTTTGCCACGATGATCAAGGGGTCGGGCGTCAATCTGGTCGGCCTGTCGGCAACGCCGGAATTCTCCATGGCGCTTTGTGCGGACACCGTATTGAACGGGCCAACCTCCAACCCCTGGAAGGCAGGCTATTCGACATCCGGCTCCTCGGGCGGTGCGGCGGCGGCAGTGGCATCAGGTATGGTGCCGCTGGCCCATGCTTCTGACCTTGGCGGATCAACGCGCGGACCCGCGGCGTGGTGCGGCACTGTCGGTTTGCATCCTTCGCGCGGTCGGGTGTCGGACGGCCCAGGTGGCGGCGATGGCTGCGACGGCATGGTGCAACCAGCAGTCGTAACGCGCACCATGCGCGATACGGCGGTGATGCTGGAGGCAATTTCCATCCCTCAGCCCGGCGATCCTTTCATCCAACGTCGCCCCGAACGACCCTATACCGACTTCTTGAACGGCCCCGGTCGCAAATTGCGGATCGGCTGGTCGACCAAACCCCTGATGGATGCGCCGGTGGATTCCGAGGTTGCCGCCGCGGTCGAGGCAACGGCCAAGGCTCTGGAGGCCCTTGGGCACCATGTGGAAGAAACCGCCCCGGAGTTTGATCTGGTTGCCATGGACCGGATGCTGACCGATCTGTGGTATTTCGGCTTTGACAAGGAACTGGAGATCCTGGCCGACCGCATGGGTCGCAAGATCGGCCCCGACACAGTCGAACAGGCAACTCTCAGGTTCTACGAATGGGCCAAGGGCCGCTCGATCGAGGCCTATGAGGCCGCGCGGGACGCGCAAAACACCTTCCGCCGTCAGATCGGCAAGTGGTTTGCAAACTACGACATCTGGCTCAGCCCGACCTGCGCGCAGGTATCGCAGCCCAATGGCGTTTACGGGATGTACATCGACGTGCCGCCCGAGGAATTTCTGCAGCACGAACAGCGCGCCTGCCAATATATGGTCTGGGCCAATGTCTGCGGCGCACCGGCCATATCCCTGCCGCTGGCCCAGCATTCAAATGGCCTGCCAATCGGCGTGCAGCTGGGTGCAAAGCCAGGTTATGAGGAGCATCTGATCGGCCTGGGAGCCGAGCTGGAGCAGGCAATGCCATGGGCGAACCGTGTACCGCCCTTGCATGTGTCGCGCGTCAGCGGGCGTGGCTAAGATGTTGAAGAAAAGGATAAGGCGCCGGCCCCGTCCAATGTGATTGACTCACATACTGTCAATGGTCTGATTGTTTCCTTCTTCCTGACCTTCTTCCTGACCTTCGTTTTGTCTTGGGAGGAAATTGCAGTCACCATCTTTATCACCTCAGTAGATGCGGTGACGCTCCCTCGCCTGATGTGGATGGGGCTGCGTGACAACATCGACCCCGCGATTGCGGCGATTTCGGTTGTTCTGATCATCATCGTCGCCGCGATCGCTATCACCAGATCACTCTTGGCAAGCCTTGCTGCGCCGCGCCAGTATCATTAGGCATCCGCTGCATTCAGCTATGCACTCGCGCGTCAAGGATTGTCGCCTATAGCCGTGTTTTGCCAAGGATGAACGATCTCAATCGGTGCCTCGTCTTTGGACTGCCACATGTTCCCATCAACCAATTCCCACAATTCCAACGCCAATGGTTTTTGGGTTGCCTTTAATCTTTGAAGGACAACCTGAAGGCTGAAGGCTGGCAGGATATGCGACAGATCTTCTAATCGACCGCTGGCCAGTTCATTTCTCAAAAGGGCCTTGGGCAGCCATCCGACGCCCAGACCTCTTCGAACAAATTCAGCGACAGCCAACCCCAATCCGGCCTCCGCGACAGTGCTGAATGTAAGATCCGGCGCTGCCTCCGAAAGAATGACTCGTTTTTGGACTTCGCCGAGGAAGATGGAAGTGGGATAGCCGATGAGCGGAATGTGCCGTTGGTCCAGTTCAGCCCTCAAGTCCGGATTGTCGCGAAGCTGCGCCACAGCCAGGAACGTTTCGCTGCCCAACAGAATGCGATCGCCGTAAACCGCATCAATGCTGGGGCCTTCACTGGCATCTTCATAAGTCAGTGCGAAATCGGCCTGCCGTTTGATCAGTTCCAGCAAGCAAGTGCTCTTGTTGCCGGATTTTACGCGGACACTGATGTCATGTGACTTTGACAGAAAATTTACAATTTCGGGCGCCCACGTTGCCGTCAAAGTATGCTGTGAGATGATTGTAATCCGGTGGCGGGTGTCCCGGTACGGGTCTGACAACGAGAGTTTGAGACCTTTCAACACCCCGACCGCCTCTCTTATGTCCGGGACCAAATCCAACGCGTGCTGATGCAAAACAATAGGTTTTTTGCTGCGATCAAACAAGATGCACCCCAGTGAATCCTCGATGGATTTCACCCGCCGCGTGAATGCCGATGGCGTCAGAAACCGCACTTCGGCTGCGGCGTGAAACGAACCGGTGTCCAGTACCGCAAGAATATCCTCAAACC
>JBAUHN010000199.1:0-12902 GCA_049680295.1 Sulfitobacter sp.
AGTCTGATCAGCTATGGGGCAGGGCAGCTGGCCCGCCGTATGAAGTTGCCTTTTCGGTCGGCGGGATCGTTTTGTGGCTCAAAACTGCCCGATGCGCAGGCTGCTTATGAAACGGCGAACAGCCTGAACATGGGACTTTTGGCTGGCGTTAACTTTATGCTGCATTCCTGCGGCTGGCTTGAGGGCGGGTTGGTGTCATCGTTCGAGAAATTCGTCATGGATGCGGATCAGCTGGGTATTCTGCATCACCTTGCACGTGGCATTGAGGTGGACGAAAACGCTCAGGCCATGGATGCCATCCGCGAGGTTGGTCCGGGCGGTCACTATCTGGGGTGCGCGCACACGCAGCAAAACTTTAAATCCGCATTCTGGAAATCCGACTTGCTGGATTATAAACCGTTTGAGACATGGGAAGACGAAGGCGCGCGCGACACACAAGCGCTGGCAACGTTGCGCGTTGAAAAGATGCTGTCCGACTATCAGGCCCCAGCGTTGGACCCGGCCACTCATGAAGCCTTGAATGAATTTGTCGCCAAAAAGAAAGCGGCCGAGCCTGATAGCTTTATGTAAGGTGTGATACCCGCCTAAAGCATTCCGCGTTAAACCTGAATCACCCAACGTTGCCTGAAATCAAGGATTTTGGGCGCGTTAGGTGATACGTGATGTTTCAAGTTAAACGCAGAACGCTGTAACGAGAAATGCCAGGGTATTGACCCTAACCATCCGATATTTGGGTTGAGGCGCGCAAAATACGGGCCTCGCCCACCATTGCGATCAGTATGTCGATGTGGCGTAACAGGCTGTATCCGGTCTCGTTTTGGGTGCGTTGGGTGTTCAGGCTGCCTTCGATTTCGATAAGTTTTATCAAGGCCTCGCCATGCCCGGGCAATCTGCCGTAGCCCAGCACACGCGGCAGATGCACCGTTCTGCGATACCCATCCGCGCCGATACGGGCCGCGCGCATCAACAAAGAGGGGCGGCGCAATGCGTGCAACATTGAGATCAGATCTTGCATAAGAGGGGTCCTTTCTAAGTGACTGATCGACCAGGGTTTGGGCCCGGCCTTTAAATAGATTACTACAACCTTTACGGGTGTTGCGTGAAGCGATGTAACGCCGTGCGCAGGTTTCATTTGTGTTTATCTTTTAAGAACAATGATCACGATATCGGTTTTGATTAAGGAACAAGTAACTAAGTCTCCCTTAGGTTGAATCGCCGAACTGGGTATTTTCCGTGAACACAGCAAAATTATTTGCGTCACACCACCGAAATATTGGGGAACAGTATGCGCCAAAGTGCAATGCCGGAGCTATTTTCAGACACCCTTCCGAATTGGGTGCCGGCTAATGCAAAAAACTATCTGGCACATACCGAGGCGGGCTATCCCATCCGCGCCCTTGCGCGTGCGGCTGGCTGTCACCCGTCGACCATACTGCGTCAAATTCGCCGGATCGAAACACGACGGGATGATCCGCTTGTCGATGCAGCACTCCGGGCCCTGGGAGCGGCACATTACCTCCATCAAGATAAGCCTGCCACACAGATCCAAAAGGAATTGCTGCCAATGCTACGTCAATCTTCCGACCCATCCACCGCGTCCGCGGGCACCGCGCCCGATGATGAACTGCTAAATGCTCAGGCGTTTCGAATACTGCGTCGATTGTGCGAAAATGGCGCTGTGCTGGCAGTCGCCACAGATATGGACAAGGCAGTTGTGGTGCGATCAGACAATGGGGTGTCCTCTGGCCGCACCGCCGTTGTTGACCGTGCCGTTGCCGAAGCGATGGCCCTGAAAGATTGGATTTCGGTGCAATCCTCTGGCCGCATCACCCGCTATGTGATCACTGCCGCGGGCCGGATCGCCGCCGAGGCGATGATGCGCAGCCAAGAGGGTTCAGGCAGAGACCCGGTGCCGGACATCGCCGGATTTGCCGAAGCGCAAATGCCCTTCGCCGATCAACACCGCAGCTGGGGCGAAAAAACGCTGCATGACGCAGACAGCGATCAGCCGCGACGTGTACGTTACAATCTGGGGGAAAGCCCGCTGACATCGCTGGCGCGGCGTCGCGGCAAAGATGGTGCTCCGTTTTTGGATGAGGGCCTGGTGCGGGCGGGCGAAAGACTGCGCGAGGATTTCGAGTTGGCGCAGATGGGGCCGCGCATTGCGCAAAACTGGGACCGGTTCGTGACGCCAAATGGCCGTGGCGGCTTTGCCCCTGACAGTGGCGTGGGCGATGGGCCGTCTGCGGCGCGAAAACGGGTCAGTAAGGCGCTGGGTGATCTGGGGCCGGGATTATCGGATGTCGTGTTGCGGTGCTGTTGCTATCTGGAAGGGCTTGAGACGGCGGAAAAGCGGTTGGGATGGTCGGCGCGGTCGGGCAAGATCGTTTTGCGCATCGCGTTGATGCGTCTGAAACGACACTATGACGAAACGACCGGGGCAGGTGGCCCAATGATCGGATAGCGACCAGTGGGGGCGGTAACACACGCAGTATCGGGGGCTTGGCCTCAAATCTGCGTGTGTACTGATTTTTTGGGCTAGGCAGCAAGGCCGCCGCGCGCCATGATCGCAGTCACATCATTTCATGCGGAGCATTTCAATCGTGACACGGGCAGACAGCCGCGACGCATTGGCGTTATTTATTCTACGTCTTGGCCTTACATGGTTTATCTTTCTTTGGGCGATCCACAAAGTGATCACACCGAAACAGTATCAGTTTCTGGCCAAACATTTTGACGGCGTCGACATCAGCATCACGCAGATTTATCTGATTGCCGGTGTTCAGATTTTCATTTGCGCGTTGGCAGCATTGGGGGCGTTTCGGATATTCAGCTATGGCACTTTAGCCATTATGCATCTGTTCACTATCACCCGGCGATGGGAAGGATTTTTTGATCCGTTCGCAGTCAATGCCAAGGGATTTCCCATCCACCGAAACCAAGTGATCGACCTTGCGGTGATGGCCGCGTTTATTGCACTGATCTTGCTGATCCACAGGGATCACTTTTCTGTCGGCGGTTGGCTGCGACGCCATACCGGCGTGCGCTGGTGGCAATAGGATTGTCCGTGACACTCAGGCCGGTTGCCACAGCTGAATAGGGTTGCCTTCGGGATCAGACAGTCGCGCAAACCGGCCGTTTGGATAGGCCTCGGGGTCAACCTCAACCTCGATACCGTCCTGGCGCAACGAACTGACCATGCCGTCCAGGTCATCGACGCGCAGGTTCAGCATCCACTGGTTGGCCTTGTCGCCGAAGTAATCGGTGTCGCGGTCAAAAGGCGCAAAAACCGTGTCGCCCGCCTGCTGGCGCCAGGGCGGTGTTTGATAGTCTGTCGGTACTTTCGAAATGCGCAAATGCGCCTCGTACCACGCGGCCAATGCGGGCGGGTCGTTTGCCCGAAAAAAGAAACCGCCAATGCCAAGAACATTTGCCATGATACACACTCCCTTTTGCTACTGCGTGGCAGCAGCAGACCCGCAAGCGATGTGATCTGTCAACCAATGTGAGGCCCAAGCCCCCTTTCCCAACGCGGCATCTGTGTTACACAGAGCAAGATAACCAATGTCCCAAAGGCATATCATGCGTGATTTGAAAATACCCGAGCAACGCCACCCCGAAAAGGCCCGCCGTCCCGACAATGCACAGCCCAAAAAGCCAAGCTGGATCAGGGTCAAAGCCCCGGGCGGACAAGGTTATGCGGAAACGGCGCGGATCATGCGTGAAAACAATCTGGTCACCGTCTGCGAAGAGGCCGGATGCCCCAATGTCGGTGAATGCTGGGCCCAGGGCCACGCCACCATGATGATCATGGGCGAAGTCTGCACCCGAGCGTGCACGTTTTGCAACATTGCGACCGGCAAGCCACCCGAAGATCTGGATGCATTTGAACCGGGCCGCGTGGCCCATGCGGTTGAAAAGCTGGGGCTGAACCACGTTGTCGTAACATCCGTTGACCGCGACGATATCGCGGATGGCGGCGCCGATCATTTCGCCCAGACCATCCGTGCGATCCGGCACCGTTCACCTGATACAACAATTGAAATCCTGACACCGGATTTCATCAAGTGTGCGCCGGAAGTGCTTGAAAAAGTTGTCGAAGCGCGCCCCGATGTGTTCAATCACAATCTCGAAACCGTGCCCGGACTCTATCCCGAAGTCCGCCCCGGTGCGCGGTATTTCCATTCCCTGCGGTTGTTGCAGCGGGTCAAGGAAATGGATCCGGCGATGTTCACCAAATCCGGCATCATGGTCGGATTGGGTGAGGACCGTCAGGCGGTCTTGCAAGTGATGGACGACATGCGCGTGGCAGATATTGATTTCCTGACCATCGGGCAATATTTGCAGCCAACTCCGAAACACCACGTCTTGGACCGCTTTGTGCACCCGGACGAATTTGCAGCCTATGAAAAAGCTGCTTATGGCAAAGGCTTTTTGATGGTGTCGGCCACGCCGCTGACAAGGTCGTCTTATCATGCGGGCGATGATTTCGCGCGGCTGCGTGACGCGCGAAACCGCAAACTTGGGCGTGGCTGACGCGATTATTCTGCCGTAGCGACAGGCGGCACACGGCGCAGATAGGCGACAATCGCCTCCAAGTCTGCATCGGGTAGTTTGCTTAAATTATCAATGACTTCAACCATTTCGCCGCCTGCGCTGTCGTAATCTGGTGTCAGCCCGGTCTTGAAATAGGCAATCAGGTCTATGTCGGACCAGTCCAGCGCCGCGGGCGTGATGTTGGGAATTTTTCCCTTTCCGGATGGATGCGGCGCACCTGCCAGCCACTGTGATCGCTGCAACCCGCCTACCGCATTGCGGGCGGTGTGGCATTCGCCGCAATGCGACAGTGCTTCGACCAGATAGCGGCCACGGGTCTCGGCCGGGCTCAGATCGCCGGGAACCGTCCAACCCGGCGGATTGAACACCAGCTTCCAAAGGCCAAGCCCGCGACGGATCGAGAAAGGAAACCCGACGTCATGCGGGCTTGATGGCGTGTCTGAGGCGGGCAGCGTCTGCATATAGGCATAAAGATTAGCCAGATCACCCGGCTGCATATTTTGGTAAGCGGCATAGGGAAACGCCGGGTAGTAATGCTGCCCTTGCGGCGATACGCCCTGCGTCACGGCCCTGGCGAAAGCATCATAGGACCAGCCGCCAATGCCTGCCTGCGGGTCCGAGGATATGTTGGGCGCATAGAACGTCCCGAAATCGCTGGGAAACGGTTTGCCGCCGGCAAGTGTCAGCATGGCGCGGCCTTTGGTGTCCGGGGCGGAATGGCACGACACGCAACCTGCTGCATGAAACACCTGTTCGCCTGCGTCCGCGTCGCCTGCTGCCACGTCCCTATACACGTCGGGCAGCGGCGGCGGTGCCGTCAGCCACCAAAATCCAGACGCGCCGATGACCCCCATTGCCGCGCCGATTTTCAACAGTTTTTTCATCTGATGGCTTTAGTTTTTTGGGCCGCGATAGGTCTCATGGCAGGCTTTGCACGTTCCGCCAACGCCGCCCATTGCCGCCTGAAGCGCTGCCAGATCGGTGCCTGCTGCAGTGACCATCGCATCAGCTGCTGTTTCAAGCGCCGTGGCTTTTTCGGTAAATCCGGCCGCATTTGTCCAGATGTCGGCCTTGGCCCGCGTGCCGTCAACCGTGCCCTGAACCGAGCCTTCCAGCCAGATGGTTTGCCGGTCCAGCGATGCGGCCGCCGACAGGTTCTTAGCCGCAGATGTCGCGAGCGCCGCATCATAGGGCGTGGCACCCTTGGCCATCTCGCCCAGCAGGCCGGTGTTGTAGCCGATCAGCTGCATCTGCGCCTGCCGCGCCTTTACAGCGGCGGCCAGCGCTTTGTCGGTATGGCCATCACCAAAGGCAACACCCGTCATTGCTGTAATTGCCAGGGCTGTCGCTGCGATAAGTGTGGAATGTTTCGACATGAAATGCTCCTCTTGGGAAATTGCGTCGCCTTCACAATGCCGCCAAGTTCCATGCTAACCTAAACACAAAAATGTGATACGCTTGTTTCGGCTTAGGTTTCACCCTCTTGGGTAAAGCGCACTTTGCCAATAAACGGCAGATTGCGGTTGCGTTGGGCAAAGTCGATGCCATAGCCGACAACAAATTCGTCTGGTATCTCAAAGCCGGTCCAGTCGGCCTTGAAATCGACTTCACGGCGGCTGGGCTTGTCCAGCAACGCGATGGATTTCAGTCGCGCGGGCAGACGGCTTTCCAGCAGGTGCGTGACGTGGTTCAAGGTGTGACCTGTGTCCACGATGTCCTCGACGACCAGAACATCGCGCCCTTCAATTGTGCCGCGTAAGTCTTTGAGAATGCGCACCTCTCGGCTGCTTTCCATGCCGTCGCCGTAGCTGGAAGCCTCAAGAAAATCGACTTCGATGGGCAGGTCAAGTTCGCGCACCAAATCAGCAATAAAGACGAAACTACCGCGCAACAGCCCGACCACGACCAACTTGTCGGTGCCTTCAAATTCATCGTGAATTTCGCGGCACAAATCCTCGATCCGTGCGGCAATTGACTTGGCCGAGATCATCTCGTCAATAACGTAGGGCCGGTTTGGCATTGAATTTCCCTTGAAATCGACGGCATTAGCGTTGACATAAAGTGCTAACCTGACCCAAGTGATAAATCAATGCCGACCCATTCCGAGACCAAATTTCTTCCCTACACTGCGTTGCAAATGTACGACCTGGTGGCGGATGTCGCCAAATACCCCGAGTTTTTGCCATGGTGTGCGGCGTCCCGCATCAGGTCAATGACGCCGCAGGGCAACACTCAGGTGATGGACGCGGATCTGGTTATCAGTTTCAAAGTGTTTCGCGAACGGTTTACCAGCCGCGTGGTGTTGTGGCCGCAGCAAAGAAAGATCGACACAGAATATCTGGACGGGCCGTTCAAACATATGGTGTCGAATTGGTCGTTTCAGGATGTCGAGGGCGGGTGCGACGTGTCGTTTTTTGTGGATTTCACATTTAAGAACACGATCTTGCAAAAGCTTATTGGTGTTGTTTTCAACGAGGCGATGCAAAGGATCGTGCGGGCGTTTGAGGCGCGGGCAGATGCGCTATACGGATCGCGTGTCGTCGGGTGAGTTAAAAATTGGACGGGCTGAAAGTATTATAAAACAGTGTCTTACAACGCAGTCTTTAACAGGTTCAGCGCATGGTCACGGGCGCGTTTACGCACGTTTGAGCGCCCCAATGCGCCAAATTCCACTGTTTCACTATGCAGCGTTTTACCGGTGCTCAGGCCAAAGCAGACCCGCCCTTCGGGTTTGTGATCTGACCCGCCGGGGCCAGCGATGCCGGTGACGGAAATAGCGACCTGCGCCCCTGAGTGACGCAAGGCACCCAGTGCCATTTCGCGTGCCACCGCTTCGGATACTGCGCCATGATCTTTCAGCGTTTTGGGGTTCACGCCCAACATTTCGACCTTGGCGGCGTTGGTGTAGGTCACAAACCCCCGTTCCACCACCGCTGAGGCACCCGGTATGTCTGTCAGGGCGGCCGCGATCATGCCGCCTGTGCAGCTTTCGGCTGTGGCGATCATCACTCCGTTAAAAAGCGCTTTATCAATGACTTCGCTGGCAAGGCTCATCTTAGGTCACCCCATGGTACAGCCCGGCCAAAGCGATGACGCAGAGTGCTGCAAATATTCCGGCGATTACGTCATCCAGCATCACGCCCAGGGCATCGCCACGCCGGTCGGCCCATCCGACGGGGCCGGGTTTCCAGATGTCAAACAGGCGAAACAACGCGAAGGCGGCGATCCAGCCCGGCCACATCACCAGCACGTTTATCCCCACGCTCCATGCGGCATAGGACAGCGGCAATAGCGCGATCCATTGGCCGACCAGTTCATCCACGACAATCTCTGAAGGATCATGATCATCCTGACCGGCGG
Organism: Sulfitobacter sp.; assembly: GCA_049680295.1. Classification (GTDB taxonomy): domain Bacteria; phylum Pseudomonadota; class Alphaproteobacteria; order Rhodobacterales; family Rhodobacteraceae; genus JBAUHN01. The sequence continues at coordinate 7,918 of JBAUHN010000199.1, forward strand.
TCATTTTTGCTGTGGCCCACCAGCCTTTGAGAAAGGCGGCGACGATGCCGAGCAACAGCAAGGGAAACCCGCCCAGAACATGCAGCAGCCAGCCCCAGGGCAATGCAACCAGCGATCCCCAGGTGCCGGGTGCCGGGCGGATATAGCCGACACCCAAAAGTGTTCCGATCATTTTTGGCAAGTTCATGTTTTCACCAATGTTGCAGTTGCGATGCAGGCAATACCTTCGCCGCGTCCGGTAAAGCCCAGCCGTTCCGATGTTGTGGCTTTCACCGAGACCCGTGCGGGATCAATGCCCAGAATTCCGGCCATCACATCGCGCATCTTGGCGGCATGCGGGCCGATTTTTGGGGTCTCGCAGATCAGGGTGCAGTCGACGTTGGACAATGAAAACCCGTTCGTGGCCGCAAGATCGGCGGCATGGGACAGGAAAATGCGGCTCTCAACACCTTTCCATTGCGGGTCAGAGGGGGGGAAATGCTGGCCAATATCTCCCATCGCGAGCGCGCCATAGATGGCATCGGTGACCGTGTGCATCCCCACATCCGCGTCAGAATGGCCGATAAGTCCTTGAGAATGTGGAATACGCACACCGCATAGTGTGACATGATCCCCCGGCCCAAAGGCATGCACATCAAATCCATTGCCCAGCCTGACGTCCATATCTGTCCTCAGTATTCTTTCGGCGCGGGCAAAATCCTGCGCTGTGGTGATTTTCAAATTGTCTTCTGATCCGGGCACGATGGCCACGGATAATCCGGCGGCGCGCGCGACTTCGACGTCATCTGCGGCAGTGCCGCCATGTGATTGATGCGCCGCAAGGATCTGCGCGTAACGAAACCCTTGCGGGGTTTGTGCGCGGAACAAACCGTCGCGGTCATGTGCGCCGGTGACATGGCCTGCGTCACCGGTCCAAAGCGCGTCTGTCACGCCCAAAGCCGGGGCCGCCCCGTCGTTTGTGGCAAGGGCGCCCAGAACCGCGCTGATGGTGTCAGCACGGATGCAAGGGCGCGCGACATCGTGGATCAACACGGTTTCAGTTGCCAAATCCTGCAACGCCTCAAGCCCGCGCCGCACGGATGTTGCGCGGTCAGCACCGCCAGTGACAACGATATGGCCAGCCTCCACAAAACCCTGCGCATGGGGCAGGTCGTCGGGGTGGACCACGACAACGATCCTGTCGACGGCCGCGTGGTTTTCAAAGGCTGCAACGGTGTGGTCCGCCACCCGTTTCCCCGCAAGGGCGCGCCATTGCTTGGCCGCTCCGGCGCCTGCCCGGGTGCCGCGACCTGCGGCTACAATCACGGCTGAGGTTGTCATATTGGATGCGCGTTTTTCATGCGACCTGTCTATGGGTTTGACGTTAAGGGTGCAATTCCCTGAAAACTGCCTAATATTTAGGCAGTTGTCGTTCGGGGCGCGGAAATAGCGCCGCAAATCGTTGAGCAAAACAAAGAGATTGGGTACATCAAAGCAGTCTGCACAAGGATTAGACACATGCGTACCGCGCCCTTTCCCTTTGATCTTGATCCGCCTGTGCTGTTGGCACCGATGGCGGGAATCACTGATCTGCCGTTCCGCGACCTGGTCGCGTCCTTTGGCGCCGGGATGGTGGTGTCGGAAATGGTGGCAAGTCACGACATGATCAACGCAACCCAGATGGCGCGCGAAAAGGCGGAACTGGGGTTGGGGCTGGTGGGCACCGCCGTACAACTGGCCGGGCGCGAGGCGGCCCCGATGGCCGAAGCCGCCCGTATGGTCGCGGCAGGCGGTGCGCGGGTCATCGACATCAACATGGGCTGCCCGGCCAAAAAGGTTGTGCAAGGGTATTCCGGCTCGGCGCTGATGCGCACGCCCGATCACGCGCTGACCCTGATCGAAGCAGTGGTGAACGCCGTCGACATTCCGGTCACGCTGAAAACCCGGCTGGGGTGGGATGACGCATTGATGAACGCGCCTGAAATCGCCGCCCGGGCCGAAGCGGCGGGAATCACCATGATCACCATTCACGGGCGCACACGGTGCCAGTTTTACAAGGGCCGCGCCGATTGGCAGGCCATTCGTGCGGTCAAAGAGGCGGTGAACATCCCGGTGATCGCAAACGGCGACATTGTCGACAGCACGACCGCCAAAACCGCCCTGGCGCAATCGGGCGCAGACGGCATCATGGTGGGGCGCGGTGTGCGGGGGCGGCCGTGGTTGCTGGCGCAGATCGCCCATGACCTGTTTGGCACCGCCGCACCAGAAGTCCCGTCCGGTGCTGCATTCGCCCGTTTGGTGCACGACCACTATGCGCATGTCATTGCGTTTTACGGCGACGCCATCGGGTTGCGGGTCGCGCGCAAACATTTGGGCTGGTTCATGGACACCTGCGCCACGCCCGCAGATCTGCGGCGTGCTGTACTGACGGCAAAAGATGTGCACACGGTGCAAAGGTTGATTGCTCAGGCGATCGACACCCCGCAAGACACCCCGCGCGAGCAGGCGGCATGAATTCGGACCCCTCCATCTGGGCCTCGGTGCCGGTTCCGATGTTGATTGTGGCGCCTGATGACACGATTTCAGACATCAACTCTGCCGCCGAAGGGTTCATGAACGCCTCTGCCAAAGCGATGCGCGGCCAAAGGCTGTGGGATCAGATCAGCGTCGACAGCCCGCTGGAGGACGCTCTGGCGCGCGCGCGTGATAATAGCACACCCCTGTTTGTCAGCGCGGTGGACGTCGGCTGTGGCAAACGCCATCCGGTTCGATGCGCCCTTCAAATGGCGGCTTTGCAAGGCAGTCCTGGCTATATGATCGTGATGATTTCCCCAAGCGAACTGGCCGGACGAATGACGTATAATCATTCGGTAAAGTCTGCAGCCAAGTCCGCAATTGGGATGGCTGAACTACTGGCGCATGAGATCAAAAACCCACTGGCGGGGATCACCGGGGCCGCGCAACTGCTGGGTATGAACCTTGGCGCCGAAGACCGTGCCCTGACCGACCTGGTGGTCGAAGAAAGCCGCCGCATCGTGAAATTGCTGGAACAGGTCGAGCAGTTTGGCAACCTGCTGCCGCCGCAGATGCAAGCAGTGAATGTGCATGACGTCCTGACCCGTGCCCGGCAATCCGCGCTGCTGGGGTTTGGCGCGCATATGACGATCACCGAAGAATATGACCCATCGTTGCCTTTGGCCCATGGCGATCCCGATCAGTTGCTGCAAGTGGTTCTGAACCTTATCAAAAATGCATCGGAAGCCGCAGGAACCAGCGGCGGCACCCTCCGCTTGCGCAGCTTTTTTGAACATTCTTTCGGCATGCGCAGATCAGACGGCACCGGGCAAAGCCTGCCGTTGCAGATCGAGGTTATAGATGACGGTCCTGGACTGCCCGACGGCATCAAGGATGATATTTTCGATCCGTTTGTCTCGGGGCGTGAAAATGGCACCGGCCTGGGGTTGGCGCTGGTTTCGAAAATCATCTCGGATCACGGCGGCTGGATTTCGGCGACATCGAACCCTGGCGCAACCGTATTTCGTATTTCTCTGGCGCGTAGCCCAGACCCAACCCATAAGGATTAAGCCATGGATGGCACGATACTGGTCGCAGATGATGACCGCACAATCCGCACCGTTCTGACCCAGGCGCTTACCCGTGCGGGCTGCAAGGTTCATGCGACATCCAGCCTGACCACTTTGATGCGCTGGGTGGGCGAAGGCAAAGGCGATGTGGTGATTTCGGATGTGATGATGCCCGATGGGAATGGGCTGGAGATGTTGCCGAAAATTGCGATCGACCGTCCCGGCCTGCCGGTGATTGTCATATCCGCACAAAACACCATTATGACAGCCATCAAGGCCGCCGAAGCCGAAGCCTATGATTATCTGCCCAAACCCTTTGATTTACCCGACTTGATGAAACGTACCGCGCGGGCGCTGGAGCAAAAGCAGCCCAGCAGGGCGGTGGACGACGGCACGCAAATTTCCGACACTGACGCTTTGCCGTTGGTGGGCAGCACGCCAGCAATGCAGGCGCTCTACAGCGTTGTGGCGCGGGTGATGAACACCGATTTGCCGGTGTTGATCTGGGGTGAAAGCGGGACAGGAAAGTCTTTGATCGGACGGGCAACCCATGACCTTTCAGACCGCCGCAGCCTGCCATTCGTTGTCCTGAATGCGGCGGACCTGCAAGATATAGATGGGCCATCGCGGGTGCTGGCGCGGGTCAAGGGTGGCTCGCTTTTGATCGACGAAATTGTCAACTTCTCGGATGAGGCGCAGGCGCGGATCATCTGGATGATGGACACCGCGGGTGATCATATGCCGCGGTTTATGACCACCAGCCAGACCGATCTGACGGCTGCAATGGCGGCAGGCGACATGCGCAAGGACCTGTATTATCGGCTCAGCGGTGCGGTGTTGGCGGTGCCACCCTTACGTGAACGGGTGGATGACATCCCGTTGCTGACAGATTTCTTTCTGGCGCGCGCCGAAGCGGCAGGCGAGGCGCCAATAACCTTGTCAAAAGCGGCCGCTGAATTCTTTCGAACCCATAATTGGCCCGGCAACGTGCGCCAGTTGGAAAATACGATCCGCCGTCTTGGTCTGACCAGCCGTGCCACCGAAATCTCGGGTACAGAGGCGGAACAGGCGTTGGGCGGGCCTGCGCATTTGCAACCGATGCCCAGCGCCGTGGACAATGAAAAGCTGGGCGCATCGGTCGAACGCCACCTGCGCCGCTATTTCGATCTGCACGGAAATATGTTGCCGCCGGATGGGCTCTATGCGCGGATATTGCGCGAAATCGAATTGCCGTTGATTGAGATCGCATTGGAAGCCACCGCAGGCAATCAGGCGAAATGTGCCGATCTGCTGGGCATTAATCGAAATACATTGCGAAAGAAGATTACTGACCTCGATATAAAGGTGACACGGCGTCGCAAAATGATGTAAAAGAGCCACAGAACCGTGGCCGTTGGGTGTCAGCACCTGATTGAGTCACAG
>JBAUHN010000200.1:0-2294 GCA_049680295.1 Sulfitobacter sp.
TCTACCATAACAGCGGCGCTGTCGATGCTAAACCTGCCGCCCTTAAACGTGATGGACAAGGCCAAGCTGCCGGTCACATTGGCGGATGGTCAGGTCGATCTGAACGGCACCTTATCGTTTCCATTGAAAAAGGGCGGCGGTCCTGATGCCCTGCGCTATGATGCGACAGGCATTTTGCGAGACGTCAAAAGTGACACGTTGATCAAGGATCGGGTCCTGGCGTCCAAATCCATGACCGTCACGGCCTCCAACGATGAAGTTCGGATTGGCGGTCCGGGGCGGCTTGACGCGGTTGAGTTTGATGCAATCTGGAGCCAGCGGATCGGACCGGAACACGCGGGCAAAAGCACCGTGCGTGGCACGGTCGAGCTGTCTGAACGAACGCTGGATACTTTCAAGATTGCGTTGCCGCCCGGCTCGGTCACCGGGCGCGGGACGGGTGATTTTGCATTGGATCTGATCCGGGATGCACCGCCACAACTTCGCCTGACATCTGATCTGCGTGGACTAAAGATTGCAGCAACACCTGTCGGCTGGGTCAAACCGGCTGCCACGCCGGGCGCATTGGTTGTTGCAGGCACTTTGGGTGCTGTCGCGGATGTGTCCGAATTGTCCCTGTCTGGTCCGGGATTGTCTGCCAACGGCGCGGTGTCGCTGAAAGGTGATGGCACATTGGACCGGGTCCGTATTGACCAGTTGAAGGTCGGCAACTGGCTGGATGCACCGGTCGATCTGGTTGGGCGAGGATCAGGCGCAGTACCGGGCGTCGTCCTGCGCGGCGGTACGCTGGATTTACGCGCCGCCACTTTTGGCGGCCCGGACGGCGGCGAGACCGGTACCGCTGTCCCGCTGGACCTGAACCTGGACCGTTTGCAAGTCACCGACACCATTGCAATCACTGCGATGAGGGGCGAATTCATTTCTCGGGCAGGATTGGACGGCAGGTTCACCGGTCGGGTCAATGATGGCACTGCGATTACCGGACAACTTGTGCCGGAAAACGGGCGCAGTGCTGTGTTGATTACAACGCCTGATGCAGGCGGGGTGATCGCTTCGGCGGGGATATTAAATCAGGCGCGCGGTGGTGATTTGTCGCTGACACTGCGTCCCGTCGGCCCCAATAGTGCTTTTGACGGCATCTTGGGCATCACCGGTACCAGTGTTCAGGATGCCCCGGTAATGGCCGCACTGCTCAACGCGCTGAGCGGTGTGGGCCTTTTGAATGAGTTAAACGGCGATGGTATTTACTTTAACCAGGTTGAGGCCGCGTTTCGGATATCGCCAAACCGGATAACGCTGACCCAGGCCAGCGCTGTGGGCCCGTCGATGGGCCTGTCGATGGACGGAATTTATGTGCCTGATCAGGGCGTCCTGAACATGCAAGGGGTGATATCACCGATCTATCTGCTTAACGGGATTGGCAGCATTTTTACGCGCAAGGGCGAAGGTTTGATCGGCTTCAACTATCAACTTTCCGGCCCCGCCAAATCGCCGAATGTGTCGGTCAATCCTTTGTCGGTGTTGACCCCGGCGATGTTCCGCAATCTGTTTCGCGCGCCCGCGCCCAAAGCGCCTGCCGTCGAGGGTGAGGCGGTCAAACCGGCAGCGGAACCGCCAAAACCAAGGGTTGAAGTTTCCGGCCCGGACCGCTAGGCGGCGCGCCATGAAACTCAGTGATTTTGACTTTGATCTGCCCGAGGCCCTGATCGCGACGCGCCCGGCCGTGCCGCGCAGTTCCGCACGTCTGCTGGTGGCCCAAGGCGGCGCGATTTCGGATCACCATGTCACCGATTTGCCGGGGTGGCTGCGCCCCGGCGACCGGCTGGTGCTGAATGACACCAAAGTCATCCCCGCACGCCTGACCGGGCTGCGTCACCGCGACAGCGCTCAGGGCACAACCCAGGCCCGCATTGACGTCACTTTGCTGGAGCCACGCAGTGACGGTACCTGGGTTGCGTTGATCAAGCCGCTGAAAAAGCTGAAAATCGGCGAGACGGTGGTGTTCAGTGACCGTTTTAGCGCTGTGTTGAAAAATGTCGCCGACGGGCAGGGGCAATTGCGCTTTGATCTCTCGGGCGATGATTTTGACGCCGAGCTTGACCGATCAGGTGCGATGCCATTGCCGCCCTATATTGCCGCCAAACGGCCTGCGGACGGGCGCGATATGAATGATTATCAAACCGTATTCGCCCGCAACAAAGGCGCTGTCGCCGCCCCGACGGCATCGCTGCATTTTGATCAGGCCATGCTGGATACGTTGATGTCCAAAGGCGTCGACATAAGCTATGTAACGC
>JBAUHN010000201.1:0-4267 GCA_049680295.1 Sulfitobacter sp.
ATTGAGCGGTCGGCCTGTCATTGCTCCCGAATGAATACGCAGGTCGGCCGCCGACATTTCAACAAATATCTCGTCAATCTCTGGGTTGCAGCGCGCCGCTTGAACCGATGCATCCAGCCCCACGCCACCAGACAGCCGGTCGTAGGTATAGTGAGTGACCAGCACCGCATCCGTCGGAGACGCCCGTTCAATGGCCAATCGCACCTGTTCGGCCATCTGATACGATCCGATCAGGGCAAGACGTCTTTTGGGAACGAATGTTTCGTAGAATGCACAAAACAACGGGCGGCTGGCCGCAAGAAGCACATACAGTGTCACCACCAGAACAGCCAGTTCCGCAAACCGGAAACTATTGCCCAACAACAAGTTGTCCGTGAATAGAAAGACGATCAACCCAATTGCCGTGCAAATCGTGGCGCTGTAAATCAGTTTGCGGCCTTTCATGTACCGTCTTTGGTACAAACCCATTGCAAAGTTACACAGCAAAACAAAAGTCACGGCAAGGCCGAGGATCAGCCCCGCCAAAACCGCGCCGGGCACGACCAAATGGTTCAGCCAGGCGAGATGGGAATCAAATGAAACGGTAGTCGCAGCGATCAGAAAAACGGTCGAAACAACAGCGTCAGAAATCATAAGTGCCAGCGACACTCGGGGGATATAAATGGATGCAATTTTCAAAATACGGCCTACTCACGAAGGAAATTTCGTTACTATTCTCAAAAATCGAACGCGGACCAAATCGAACAATCAAAAAAAGAGAAATGACATCAAATAGATTTCATTTCTGCAGGCACCAATAGAACTTTAGCCGGATCGACCTTCACACAAATATTACGCGTTCTAGGAACGAGCACATACTGATTATGCCACACTCTTGCCACATTTTGAGGGGGTTTCGTAAGCCATACTACATGTGCCACAAAAATTAGGCGATCTTCCGCCGCTGCAACGCGGAATTGCTGAATAACCCAGCGAAATGAAACGTTTTTTTGCGAAGAATCAGGCCGATCTTTTGGCATAGGTGATGGTGTCGTCGGTGTCAGATATCGGTTCGGTTGTGCCGTCATCAGGCAGTTCGCGCGACAAGACAGCCAATGCGGCAATATAGATCCCAAAGAACAGGATAGACGTTGTGTAAAACGTGTTGATAGAGACCGTCATCCCGCTAAGCAGGTAGGCCAGACAGGCACCAAACGCTGATAGCGCCATTACTTTGGTCAGCTCATCGTGACACCGCTTGTAGATGCGCTGGAAAACGAAAAAGTTGATGCCAAGGACCAACGCAAAAAACGACAGCCCCAACAGCCCGGTTTCTGCCGCCAGAGAGACAAAGATATTCTCGACCGTGGTGACACGTTCGATATGCGGCCAGGGGTATTCATACATCGGACCGATCTGGTTTTCACGGATCGCATCGACGTGGTAATTTGGATAGCTCCCATAGCCAATGCCACGCACAGGATTATCCCTGAAAATGGACAGCCCGTTTTTCCACAGACTGAACCGCATGGTGATGTTTTCGCTACCAGTGATCCGATCGCTTAATTTTTCAACAATGCTGGACCAATAAATCACCACGCCCGCAACCGCCGCTGCAGTTCCGGCCAATATCCATGGCCGTACCCGCGGTTCAAACACCCCCAAAAACAGGATGACGATGCCCAAAGCCAGCGTTGGCCCGCGCGAGAACGAGACGATAAACCCCAAAAAGATAATCCCGGTGGCCAGCCCGTACAGGATGCGCGACATACCGGTCTTTGCGGTAACAAACATCAGCGCCGCAAAAGAAAAGGACATGACCATAAAGGCCGAATATTCCAATGGCTGGGTGAAAAAACTGTAAACCCGGTATAGCGAGCCGGTGATAAAGCCATCGACCTCGTCGGCGTGGGCCAGCATATACAGGAAAAAATCCTCTTCTATTGTAACTTTTGGTGCAAAAATATCGGCTAAGTAGCTTTTTTGAAAGGTAAATTCATGTAGGCCGAGCAAACCACACAAAACGGCGGCAATCGTGATTGTGCGAAAGACGTACAGCAATTGCTGCGGTGATCTGACGGTAGCCAAAACAAAGAAAAACAATGTGGTGGGCACGAAAACTGCTTGAATATACATTTTGTAAGACCCGGCCGAGGCATGTTCATTCGGGATCGTCAGCACCAGTGCAACGTTGTACATCACCAGGACCGTGGCGATCAGATGTTCGTATTTTCCCGGTTTTGACGGCACCGGGTTAAGCATCATCCTGGCAGTTGAAATCACCATCAACATCCCAAGTGTGAACAGTGGCGGCGGCACATTAAAGGGAAAACGCACATAGACCGGGATCAATATTTGACTGGCTACCACGATGCAAAGCATGGCAAGCGGGTAGGTCACTGTAAGATAGATAAAGACGATCAATCCGAAGACGCTGGTCAATCCGGCGATGATCATTACCGGATTGGAATAGGTGAACGCCAACCCTAGTCCAAAACAGACCCCCAACAGGACTGTAACCCAGCCCCAGGCGCCGGGTCCCGAAAATCCGGGCCCAAGGACCGGATTATGGACGACGCCTGTTTTCATGCGGTTGCTCCCTTGCGTCATCCAGCGAGACAAAGATGTTTTCAACCACATTGATGGGTGGTCTTTGCTGGCGCTCAGCCTCTTTTATCGCCTGACCGTAAATCCGGCGGATACTGGAAATCCATTCAACCAGAACCGTGATCAAAACAGCAATTACAATTGCCGCGGCAAACCCGATCATCACCAGAAACAATCGGCTGCGTGTGTATTTTTGGTAGATCACCGTCGGCGCGTCGATCAGTTGTGCCGAAATGTCGTTGTCGCGTTCAAAAAACGTCTCACGGTCGTCGGCAGCCTTGCGGTACACATAATAGGATTCCGCCAACACTGCGGTATTGCGGTTCAGCAGGTTCAATTGCGGCTCCAGCGCCACCAGTTCCATCAACCGCTCTTCGTCGGCCTTAAGACGGCGCACTTGCAACCGCTCAATCAGTTGCTGTCGTTCGCTTTCAAAGTCGATGATGTTATTGCTCATCATGAACTCGGTCCGCTCGCTCTCTGCGATTGCCAGTTCCTGGCTCAACGCCAATGCGCGTTCGTGATAAAGTTCAAACCCTTGCGACGCAGACCTCAGCGCAGAAGCTCTGGCCTTATAGATCTTGATCAACTCTTCGACGACCACAGGTGGCACACGCGGGTCACTGGATTCGAAGGTAATTTCAATGACTTGCGCCTTGCGAACCGGGAATATTGTCAGACCTTTTTCAATTTTCTTGATACGGTCATAGCGTTCGTTTTCCGGCTCGATCAAGCGCACGCCAACGAGCATTCGCTTTACCAAGTCAACGCCGCCTTTCAGCGGCGCCACGATCATACGCACGTACCATTTGTCTGACGGCTCTTTCACAAACACCCACTCAGGCAGGACATCGACCAGTTCTTCGGTCACTTCGCGGGCTTTCATGATCTCCACTTGGGCTGCCATGACCTCTTCGGGTTGCAGGCTTACGGCGTTCTCTTGCTGGTCGGATGCTGTGGTTTTCACCCGGGATGCCTGCAGTGTCACAAGCATTGTTGCGGTCGATTCAAAGCGAGGAGGTTTGACATAAGCGCCGCCAATTGCGCCCATGAAAATCGCAGCGAACAAAATCAGAAAAAGGGTGCGCCGGTCACGAAGGACGTTCAAAAAACGTACTATTAAGTCATTGAAATCCAAACCTAATCCCCTACTTATCAATACAAGTCGTGTGGCCTTGCCTTTGCGCTAAACGCTATGCATAGTGGATATTTAAGACAAACGTTGACGAACTGGCAGCAGCTAATAGTTGGTTGTTAGCCTTCCGGCCTTATTTCTTCAAGCAAGCATTCACGGTAGTATGATGTATTCTTCCACTTTCCCCTTTTATCTGTCCAGAGCCCGTCGAATGGCTGTTTTTCTGATCGCAGGTCTTCTGTTTTCGGGTTCAACCGCTCTGGCGGAAAAATATCAACTTGCCACGGGCGACAAAATTTCGATTACCCTGCTGCAAAATCAAGATGTTAACGATACCTACTTGGTGGGCATTGATGGCATGGTGTCGATCCCCGGTATTGGCGTGGTTCAGGCGTCGGGGCTTGATGTGCGCGCTTTCGAAAGTCGGTTGCACAAAAAAGCAGCCCAGACGATCGTTGATCCTTCCCTGTCCGTGCAGGTCGTGGAATACCGGCCGTTCTTTATTCTTGGCGATGTCGAGAAAGCGGGCAAGTACCCCTTCACGCC
>JBAUHN010000202.1:0-4339 GCA_049680295.1 Sulfitobacter sp.
GAATGAGACACTGCGAGCGCTGAAGTCGCATAATCGGTCGATATCCTACGACCCTAGCACGGGTGTCTGCCCGGTCCGGGTCAGACCCAAAAGTAAAAAAATACCTCGGGAGAGTGCTTCGTGCGCAATGAACTGCTGGCTGGCGATGCAAAAAGATTTGCCAAAACCGTATTATTTTGCCAAAACAGCAGTATTGTAATAGTGTTCCAATGTTCGCACCCTTGGAGGCCACATGCTGAAAGCACTCAGAAACTCCGCCTTGACCATGGCAACGCTAGCAACTGTTGCTATGTCCGCTGGACCGCAGCGTGCCGAGGCCCAAACCTATCAAATCGACTGTGCGATCCTTCTCTGCCTTTCCGGAGGCTGGCCCGCGTCCGTACCTTGCGCCCGCGCCCGGGCTGAATTCATCCGCCGCATCACCCCCTGGCCGGTTGAGCCGCCGCTGCAAATCTGGCGTTGCCCAATGAGCGCGGCTTACACGGTCGATCCTGAGACACTGACCGCCGATCGCATCTACGAAATTCTGCTAGAGTTGGACGACAGTACGCCTCAGCAGTCATTTCCACTCAATCCTGATGGCATTTATGACGCTAGTGCGCCAGCGGCGATGGCAGGCGCACCATCTTATACATCTCCTGCTCCACTCCCCCCACTCACGGACGCAATGGAGCCGCAACCTGCGGTCCTGCGCATGGCCGGCGGCGATGCGGCACCTTTGCCGCAGGGGTTCGCCCTGCAGTATGTGCAAGATCGCGCTGACATCGACATCAGCGGTGCAGAGTTCAACTTCGTGCGCTCAATCCGTGTCTTCGACGCGCGATACGTCCGCCAGCATGAATCCGGCCGGGATGGTGACTGCAACCGCAGCGCCACAATCTACTTGGGCACCTATGGCACCCAGGGCGATTTTTCCTGGCGCAGGGCAAGTATCGGCGCGTTGCCCGAAGCGCATGTCGGCACCGAGCGTTACGGAGACACCTGCCCCAGCATTTTCCACCGCTCGGTTTTCGTCGAATGGCGTGATTATGAAGGCAATTACGGCTACGAGCAGGTGAGCTACTAGATGTGGTGGCACTGATCCGCGACAAAACCGCATTTACGACAGGCACCTATAGAGAGTATGCCTGTTGTACAAAATAAGAATCGAAAGGGGGCAGCGAGCGAGCAGCTACAAAAGCAAACCCCCGCAAGGCGGCAACCATGCGGGGGGTTTGATAAGACCTAGGGACGGCAATCCCGAATAAGGCTCAACTGTTAAGCCCGGTTTTATCACCCAAAATAGCGATACGGCAAGCAAAAACCGCACTTGTGCGACCAGCGCCGTTGTATCTCGGCCTAACTCTTGATGAAACCACAAGAATTAGCCCCAGACGCAATACCTGGACAAAGCTCATGCCACGGCAACGAGTTGTTGTATGCTAGGTTGAGAACGAAAACAGAATCGGAAGGAAGGTCGACCCATCAGAAAAGCGAAACCCCCGCAAGGCGGAGGCCTTAACGGGGGGGATCAAGAACCAAGAAGCGCCAACTTCTCGATCAGCAGTGCTGTTGATCCGGTTCTACCATCCCCCTCCCCTTACGAGCAAGAAAAAAGCGCATTCGTGCGGACAGAGGAAGTGCGTCTCGGCTTGGCCCATCACAAAACGAATGGACCAGCCCTGGGTGCAAACCCATCAACCCCGGCAGCATTTTTGCCGCCAGATGACAGGAGAAACTGAACCCTAGAAAAGCAAAACCCCGCAAGGCGGTGAACCTTCCGGGGAGCTATGAAAACAGAGCGCCAACTCTGAAATCGCTGAACACGATTACATCATAGCACCCCCAGAATCATACAGGCAAGAAAAAACGCATTTGTGCGAACACAGACTTTTTGCCTGTCGCCGCCTTGTCCAACGAGCAGAGACAAGGACAGTATAATGAGAACAGAACCGTTCCCCTCCCTCCCACAGGGATTTTCCAGGCGTGATGTGATTGCGCTGATGGCAGACATCGGCCGTGATCTGGGGCTCAGCCCCCGCCTCACGGACATCCTCACGCGGCTGATTGGCAGCACAGACCACGAAGCATGGGTCGATCCTGACAAGGAGCCAATCTTCTATGGCCGCCAAGAAACCTTTGCACAGCGCCTTCGGATCTCGACACGCCAGTTGCGCACCCATGAACGTTCCCTTCAGAAGTACGGCCTCCTTCAACGCCGGGTTCTGGCAAACGGGAGCCGATATGGCAGTGCAGGCCTCGGCCTTGTGCTGACGCCCCTCATTGAACGCTTCACAGAGTTTCTCGATCTGCGCGAAGCCCGCAAAGCGCAATTTGAGCGGATGAAGCAGCTCAAAGCGACCCGGAGCGTGCGATGGGCAACGTTCCGCGACGAACTGGCGCGTCTCTCTGAGCAAGATCAGGCGTCAGAGGATATTCAGGCAATGATCCTGGAGCGCGCCAGCTGGCCCCGCACAGATACGCTGCTGACACTTGGTGAAGTCCGCCTTTCTGAGCACGTTGAGGCCGCAACCGACCTGTGCACAAGACTGGTCGATTGGATAGATAACCATAGTGATTCCTCCTGTGAACCGGAAGAAACCTTCCGGTGCTTTATACAAGAGGACATTCACCAGATACTTTCTGAAACTTGTAACACTCACGTGGATCAGTTGAGCGCGGGCAAGCCCACGCAAGATCATCCTGCGCCAGGGCCTACCGGCCCCGTCGATTGCAAAGAAAAAGAGCTTGAGGCGGAAACCTTGGCGCTTCAAGGGCTATTTTCGGGTCACTACGGCCTCGATCACGCGGTCTCTCTTTCGAGCCAGGAGTTCAAAATGGAAATGGAGGTGCGCAGTCACGAACGCGACGAATACGCGTTTATCGAAGCGGCCGCCGCCCGGATCGGGCCCCTCGGGATCAACATCTCAGCCTGGGCCGCCGCCTGCGACCGGATGGGACGCGCCCGCGCCGCCATCTGCGTTCTGTTGCTCGACGCCAACCGAGATCACCCAACCTCACCGGTGATGAACCCCGGCGGGGCGCTGCGCGGCATGATCAAGGCGCACAATCGTGGCAAACTCAATGTCATCGGCAGCCTGATCGGCCTGCATCGGAGGCGTGGCTTGTGAGCGTCTTTCCTGCTGAAACCGCCCGTGCAGGGCCGATTTTCCGTCTCTGTCGTCCAGCTGAAGACCGATTGCGCGGGCCAATGGCCGCGAGGTCGCTCTTAGAGGCCCTAAATACCTTAAACGACCGGGGTTTTCGGCGCCTCAGCTTTCACTTCGGAAGAACCCGTGCCATTCTGGCGGACCAATCGAGACTGAAGGTGTTGCGTTGAGCTGGGCATTATTTATCGACGAATCTGGCCAGGACCAACGCCAATCCCCCTACGTAGTGCTGGCCGGCATTGCGATCGAAGATCGCAAACTCTGGCGGCTGATCCGGGATTTGTCTGACGCTCAGGAAGAGATTTTCGGCGTGCGTCTCTTTGAGGCCTATGGCAATGAGGCAAAAGCCCAAAAGCTGCTCAAAAAGAAGGTCTTTGCACATGCCGCGCAACTGCCACCCTTCCCGGCAGACGAACGACAGGCGCTGTCCCGCGAAATCCTGATGGATGGGACCGCGGTCAGCCGTGACCGTCTGACCGCGCTTGCGCAAGCGAAACTCGCCTATGTCGCCCGTGCGCTCGATATTTCACGCGCCGCCGGTGCCCAGGCTTTCGCCTCCATTGTGCCCCAGGCCGCGCCGCGACCTGCAGGCGGGATGCTGCGGAAGGATTACGCCTATCTCTTTGAGCGGTTTTTCTACTTTCTGAACAGCCAGCCCGAAGACCCGATGGGGTATGTGGTCTTTGATGAGCTGGACAAGAGTGCCAGCCATATTCTGCTCAATCAGGTCTCGGAATATTTCCTGAAAACAAACAAGGGCCGTACACGATCCCGTTTGATCATTCCGGAGCCGTTCTTTGTGCATAGCGACATGACGACAATGGTTCAGGTTGCGGATTTGATCGCCTATTTGTTGAGCTGGGGTGTTCGGTTGAATGGTATGACTGAAGCGCGCCGACCGGAGCTTGATGACCTGTGCTTGAAGGTCATGCGGCTTCGGTTCACGCAACATACACCCGGTGGATACACAAACTATGGGTTCAAGATCATCAACGACCTGCGCGCGGCAGCCGAAAAATAAAAAAAGGCAATGCCGTCGCCAGCAAAGCCTCCGAGGGTTAGATAGCACTTCCAAGTCGATTTGTCCAGATGATGCGCTGCAGATACCGCTTTTATGACCGCTCGATAGACAAAGGTTTTCTTAACGCCATCAGTCTGAGGGGGCGTCGCCTGCGGCGACCAGCTCTAGT
>JBAUHN010000203.1:0-3385 GCA_049680295.1 Sulfitobacter sp.
GAGATTGGCATAGGTCTGTTCGTTAAAAGTTGTCACCCGCAAGACAACAGTGTCGCCTTCGGTTCTGGTGCTGGATCAGGCCGTTGAATTGATGCGCGGGCCTGTTGGTTCAGAGATTGTGATCACCGTCGTGCGCGAAGGTGAGCCGGAGCCCTTTGACGTGTCGATTATCCGCGACACCATCAAACTGACGGCTGTGCGCACCAGAACCGAAGGCGACACTGTTGTCTTGCGGGTGACAACTTTTAACGAACAGACCTATGCCAATCTCGAAGCGGGCCTGGCCAAGCAAATCGAAGACGCCGGTGGGATGGACAAGATCAACGGCGTTGTCGTTGACCTGCGAAACAATCCAGGTGGTCTGCTTAATCAGGCGATTCGTGTGTCGGATGCGTTCCTTGAAGAAGGCGAGATTGTCAGCACCCGTGGACGTGACCCCGCCGATGGTGACCGGTTTAACGCAACGCCGGGTGATCTGACCGGCGGCAAGCCGATTGTTGTCTTGATCAACGGTGGGTCCGCCTCGGCCTCGGAAATCGTTGCGGGCGCCTTGCAAGATCACCGCCGGGCGATTGTTGTCGGCACCAAAAGCTTTGGCAAAGGGTCGGTGCAGACCGTCATGCCATTGCGCGGCGATGGTGCGATGCGCCTGACAACGGCGCGGTATTACACACCGTCCGGCAGGTCCATTCAGGCGCTGGGTGTCTCACCTGATATCGTGGTACAGCAACCCCGCCGCGACCCCAATGCCGAAGAAGAAGCAGACGCAAAACCGGCACGCCCCTCGCGGACCGAAGCGGACTTGCGCGGCAGCCTGAACAACGACAGCCTTAGCGAAGACGAAATTCGTCAGATCGAAGAGGACCGCGCCAAGGCGGATGCCGCCGCGGCCCTGCGTGAAGAGGATTACCAATTGGCTTATGCGATTGACATTCTTAAGGGGCTGTCGGCGTTGGGTCCAAAGGAATAACGCGGCTTCTGAGTGCTGAGCAAAGGGCCCCGTCAACTATTTGGCGGGGCTTTTTCTTGCCGGGCGGAACTCGGTTCCGAGTAAATGTACAGGCCCCTGCAGAACGATGCGTTACCGCAATGACAGATCGACTGCCTTACCAATTTTTGCACCGGTGTTCGCCGCGCGGTACAGCGGTCGGGGCGGGTGTTTCGTGGTGTCGATATCGCGAGTGATCCATTGATTGCGCTGAAGTCGTTGCAATGACTGCGATAACGCCCTGTCTGTCACCGAAGCAAGATCGTTTCGGATTTCACTGAAATATCTGGGTCTTTGGCTCACTGCCAGAACCGGAATTGTCCATGCGCGCCGTAGCAATGCGCGCTGGCCATGGTCGGGCGCAATCGCATTGATTTTTTCTGCGGCAGCGGCAATTTCCGTGCCACTTGGCGTTAACCTGTATTCGGGGCGCAAGGGATGGCCGTGACCCGGGTTGCGTTCCAGTAGTCCAAGATCAACCAAGTGCCCCAGACTTTGTGCAAAGGCTGTTCGACTTGCACCCGAGGCGGCCAGCAAGGGCGCTTGCCGGCCGGGTGTGCCGCTGTACATCAGCGCAAGGATGTTCAGTGACCAGGCGCGCGAGGTAACCTTGACAATCGTATTTATGTCCATAAAGTATAGTATATATATTTTCAGATCAAAGGAAAGCACTATGCCGGTTGTAACACTTGAAAAAACGTTGACGATTGCCCTGTCCGTGCGTGATCGGCACGCCAGTGCAGGTTGGTACTCGGATATGCTTGGATTTGATCTGCTCTATCATGCCGATGAGGCCGGATGGAGCGAACTTCAAACCAAAATCGCAGGCGTGACCCTTGGGCTGGGTGAACACGTTGAACCCGCACCGGGCAATTCGGTCCCGGTTTTCGGCGTGGCTGATATCGAAAAAGCGCGCCACGATCTGGAAGCTGCAGGTGTGAAGTTTGATGGTGAAACCGACACTGTCGAGGGCATGGTCAGCACGGCAACCTTCTTTGACCCGGACAGAAACGCATTGATGTTGGCCCAGGACCTGACAACCGGATAATGAATACCCGGCAGGGTGGGTGATCTGTAAATGCGGACGCGGCCTAAGCCGTCTCGACACAGTGCCGCCGAAACGCGCGCTTTAGCATATCGAGTTCTGCGCGCAGCAGATTGATCTCGACGCGCATGTCGTCGCCAAGCGCTTCGCCCGCAATGATTGAAAAGCTGTTCAGCTTCTCACCGGTATCTTTATCGTTGATCAGAATGGCCTGGACGCCATCGGAAATCGCTTCGATGGGAATGGGAATATGCAAGACCCAATGTCCCTGATTTTCGTCCCTGACAAGGCGGACATCGGCGACCGGCTGGGTCTGATGCGTCACGTCAAGCGCGGGCATATCAGCGCCGGTTCCGGTAACGATCCCTTCCCAGCGACCCAGCCGCACGGCGGTTTTGGTGACGATCAAGTTACCCATTGCCAAACACTCCTAAAACTTTGCGCGAAACCGGCCACGCAGGGATCAAATTTGGGCGCGCGGACGGCGCGATAGCGTGACGTCCCGTAAAACGACCTGATTCATCTGCGGACCCTCAAAAATCAAATCGACCCAGGCCCGTTCAACCCGTTTTTCATTCAGCTTGGAATAGGCCAAATCAAATTCGACGCTGATTTCCTTGTCCTTCAACGGCAGCTCTCGGACGATCTGTTCGGTGTTTGGGCCATGGCGGATATTGATGCGCGCGAAAATCTCAATGGGTTTTTCCATTTCAACTGTGGCACTTACACGCAGTAAATGGGTTTTCTTCAACCCCTGCACGGCAGCATCCGGCAAGTCGATCACAAGTGACAAGAACGATCCGTCGAACCGAAAAACATCCAGCCAAAGACCATAAGGTGCCATGTCTTCTTCGCGCAGGTTGCGGCGCTGGTGCATGGTGATTTCTGAATAGTCACAATCATGAAACAAAGTCACTTCGTCGCCGAGTTTTGACTTTGTCTGAACAGCCGCCAGTCCGGGTGTTGCAAGTGGCCCGCGCCAAAGTTCCGGTCGCCATGCCCAGTCGGCATTGTGCGGTTTGACAAAGTTGGAGGACCCAATGGCTGGCAAGGCCAGTCGCGCGTCCGATGTGTGAATAAGCCTGTCCAAATGCGCCTTGAGCAACCGCGCACGGGTACGCTGAAGCCGCAATGTGGCCAGGTTCACAGTCGCCGAATTGCGTGCGGCACGCGCCCATCTTTGCATCGCACGATAATGAAGCGCACGGTCCAGAAGGCTGTTGTCGCGATTACCCATATGATTTGTTTGCCCTGTCTTTGGCCCTGTTTAACGAAACAGAGCATTCAAACAAACCGTCAATCCAATGGTGAGCGACTTTTTTTCCCGCATGTGGTGTATACAGGCCCAATTT
>JBAUHN010000204.1:0-2428 GCA_049680295.1 Sulfitobacter sp.
TAAATGCTATCAAAGGAGCGGCATCAAACCGCGACAGGTCCACCCCCAGCCTCGTTCTTGAATGGAGTTGGGTTTGTGCTCGAACAATTCGTCCGCCCCATGATTAAGGGTCCTTTGATGCTCAATCTGATCACCAAGACGGTCAACGGTTCCGGAGGTGGCCTCCTTTCGAATGCAATTGGCTACATTGTAGATGGTCGTCCGTCATCGCGGCCAATGCCAAATAACGAAGAGGAACGCCGCAAGGGGATCACGTCGGCGTTGCGAAGCAGTACGCGCATGATTGTCTGGGACAACGTGACAGGTGCATTGTCCAGTCCTGCCTTGGCGAGTGTGACAACGGAGCCGATCTGGAATGACCGAATTCTTGGAAGATCTGCGGAAGTCTCCGTCCCGGTCACATCAAGCTTTGGCCTTGTCGGCAACCGACCTCTTCTTTCAGATGAACTTCTCCGCCGCACCAGCCTGATCGAGATGAAGCCGCAGACAGCCAACCCCGAGGGGCGAAGTGGCTTCCGGCACGAGTCTCTCTTGGACTACGTTCAGAAGCATCGCGGCGACTTCGTTTGGGCGGCTTTGGTTCTCGCACAAAACTGGATACAAAAAGGCTGCCCTGCTCCCAAACATGCCCCCATAATCGGCTCGTACGAAGCGTACCGCTACGTTGTCGGCGGGATCATCGAAGCAGCGGCTGAAAACTGGACGACGTGGCAACAGAACCGCTCCGCGTTGAACGAGATCGCTTCGGATGGCGAAGAGGAGGAGATTGAAAACCTGCTCAGAGCATGGTGGTCGAGTTGTGTTAGCCCAGACGGGGCAGAAGCCCCAGAGCTTTGCAGCATCGCGGAGACCGATAAGATCGTGTTGCCAATCAAGCGTGTGCCGCATGGCGAAGAGCACGAATACTCCACTCGGTCGATGGGACACTACTTGAAGAGTTTTGTCGGACGCCATTTCGAGATGGAAGACGGCACAACGGTCGAACTGTGCCAATCCCAAAAGCGCGGCAAGGGTGGGTACCCTTGGAAGCTTTCAAAAGTTGAGAGGAAACCAAAAATTCCCAATGCACCAAATGCCGTACCATCCGAAGGCACCAAGATCGCGTTTGATCGCCCGACAAAGAAGAACCAGACGCCTGCAATCCTGAAAGCCGCAAACACCAATACAAACGTCGCAGACCCCTTCAAATGAAAGGCAACCGCCTCCTGTGCGCGCAGGGGGCGGGCCGCAGGTAAGTCACAAAACACGGTAAAGACGGTCGAGAAACGAAAAGAAATACGACAAACTATTTCATCAAAATCAGTATCATAAGAGGATTATCGTATTTCCGTATTTAGTTTTGATTGAGGAGAACAATCTGGACAGGATATATGAGGAATATATTTGATCTTTGCCACAAAACAGGCATTCCGAAATCCGGCAATTACGACATTTACCTAAACGCACTACACCTAAAAAACTGACCACGTTACTTATCCTGCAATCAAGGGCCTGCGGCATATCCTGCGTACCCGCAAAAAGGCCCCACAGCGGCTGTTCGCACCTCGTGCAAAATTTTGTTTCAAAGTTAGCGCCAGTATTGGGCTATTCGAAAATCAGACGATTCTGGCCCCCATCCCCTCTACGCTAGGTCGCTGTAACACCCCCATCCGTACACCATGCCAAAGACAACATTTTCTTGGTGAGTGCATTTTTTATTTTGACGTTCGGCCATTTTTTTGGGGGCGTACGCGTCCTGTGAATTCCAAAACAACTGCCAGCATGCTTCCCCGCTTAACCGATGCCGAAGGCATTTCCGTTAACGCGGGTTTCGCTCAGACCACCAGCACAACGCATGACTGATCGAACATCCTCCAAATCGCCTGCTTTGCTAGGGTCGTCGTCAAGCGAGCAAAACGTGTCCGATTTGAGTATAATCACACGGGACGCATAAAATGGCACCAAAAGTGTCCTACAAGACTTGCCGAATCATTTATAGGACGCTATCGATTTATGAGACAGTCAAATGGGACGGAAAGGGTGAATAATGGGTGAGTTTATTGGGTACGCCAGAGTATCAAGCATCGGGCAGAAGTTAGATGTTCAAATTGCCGCCCTGACGGGCGCAGGTGTCGCCTCTGAGCACCTATACAAAGAGAAAGTGACAGGCACATCACGCCAAGGGCGTGACGCTCTGAAAGACTTGTTGGAACGCGGCATACGCAAAGGCGACACAGTTGTCGTAACCCGTCTGGACAGGCTGGCCAGATCATCGCGCGATCTCCACAACATCGCCCATATCCTTGAAGAAAAGGGTGTGGCACTCAAGGTGCTGGAACAGGACATCGACACGAGCACCAGCGCCGGACGCCTCTTCTTTTCAATGCTGTCCGCGATTTCCACCTTTGAAACAGAGATACGGAAAGAGCGTCAACGTGAAGGTATTGAC
>JBAUHN010000205.1:0-12563 GCA_049680295.1 Sulfitobacter sp.
AGAAGCGGCAGCAATTAATTGCAAAGTACGGTTATGCGTCGCCGGCCGACACAAAGCGGCTTATCAGTGCCTAAAAATGCAGCGTTTTAGGCCAAGGGGATGGAATGCCTGCCTTCCCGTCAAACCGCAGTTGTTGTTGCAGGCAAAAGTGGATAGAGAGGCGCATTCTGATGGATATCAAAGTCTTGAGCATTGCTTTGGGCAAGACGGTTTGCAACCTTGCTCGATTGGACGCAACAGGAGTAGTTGTGCACCGCAGGCGTCTTCAACGGTACCTGTTGGTAGACTTTCTTGAAGGTTTGGATCCCTGTATAGTTGCGAGGGAGGCTCGCGGCGACGTGTATCGCTTTGATCGTGTTTTCGACTTCGTTGATGGCGCGGAAAACCCCACCTACCGGCATCGTTTGGTCCCGCACGTTCTGAGATCGACCGCTGAACCTCGCTGCGGCTGGCATGAACGACCGATTGTCCCGCTGCGTGGCAGCATCGGATCTTACGCTCCTGCAGCTACTTTTGTGCTGCGAGCACACGCAACATAGAAACCGAATTCACAGGTTGGGCTTCTGTGGTTGCCGCCCGGGATGCAAGAAGTTTTTGACTGATTGTAGGAGTGATCGAGTGCGGTCTTCTGTCAGGCCTCATTGTGCGGCATTTTCAGAAGCCACGGGCCGGTATGGTGATCAGCGGATTGGGTCCAAATCTCTTCGGCGAACTCGCGGTTCTGAGCCCAAAACTGGTTTTCCCAATCCAGATCTTGTCGATCATTTTGCCCATTCAGGTCATCGTCTTCTCACTCCCATTTTCCGGCTTCAAATTGCGTCTCCTGCGTATTGTCAGGCGGCCACAATCTTCGCCGGATCTCGATAATCTTCTTCCTTCGTCAAAATGGCCCAAATGGTCCGCGCCATCTTGTTCGCCAGTGCTATTGCTACGAGCATCTTAGGTTTGCGCTTTAACATTCGATCCAACCAAGAACCGTCCTCGCAAGGTTTTCGACCGGCCCAGACAATGCGTGTCATTGCGCCGATGATAAGGAGGCGGCGAATGTCGACCTGGCCTGCTTTGGAGATCTTCCCGAGCCGTTCCTTGCCACCTGATGAATGCTGTTTAGGTGCCAATCCTAACCAGGCGGCAAAGGCTCGCCCGCGCCGAAAGATATCCATGGACGGTGCGAAGGCTTCTACCGCCATTGCAGTTAACGGGCCGACGCCGGGTATCGTCTGAAGCCGCCGGGATATCTCTGATTGCTGGGATAGCTTTTTGAGCTTCAATGTTTTTGCCTGTATTCGTGTCGTGAGATCAGAAATTGAAGCAAGCAATTCATCGCATTCCTCCCGGACCAAAGAAAGCAGGCCGTTGTCGACCTGTTGCAGGTACTCCGCAATCTTCTTCATCTGGTGGGTTCCCTTTGAGAATACCCGACCCTGCTCATAAAGAACGGATCGAAGCGCATTGATCTGCTCAGTTCGCTGGCGCACGAGGCGGTCGCGTGCCCGGAACACAACACCTCTTGCGATTTGCTCACTGCTTTTGGCCTCAACGAACCTCATCTCCGGGCGCTGCGCCGCAATGACTATTGCCTCGGCATCAGCGGCGTCATTCTTCTGCCGTTTAACAAACGGCTTAACGTACTGTGGCGCGATCAATTTTGCATGGTGCCCAAGTCGTTTCGCCTCATGCGCCCAATAGTGAGCACCACCGCATGCCTCAAACACGATAATACAAGCAGGCTGCTTAGCCATGAACTTCTGGAATTGAACGCGCGTCAGTTTCTTTCGGAATTTGATCTCTCCCGTCAGCGAAGCCCCGTGGACCTGAAAAACACTCTTTGCCAAGTCTACGCCAATCATCGTATCCATCATTTTGCCGTCCTCTCTGTAGCGTGGTTGCGTGCGACCACAACTTTGGCACATTGCGATGCCGTCTGGGGAGGGCGGCAACCATCCCATCTCTTCAGGCTCCTTCGCCGCGTATTCTACGAACGACGGCTCCCAGAAACGACGCCGTTCGCTGCGCCGCGCAAGAACTGGTAAGGCGCGGGACCAAGCCGACATTGGATTTCTCAACCTCGCTGACGCAGCATTTATTCGCCCTTGCTGCAGAGTTTTTGCCGCAATGCAGCTCACTTCATCGGAGCAGCCATTGAAATCAGTGACCAGGTGTTAAATGCAAACTACCCTTGCGCAACGCACGGTTCCAACAATCGGGTCGCGGTACAAAACCAACTTGTGGACTTGCGGTTATTGTTCAAGCAGGAACCGTCAGCGTCTGCGGCACCGTCCATTCGGCAGTGCAGCAGATATCACTGGACCTGCCATTAAGGGGGTGTAAGGTTGGGATACTCCAAACCACACATTTCCGCGCTTTAGAGCACAACAATTGGGTCGCGGACTAATCTGATCTCTGCAACCGAAGTTATTGCTCGCACTGCATTTTCTTGCAACAGCAGCAAGACTCTTTCCGCGGTGCAGCCAATTCACCACCGTCATTGGGCTATTGATTCATGCGTTGTTATCGCAGTGCCAAGCTTTCGCGCGTCATTTGATTGCTGCCTGTGCGAACCATTTATTGATACGCTCCACAAGAGTGGATCGCTCCTCATCTGTAGCAAAAATCGCTCCAGCAGCATTCTGCGAAAGCTCAGCGAGATCCGTGAGATCGTAGTCAAACGCTTCGGCCACCACCGCCATTTCTTGCGTCAACGACGTTCGGCTCATTAATCTATTATCGACGTTTATTGACACCGACAGTCCCAATTTACGCATAGCATCAAACGGGTGCTGTGCCATCGTAGCGCAAACCCCCGTCTGCAAGTTGGAAGTTGGGCAAACCTCAAACGGAACGCCACGCGCGAGCGCATCCTGAAGGATCGGTCCGGGCGCACCGGTTTCTGGATGAACATCCAGCATTGCTGCAACGCCGTGACCTATGCGATTGGCCCCGTATGTCTGGAGGGCTTCACGTAAGGACGGCAGCGAGGGAATTTCTCCGGCATGTAGGGTGTACGGCCTTTCTGCTTCACTTAGGTGGCGAAGCGCCGCATTATGGTTGCGCGGTGGATTGCCATCTTCGCCACCAGCAAGATCGAAAGCCACGACCAGTCCGGTAGGATCGTTGGAAACAAGATGGGCCACTTCGAGCGATCGCTCAAAATTTCTGATAGCGCATAAAATCAGACGAACATCAATTGAACCTTTGGCCATGCCTGCGCGTATGCCTCGTGCGACTGCGCCAACCACTTGGGTCATGGTCAGGCCCTGAGCAACATGGCGCTCCGGTGCAAAGCGGATTTCAGCGTAGATCACGCCATCAGCTGTCAAGTCAGCGACATATTCCTCAGTGACCCGCTCCAAGCTTTCGGCATCCTGCAAGACAGCATTTACAGTGTCAAAAGTCGCAAGGTATCCCTTAAGCGAACCTGACGTTGCCGTGTCATAGAACCAGTCCGCCAGCACCACAGGGTCGGTCGATGGAAGTTTGATGCCCCGGCTTGCGGCTAGCTCGATAAGCGTGGCCGTACGGGGACCCCCGTCAAGGTGTTCGTGCAGAACGACCTTTGGCATCGCGCGTAGAATGGAAAGGGGGATTGTCGTGTGGGGGTTACTCTCCATATGGCACCCAGACATTTTTGATCTGGCAGGCGTTGCGCAGGAATTCTTCAGATTCCCCTTGCGTGGCATCAAACCAGTCCAGCGCCAGCCCGTTATTGACCCAAGTGCGTTTCATGTTGGCTACGGCTTCCGCCTCAACAAGGCGAGAGCCCTCCGCGCTGCCGTGATACCACAGCGCATCCACGCCTGCGTGTTTGGCGAGGGTGTCGGTCAATTCATCCCGACCCCCGGTCACGATATTTACCGTTCCCGCGGGCATATCCGATGTGTCGAGCACTTGATAGAAATCCGTGGCGCACTGTGGATAGACCTCGGATGGGACAATCACCGCGCGGTTGCCCATGGCAAGGGCTGGGGCCAAGAGTGAAACAAACGCCAGCAAAGGCGCCTCATCAGGGCAAACCAACCCCATCACGCCGTTGGGTTCCTTCATCGCTAGCGCAGTGCCGCGCATCGGGATCGAATGCACTGCGCCGTCATATTTATCGGCCCAAGCGGCGTAGGTGAACAGGCGATCAATCGACGCCAGCACTTCGCGGTCTGCCGCCTTGGTGTTGGCGCCTGTCATGTCTTGCAGACGTGTTGAAAACTCCGCGCTGCGTGCGCCCAAATTTTCGGCAACGTAATACAGCACCTGCGCGCGGCCGTGGCCCGACATGCCAGCCCAGCCTTTTGACGTTTCCGCCGCCTCGACCGCGTTGCGGATGTCCTTGCGGTTGCCATCAGCCACTTGACCGATCAGCTTGCCCCTGGGGGACAAAACCGCGCGGGAATAACCGCCGTCGGGGCGGGCTTGTTTGCCGCCAATATACATCTTGGCGGTTCTGTCGATCCCGCACGACCCCGCAAGAGTGGCGTCGTGCGGTTTATCATTGCGCGCGGCAATCAGTTTGAGTGATTTCAGGTAGCGTGGTTTCATATATTCATAAAGCCCCTCGCGCCCGCCTTCGCGGCCAAAGCCGCTTTCGCGCACACCGCCAAAGCCCGCAGCGGCGTCCATGACATTGGTGCAATTGACCCAAACAATCCCCGATTTGACCCGTGGGGCCATGCCAAGGGCAAGGTTGATGTTCTCTGTCCAGATACTGGCGGACAGGCCAAAGCGCGTGTTGTTGGCAAGGGCAATCGCCTCATCGGGGGTGCGAAAGGTCATGGCGACCTGAACGGGGCCGAATATTTCTTCTTGGGCAACCTCATCGGTGGTTTCCACATCCGTAAGCAATGTCGGCGGATAAAAACTGCCCGTGCTCGGCATGGACCCCGTGGCCTGAATCAATGTTGCCCCGTTTGCCACGGCCGCATCCACCTTGGCGCTGATCTGTTTGAGCTGTTTGGGGTGCACGATAGCCCCGATATCGGTGCATTTGTCCATCGGATCGCCCACGCGCAGTTGCGCCATGCGCTCGCGCAGTTTGGCGATCATCTGTTTGGCAATCGGTTCATGCAACAACAGGCGTGATCCGGCGCAGCAAACTTGCCCCTGATTGAACCAGATCGCATCAACGACGCCCTCAACTGCGCTGTCAAGATCGGCGTCATCAAACACGATGAACGGGGATTTGCCACCCAGCTCAAGCGTCAACTTCTTGCCCGATCCGGCAACGCGTTCGCGGATGATACGCCCCACCGGGGTGGAGCCTGTAAAGGCCACTTTGTCGACATCATCGTGTTCCGCAATCAACGCCCCGGTGCGCCCATCACCGGTGACGATATTTACAACGCCTTTTGGAACGCCCGCCTCTTGGCAGAGTTCCGCAAACAACAGGGCTGTGAGTGGCGTATATTCGGCAGGTTTCAATACAACGGTGTTGCCCATCGCCAGCGCGGGCGCAATCTTCCAGGCCAGCATCAGCAGCGGAAAATTCCACGGGATCACTTGGCCCGCAACGCCGATAGCCTCAAAATCGGGGAACTCGCGTTCCATCAACTGCGCCCAGCCAGCGTGATGGTAAAAGTGCCGCGCGACCAGCGGGATATCAATATCGCGGCTTTCGCGGATCGGCTTGCCATTGTCCATGGTTTCCAAAACCGACAGCAGGCGTGCGTGTTTTTGCACCAAGCGCGCCAATGCATAAAGCACACGCGCACGCGCAGCCCCACCCGTTGCAGCCCAGCCCTTTTGCGCCTTGCGCGCTGCGGCAACCGCGGCGTTCACGTCATCGGAGCTGCCATGTGATATTAGCGCCAGCTCTTGTCCGTTGGCCGGATTGGCGGTTGCAAACGCATCGCTGCCTGCATGCGCTGTGAACGCGCCATCAATGAAATGACCAAACTTGCGGTCATGGCGATCAAGCCAGGTATTTGCGGCTTCGGGGCTTTCGGGGGCGGGACCGTAATCCATGGTAACTAAAATTTCCAAAGTTGACATCGTGGTATCCTATGGCAGCGCGTGGCGGTTAAGAGCGGAGTAGCGCCCCGTGACGTTGTGTTCGAGCTGGCGTTCAATATCGCTGAGCAGCGATGAAGCACCAAAGCGGAACAGATCGGGTTCCAGCCAACGCCGCCCCAGCTCTTCTTTCATCAACACCAGATAATTTATCGCATCCTTAGCCTTGGCCACGCCGCCCGCAGGCTTGTAGCCAACCGAATAGCCGCTGCGTTCGCTGTAAGCGCGAATATCACGCACCATGGTCAAGCTGACAGGTAGCGTTGCATTGACGCTTTCTTTGCCCGTTGAGGTTTTGATAAAATCAGCCCCCGCCATCATGCAGACACGCGATGCGCGGGCGATGTTGCGCATTGTGCCCAACTCGCCCGTCGCCAGAATAGCCTTAACATGGGCTTCACCGCAGGCCGCGCGATAGTCGCGCATTTCATCATATAGCGACTGCCAATCACCGCCCAAAACATGGCGGCGGGTGATCACGATGTCGATTTCCGCAGCCCCCGCGGCCACCGAGGCTTCGATTTCCTTGACCTTTAGCGCATGCGGGGTCAACCCCGCCGGAAACCCGGTTGAAACGGCGGCAACGGGAATGCCCGAACCTTCCAGCGCCTCAACAGCGGTTTCAATCATGTCGTGATAGACGCAAACAGCCCCGGTTGTGACCTTTCGTTCTTGCAATCCAAGCGCTTCGATCAGATCCGCGCGCACGGGTGCCTTTGCTTTGGCGCACAATCTGCGAACGCGGGCGGGCGTATCGTCACCCGACAGTGTTGTCAGGTCCATGCATTCAATCGCCTTGATCAGCCAAGCGGCCTGCCAATCTTTTTTGACGCTGCGCCTTGCGGGCAAACTGGTCGCGCGGCGTTCAATGGCCGACAGGTTTCCATGGGCGGCTGCAACCCAGTCAAGATCAAGCTCGGATCCTGGATTGCGTTCAACGTGGTCGGCTGTCACCAGACGCTGATGTGGTATGATTGTGTCGGGCGTCATTTTTTTCCCCGGATAAGGTTAAGAAAAGATGTTCCATGGGGGCCAAAGGGCAGGCCAAGGTGATCGGCGATACTGGCCCCGATGTCTGAAAACAGGCGTTCGCCCAAAGCACGTGGGCCGGTTTCAGCCCCCCACCGCAGTAATATCGGAACTTGTTCGCGAGTATGGTCCGTCCCGTGCCATGTTGGATCATTGCCGTGGTCCGCTGTCAGGATCAGAAGGTCGCCGGGCGCAAGACGCGCAAATACTTCCGGCAGCCGCGCGTCAAACTGCTCCAATGCATGGGCGTATCCTGGCACATCGCGTCGGTGGCCAAACTCGCTGTCAAAATCGACAAAATTAGCGAATAATAGACCGCCGCCCTCAAGGTCATCCATGGCCTGAAGTGTGCTGTCCAACAGGGCCATGTTGCCAGCCGCCTTGCGCACTTCACCGGTGCCGCGATGGGCGAAAATATCGCTGATCTTGCCCATGGTGATCACGTTTCGGCCTGCCTTTGAGGCGTGATCCAGCAAAGTCTCCTCGGGAGGTTCGATCGAGAAATCCCGGCGATTGGCTGTGCGGATAAAACCCGATTCTACCGACCCTGTGAATGGCCGTGCAATCACACGCCCAATCTTAAGCGGATCAACCAGCTTGCGCGCGATTTCACAGGTTTCAAGCAATCGCGACAGCCCAAAGTGTCCTTCATGGGCCGCTATCTGGAAAACACTATCCGCAGATGTGTAGCAGATCGGTTTGCCGGTCAGGACATGTCCGGGCCCCAGTTCCTGGATGATTTGTGACCCTGACCCATGGCAATTTCCCATGATGCCGGGAAGTCCGGCTTCTTTGATCAGCGCTTCTGTCAACCTCTCTGGAAATGCAGGCATTTCATTTGGAAACAAGGCCCATTCGAATCCCACTGGTGCCCCGGCGATTTCCCAATGGCCCGAGGGGGTATCTTTACCATTTGATGTCTCAACAGCACTGCCCCAAACCCCGCTCACAGGCCCTTCGAGGCCGGGCGGAATAGACCCGGTCGTTTGCGCAGCGGCTTCCCCTAAACCCATTGCTGTCAGATTGGGAAGACTTAATGGGCCATTGCGCAAGGCTTCTTGGTCGCCGCGTCCTTCGGCGCAGGCAATGGCAATGTTGCTGACGGTTGCGGCTCCCTCGTCGCCATATGCTTTGGCATCCGGTGCGCCGCCGATACCGACAGAGTCTAGAACAATGAGGAAGGCGCGGCTCATGCCGAAGCGCCCTCCAAAAGCTCTGTATAGAGGCGTTCGTCGACCTCGACCGGATCACCCAACACAAATGCCGAACGCAAATCTTCTGCGGCTTTCTCTGCGGCCTCTCGTGTCGCGGCGTGAACTTGGGCAATGGGTTGGTTTGTGCCAAGCAACTGACCGATTTCGGCGAACCCAGTGAATCCGACCCTTGGGTCGATTTTGTCCGTAGGAACCTGCCTGCCACCACCTAGACCAATCACGGCCAACCCGACAGCGCGTGTATCCACTGAACGGACATGACCGTCCGTGCCAGGGAATACATCAAGTATCACAGGAGCCGGGGCCAGATAATTGTCTGGCTTTGCCATCAGATCATTTGGACCGCCAAGCTCCACGACCATCTGGGCAAACCTTTCTGCCGCTGCCCCAGATGTGAATGCGGTCTCGATCTTGGCGCGCCCTGCTGCGCTGCTGTCGGTCAACCCTCCCAGATACAGCAGATCACCTGCAAGCGTACATGTGACATCCCAAAGCCGAGCGTCAATATGATCTCCTGTCAGGAAACGAATGGCGTTGAGAGTTTCCAATGAATTGCCGGCAGCAGTGGCCAATGGTTGGCTCATGTCCGTCAATCGCGCGGCGGTGCGGCATCCGGCACCATTCGCAACAGAAACCAGGGAATCCGCCAGTGTTTGGGCATCTGATTTTGACCCCATGAATGCGCCGTTGCCAAACTTGACATCCAGCACCAGCGCATCCAGCCCTGCGGCCAGTTTTTTGGATAAAATGGAGGCAGTGATCAGGTCTATCGAACTGACAGTCGCGGTTGTGTCGCGGATGCCATACAGGCGTTTGTCCGCGGGGGCGATTTGGGAGGTTTGCCCAATGACCGCACAGCCGACAGACCTGATCACTTCTCGCAGCTTGTTCTCGTCAGGCTGCGTATCGTATCCTGGAATTGCGTCCAGTTTGTCGAGCGTCCCTCCTGTGTGTCCCAGCCCGCGCCCCGAAATCATTGGCACCGCTGCACCGCAGGCCGCAAGTGCCGGAGCCAACATTAGCGAAACGTTGTCGCCAATCCCGCCGGTCGAATGTTTATCGACCACTGGGCGGTCTTCGCCCGACCAATCCAGAACAGAGCCGGAATCACGCATCGCGCACGTAAACGCTATCCGCTCCGCCACGGTCAGCTTCTGTAGATAGACTGCCATTGCAAACGCGGCCATCTGGCCCTCACTGGCGCTATCATCAGTCAGCCCTTTGACAACAAATGCGATTTCTTGGTCACTCAGGCTTCCGCCGTCGCGCTTTTTGCGAATAATTTCGCGTATGAGCATTATTTTGATCCTTCGTTTTTCAACGAAGACGCGAAGCCTTCGAACAGGTCGCAGAAGCGGATTTGCGCTTTGTCGGCCTCTGATTTCGTGTGGCCATGGCCGATCATCGCCCCGTCCATGCCTGCGGCGAAATTGGTAATGACGGATACCGCCGCAACACGCAGCTCCAGATAGCGGGCCAAAATAACCTCTGGCACAGTGGACATACCAACAGCATTAGCGCCCAACATCCGCAGTGCATTGATTTCAGCAGGGGTTTCGAATGACGGGCCAGAATACCAAGCATAGACACCTTCGTGGAGCGTAGTGCTAAGTCCCGTGGCAACCGTGCGGAACTGTTCTGCCAAATCCCGGTCGTAGGCTTGCGACATATCTACAAACCGACGGTCACCGTCTGTGCCGATCAGTGGATTCAGGCCGGACCAATTTAGATGATCGGTTATCGCCATCAATGATCCAGGCGGCATGTCTTCGCGGGTGGAGCCCGCGGCATTCGACAGGGCAAGCGTCGTGCAGCCAATTTCAGCCAACGCCGACAGCGGTGCCATCATGCCCTTGGGATCACCATGTTCATAATAATGAACCCGACCTGAAATGACTGCTGTGCGAGTGCCCCCTAGTGTGCCAATAATCAGGGCGCCTTGATGGCCCGAAACCCCAGATGCCGGGAACCCCGGCAGATCACCAAAGGGAATTGTTGTTGCATCGCTAAGGCGTTCGGTAAGTGCGCCCAATCCAGATCCTAAAACGACCGCCAGCTTTGGGGCTTCATCACCAACACGGTTTTTAATAATTTTTGCAGCTGCGGAAATATTCGACATAGTCTTCCAATCTGTGTTCTTTGACTGAACAGGCTTCCGGCCACTTTGAGCCGGAAGCCTGATGTTTGCATTTTCGTTTAGATGAAGACGTTGGCGATACAGGCCGTGATGAAGGCCGCAAGTGTGCCGCCGACGATTGATCTGATGCCAAGTTTGGCCAGATCACCGCGACGATCCGGCGCCATCGCACCAATCCCGCCCACCTGAATGGCAATCGACGAGAAGTTGGCAAATCCGCACAATGCGTAGGACAGGATGATCACAGTCCGCTCTGACAATTCGCCACCGATCTGCGACAGATGCAGATAGGCCACAAATTCGTTGATCGCGATTTTCTCACCAAGCAACGCACCGGCAGCACCTGTCTCTGACCATGGAACACCCATCAAGAATGCGACAGGGGCGAAGAGCCAGGAGAATATCACAGCAAGGGTGAGATTAGCTTGCCCGTCCTGCAACAAGGGGTCCGCTACCATAGAAGCGCCCCAGGTTCCGAACCCTACCCAGCCACCTACCATGGTCAGAATTGAATCAACCATGAATATCAACGCGATGAACGCCAACAGCATCGCACCAACATTGAATGCTAGGTGCATTCCGTCGGTTGCGCCGCGAGCAGCAGCTTCAATGACGTTGCTGTCAATTTTTTCACTCATTTCAGCCGGAACACCTTCAGCACTTTCTGGTGTTTCAGTTTCTGGGATCATGATCTTTGAAATCATGATGGCAGCTGGAGCCGAAAGCACGCTGGCAGTTAACAAGTGGCCAGCTATATCTGGAATGAACCCGGCAAGCATCGCTACATACACAGCAAGAACGCTGCCAGCCACTGTAGTCATGCCTCCGACCATCAAGCAGAACAATTCCGAGTTGGTCATTTTTTGCACAAACGGTCGGACCAAAAGTGGCGCTTCGGTTTGACCAACGAAGACGTTGGCGGCTGCGGAAAGCGATTCCGCACCTGAAACACGCATGGTCTTGTACATGATCCATGCAAAGCCTTTAACAACTTTCTGCATGATACCCAGATGATACAGCACCCCAAGTAACGACGACAAAAACACGATTGTGGGCAAAGCGGCGAGCGCAAAGACAAAGCCGTGCTCATCGCCCGTGAATGAACCAAAGAGGAACGATGTGCCTGCTTGCGTAAAGGTTAGCAGGGCATTGAAAAAATCTGTTACGAGTGAGAACAGGGGTTGTAGTACACCGGGCAGTCCGATCATCGGGATCCCAAGGATCAATACTGCAAATATTACCTGCAAACCTAATCCCCAGCCGACGACACGACGCTGAATTGCACCTCGATTGTTTGAAAGCGCGAAACAGATACTTATGAAAACGGCGATCCCCACAAGGCTCATGATTTTTGAAAATGTTACGTCCATTTAGTCCCTCCCTTGGCGGCCAATCGCCACCCGTTGTTTTGCCCGTTCCAGTCTTGCGATCTCCTCGTCGCAATGGCCCGATCGGAGCAGTTGGTATTGGCTTCCGCTCATTTGACAACGCGAAGCAGTTCTCCCTTGCTTCGTTGCTGAACAAGCGCCGCAAGTGTTTGGTCGATGACCAGATCAGTGATGACATTACTGCGCAGCGCAGCATGTGTTGCTTCCAGCTTGGAAGCCCCGCCGACCAAAGCGAGAACTCTGGAGCCTCTCACTTCTTCAAAGTGCAGGCCCACAGCCTGATTACCGAGTTGTGTTTCCAGAAGGGTGCCTTCCGGGCTCAAGAAGCGGCCCATCAGATCACCAACTGCTCCCTCACTCAGTAATTCATCGCGTTCTGCGTCAGAAATCATACGGTTGCGTATGAGATGGCCTTCGTCATCAAGTGAGCCAACCCCAATGACAAAGAGATCAGAGTCGCGCGCCTTGCCGAGCATCTCGGACACAGAATCCTGGGCGTGGAACATCTCTTTTTCGGCCAGTGACCGCGCGAGATAAGGAACTGGTAGGAAGTACCCTTCGCCACCAACGCGTTCTTGAAATGCCTGCACCACGTCATAAGGGTTGGCAGAAAGCTTGCGGGTCAAACTGCCTGAAACGGACACAATACTAAGATCGGATCGCGAGATTTGCGCCATGTTAGTGACAGTGGCCTTCAGCGTGCGCCCCATGCCGACACCGACTTGTTTGATTTGTTTTGTTTCCAGAAGCGTCGCAAGTACGCCCGCCGCAACTCTTGCGACCTCGTCAATAGCCGCA
>JBAUHN010000206.1:0-1599 GCA_049680295.1 Sulfitobacter sp.
AGCTTTACATCGTGCGCCGCCGTATCGAGAAGCGCGTCATTGAAGCCGCCATTCCAAGTTTTTATGTCTGCTCGCTTTCAATTCAGACGATTATCTACAAAGGCATGTTCCTCGCGGAAGATATTGATAATTTCTATCCTGACCTTAAAGACGAGCGCTTTGTGTCGCGCGCTGCAATTTACCATCAGCGCTATTCGACCAACACTTTTCCGCAGTGGTGGCTAGCGCAGCCGTTCCGCATGTTGGCCCATAACGGCGAAATTAACACGGTCAAAGCCAATACTAATTTTATGAAAAGCCATGAAATTAAAATGGCCAGCTCCGCTTTTGGGAAACGTGCGGGCGACGTCAAACCTGTCATTCAAAAAGGTAGTTCCGATTCCGCCGCCCTTGATAGCGTCTTTGAATTGCTTGTTCGTGCAGGCCGCACGGCGCCTATGGCAAAAACGCTGCTTGTGCCCGAAGCCTATTCCAAGCGCGGGGATCTCATGCCCGATAGCTGGCGCTCACTCTATGAATATTGCAATGCCGTGATGGAGCCGTGGGACGGTCCTGCCGCTCTGGCCGCTTATGACGGCCGCTGGTGCATGGCAGGTCTTGACCGAAACGGACTTCGCCCAATGCGCTATGCGATTTCTAATGACGGCATTTTGGCTGTTGGGTCTGAAACAGGCATGTGCCCAATGGACGAAACAACCATCATTAAGAAAGGCGCGCTGAAGCCGGGCCGGTTGATTGCTGTGGATCTTGATGAGGGCCAATTCTACCACAGTTCAGAAATCCTCGATAAGCTCGCAAGCGAGAAGCCCTATGACAAATATCTCGAAAAGGTTTTAAATCTTGATGAGAAACTCGCAGGCACAGAGCCCGCCCCTATGTTGACAGGCGAAGCGCTCACCCGCCGTCAACGCTCTTGCGGACAAACGCTAGAAGATGTTGAGCTTATTATTTCGCCTATGGGTGAAGACGGAAAAGAATCGATTGGCTCTATGGGCGATGATACGCCGCTCGCCGTGCTCTCGGAAATCTACCGCCCGCTCTCACATCATTTCCGCCAAAACTTTAGCCAAGTGACAAACCCGCCAATTGACCCTTTGCGCGAAACCCGCGTTATGGGCCTAAAAACACGGTTTAGAAATCTTCGTAATATCCTTGCCGATGGTGAGGCGCAGACGCGCGAAATGCTGGTTCTTGAAAGCCCTGTTCTCACCAATGGTATGTTTCAAAGGTTTGAGGACTTTGTCGGCGACAAAGCCCGCACGATTGATTGTACCTTCCCCCTCCCCAAAGCCGACGCAGTAGACGGAACGGCTCTGAATGAGGCGCTCGCGCGTATCCGTAAAGAGGCGGAAGACGCCGTAAAGGACGGCGTAGAAAACATTATCCTCTCGGATGAAAATGTTGATGACTCCCGCGCGGCCGTGCCTATGATTCTGGCCGTCGGCGCAGCGCAAACCCACCTCGTTAAAAATGGTTTGCGCTCATCCTGCTCAATCCTCGTGCGCTCGGCTGAATGTGTGGACACGCATTATTTCGCCGTCCTAATTGGCGCAGGCGCAACGGCGGTCAATGCCTATATGGCGCAAGACGTTCTGGCTG
>JBAUHN010000207.1:0-23223 GCA_049680295.1 Sulfitobacter sp.
CGCCAGTTGTTTGCGCCGGTTGGCGATTGCAAAGCTCATGACTTCGGCATCATTTGTTGCACCATGCGGTGCCTTGGATTTCAAGTGCGCGCCAATCATCCGCATCTCAAACCCTGACCGTGTCTGCACGGATAATTCAAGTGGCGGTTTGGAAAACACCACCTGATCCTCGGTCGCATCAATATCGAGATCAATGGAATACACCTGATCAAACCGCGGCGCGTCCTGTGTTCCGGGGTGCGGTGCATGGCTGACGGTCAACACCTGCGGATCATAGAGCAAGGCAATTTCCTGCTGCGTATCGTTTGAAAACCCGATGACAGCGGCGTTGGCGCGGATACCATACGTCTCGGCAAAACCGGACAATGCCTTGACAGCATTGCGTTTGGCGCTGTGATCAGGAGCTTCGATAATCATGATCGCATCTGCATCCATTGCCAGAAACACCCGTCCCAGCGCATCGGCCTGTGCTTTGCGGGTGATATCCCAGCGCGCCGACCAATCGCCATCGGCCTGCAGGCGGTCATGGCGATCAAACAGATTGTTGAACCATTCAATATTATAGGTGGCCACACGTATCATGCGTTTGCGTTTTCGATTGCGGCCCAGGCCCGGTTGATGTCTGCCATACGTTTTTGCGCCAGTTGCATCGCCTCTTGTGGCAGGCCCCGTGCCACCAAAGCATCGGGATGATTTTCGCGCACCAATTGCCGCCAGACCGCGCGGATTTTCGCGACAGGCATATCCGGTGTGACCCCCAGAACGGTATAGGGATCGTTTTCATCCTCAGGGGCAAAGCGCATGCGCAGCGTGTTGAAATCACGCTCGGGCAATTGGAAAATCCGCGCGACATGTTCCAAAAACGCATCCTCATTGGGATGGTAGAACCCGTCCGCCATTGCGATGTGAAACAGACCTTCCAGCA
Source organism: Sulfitobacter sp. (assembly GCA_049680295.1). Taxonomy (GTDB): domain Bacteria; phylum Pseudomonadota; class Alphaproteobacteria; order Rhodobacterales; family Rhodobacteraceae; genus JBAUHN01. The sequence continues at coordinate 926 of JBAUHN010000207.1, forward strand.
AATCGCGCAGAATGTCGGGCTGGTGTTCAAACATCGCATGTATACGGGCGGCATAAACCTCGAACCCGGCGACGTCCTGACGCGCCAGATTGAACACTTTCGCCGCCCCCGCCTCATCCTGTGCGGCGATGTCAAAAACGTCCTTGAACGCCGTCACCTCGTCGCGGGTCACCTGACCGTCTGCCTTGGCCATCTTGGCCCCCAGGGCAATCACCGCAATTGTAAACGCGACCGAGCGTTCGGGCGGGCTGCGCAACCGCTCAAACACAACGGAAAGCCCCTCGCCAGCGGCAAGTGCAGACAAGGCTTCGGATATGCGCGACCAGATTGACATGTGGCGGACCATAACTGCTGCTGTGCAGCATGTCAGGCCATAGGTTTGATTTTCTGCATCAATTCACAAAAATGACGCCAATATTTCAAAGCGTTCACCGGCCCGGTTTTTGCCCAATCCTGCGCGCAGTTCGGGAAACTCTGCCACAGCACGTCATAAAACGCATTTTCCCATCCGCGATTCAAATTCAGCAGAAAGCCCCGGCGCGCCTTTGGCAAAGACGATACGCGGATCGTTGAGCTCCAACGCCAAAAACTCGGCAAGGTCGCGGGCGTCCGGATGGGTAATACGCAGACGCGCAAGACGCATGTCTGACGGCACCAATCGTTGGGCAGGATGCTGACCGGTTTGCCATTCGATCAAGGCAGGGGCGCAATTGTCAAAAGGCAGTATACCGGAATTTGGCACCGCCATACGCCATTTCAAATCCCCCCTTTGCAACGCAACCGGATGGCCGAAACCACCCGGTAATTTAGCCAGCGTCGCGTCCAGATCATCGCAGGCGCAAATCCAGTTGGTCAAACGCGGCGGCCCGGAAAACCGGTCCAGATCAAACCAGCGGGGCCGATCGGGCCGCGGGGCCATCGGATTGATGGCGATCGCCTCAAGGTAGAGACCATCGCTGAGACCTAGCAAACTATTATGCGTATGAAACACATCATGTTCGCCACCTTGCTGCATGGAAATGCCCAGTGACGCCTCGACATGCGCGGTGGCCTCGGCCAGTGATCCACCCGCAATTGCGATATGATCCAGTTGCAGCATAGTCTGCCCCCTGTCGCGCGATCAGCGCCGCGCCGCGCGGATCAGTTTGAGAATATCTTCAGCGGCGGCGGGAATATTTGTGCCCGGCCCAAAGATCGCCTTGACCCCTGCGTCATAGAGGAATTGATAGTCCTGCTGCGGGATCACCCCGCCGCAAATCACCAAAATATCCTCGGCCCCAGCGTCTTTCAGCGCTTTGACCAATTGCGGGGCCAGTGTTTTGTGGCCTGCCGCCTGACTGCTGATGCCAATCACATGCACGTCATTGTCGACCGCATCCTGTGCGGCCTCGGCGGGGGTTTGAAAAAGCGGCCCCACATCAACGTCAAAGCCGATATCCGCAAAGGCCGTCGCAATCACCTTGGCACCCCGGTCGTGACCGTCCTGCCCCATCTTGACCACCAACATGCGTGGACGGCGGCCTTCGTCGGCGGCGAAATCCTCGACCGATTTCTGGATTGCGGCAAAGCCTGCGTCGCCATCATAGGCAGCGCCATAGACGCCAGCCAGTGTTTTGACCTCGGCGCGGTGGCGGCCGAATTCTTTTTCCATTGCCATGCTGATTTCCCCTACTGTTGCCCGGGTGCGGGCCGCTTCAACGGCGGCTTGCAAAAGGTTGCCGCCCTTTTTTGCGCGGCGGGTCAATTCATCCAATGCCGCCATGCAGGCATTTTCGTCACGGGTGCTGCGGATGCGTTCCAGACGCTTGATCTGACTGTTGCGCACGGCCACATTGTCGACGTCCAGAATATCAATCGCATCTTCCTTGTCGCGACGGTATTTATTGACGCCCACGACCACCTCGGTACCGCGATCAATGTTGGCTTGCCGGACGGCAGCAGATTCCTCGATCCGCAACTTGGGCATGCCCGAGGCCACAGCCTTGGTCATGCCGCCCATTTCCTCGACTTCTTCGATCAATTTCCAGGCCGCTTCGGCCAGATCATGGGTCAGTTTTTCAACGTAATAAGACCCGGCCAGCGGATCGACAACATTGGTGATGCCGGTTTCTTCTTGCAAAATCAGCTGCGTATTGCGGGCGATCCGGGCCGAATTTTCTGTCGGCAGCGCAATCGCCTCATCCAGCGCGTTGGTGTGCAAGGATTGTGTGCCACCCAAAGCCGCTGCCATCGCCTCATAGGCAGTGCGCACCACGTTGTTATAAGGGTCCTGTTCTTGCAGGCTGACACCAGAGGTCTGACAGTGAGTGCGCAGCATGCTTGATTTCGGGTTCTTTGGCTCAAACTCGGCCATGATGCGGTGCCACAACAGGCGCGCAGCACGAAGTTTGGACGCTTCCATAAAAAAGTTCATGCCAATGGCAAAAAAGAACGACAGGCGCGGTGCAAAACGGTCGACATCCATACCCGCAGCGATGGCGGTGCGCACATATTCGCGACCGTCGGCCAAAGTAAAGGCCAGTTCCTGCACAAGGTTCGCGCCCGCCTCTTGCATGTGGTAACCCGAGATCGAGATCGAGTTGAACTTTGGCATGTGATCTGAGGTGTATTCGATGATATCGCCGATAATCCGCATCGATGGCTCGGGCGGATAGACGTAAGTGTTGCGGACCATGAATTCTTTCAGGATGTCATTTTGAATGGTGCCGGCAAGAACCGATTTATCGTGTCCCTGCTCTTCGCCTGCGACGATGAAACTGGCCAAAATCGGGATCACCGCGCCATTCATCGTCATTGAAACGGACACTTTGTCCAGCGGAATGCCGTCAAACAGGATTTTCATATCCTCGACACTGTCGATGGCCACACCGGCCTTGCCGACATCCCCCTCAACGCGGGGATGATCGCTGTCATAGCCGCGGTGCGTCGCCAGATCAAAGGCCACTGACACACCCTGTTGCCCGGCGGCGAGCCCCCGGCGATAGAACGCATTTGATTCCTCGGCCGTTGAAAAGCCGGCGTATTGCCGGATCGTCCAGGGGCGACCTGCATACATCGTCGCCTTGACACCGCGCGTATAGGGTGCAGCACCCGGGATCGAGCCAAGATGATCGACACCGTCGAGGTCGGCTTGGGTATAGATCGGTTGTACGTCGATCCCTTCGATGGTTTTCCACGTCAGGTCATCGACGGTTCGTTCGCGCAATTCACCCTGAGCGAGGTCGCGCCAGATGTCTTTCTTGTCGGTCATTTTGGTGTCCTTGTCGTTGTACGCCCAGTGGCAGGGTTTTCCCTGCTCTTACCGGTGCGGTTCCTTGTGTCAGGGTGGCCAAACTGTCCGCACCTGCGGTCAGCCACATCATGTCGTCTGCATAGTTTTCGCGCAATATCGCAGTGTCGATCTCGTTAAATGGCTGCCAACGCCCCATCCCCTTGGGAAGACTATCCAGCCTTTCGCCGCGATCCGCCAAAACCGCGCGCAATGCGGGCAAATCTGGCGTTGGGTTCAGTCTGCTGCAGCTGCCATCCGCCGGTGCGTCCAGCCCAGCGCCCAGTCGCAACACTGCGTCCGGGTGTCCCGCAAAAGTTTCAAACGGCAGAACCTTGATATCAGTGGCTGGAACCGCGCTTGCAACATCTGTGATGACCTCGCGCCAACCACGCGGCGTATGCACCAGCCGGTTGCGGGCGTCATCATCCAGAACATGGTGCCCCCGCGCGACACCGTAGGAAAGCGCCGAAGACCAGTAACTGTCCTGAGCACGTGGTGAGATAAGAATGCGACTGATCTGCCCGTCAAACGCAGCAGCAATACGCGACATCCGAGCACCGATATCGGGATAGAGCGCCATTGCCCTCAGGTTCGCACGCACTGATCCGATCATGTTTTCTTCGCTGATGATCAGCGTCTTAAAGCCCTGTGCGCGCAGCAATGCCATTTGCAAACGGATACGTCCCTGCGCCCGTTCAATCGCATGGGGACGGGTTTTGGCCTCGGACGCTGGTGACAATCCGACAAACAGCGATCTGCGGGTATGTGGCGGCGTCAAAATCGCGATTTTTGCGTCAAAAAAGAACGCACGGTGACGGCGTAAATAATCCTGAAACGTTGTGGTTCCGGTCCGGTGCGCGCCGATATGAAGGATAATATCCATGAAAAAGCCGATCACTTGCATTAAAGCCGCCCCGCCCGGCTGTCGTCTGAGGGTTGGCGTGATCATGGCGCAAAAGCTCTTGCTGTGGCTTTAATGGGAAAAACATGCGCCAAGGGCTTCGCAATTCGTCCCGAGGCCCTTATATCTTGTGTAACAGGAGACTTTATGAAAAGCGCCCTAGCCTTTGTTATCACATGTTTTTTTGTGTCCGCCGCAGGGGCGCAATCGGTCGAAAACCCGACACCCGAATTACAGTTTTTAACAGCAGATGACAAAGATTTAAGCGAATTTTTATGGAAAAAACGCCCCGTCGTGGTTTTTGGCGACGCTGACGACGATCCCAGGTTTCTGGAACAAATTGCGCTGCTAAAGAAACGCGAGGCAGATTTGGCGGAACGCGATGTGGTGGTGATCACCGATACAGACCCGGCGCAGCGTACGCCTTTGCGACTGAAACTGCGGCCCCGTGGCTTTATGCTTGTTATTGTTGGGAAAGATGGCGGCGTGAAACTGCGCAAACCATTTCCCTGGGACGTCCGTGAAATCAGCCGCAGCATCGACAAGATGCCGAGCCGCCAACGCGAAATCCGCGCCTCGAAAGAAGCAGGGTAACGCGCGCTTGCCTTGTGCAACGCAGAGTGAATGCCTATATTACATGCACGACACGTCAGGAGGCGAATTATGGAAAAAGACCCAAACATCCCGTTTACGCCGATCCCTGTGACGGGTCGGACCGGTCCACGGCCGGGTTACTGATCGCCCGCGCCGCCGTTTCCGCGCCTTTCGGGCCACCGCTTGCAAATGCCAAAATCAACGTCAGTGCATTCTGGCCATAGGCAAACGCCTGTTTGCGCATGTCTGAATAATCCGAATACATCAATATCCGCCGATCCTGCGTAAGGTTGCGAAACCCTTGGCCCCGCATGTCATCAGCCAGTGCCGTGATCGACTTGATCAGGCTATAGTAGGCCACGATGGCGTTGATCGTATGGCGTGGCAGGACGTCGATTTCCTGCACAATCGCATTATAGATATGATCGTGCTGTTCGCGCGGAATGAAGGGCACGAAATCCGGATCTTTTTGCATTTTTTTCAGCGTTGCGGCCACGTAAGCCTCAGACTTGCCTTCGTCCCACAATGAGGCAAGCGTATTGCCGATCTCGGCATAGATTGCCTTGTGATAATCGCGCATCCGCTCGGCCTTGAGCCGGGCCTTGCCCTGCTCAGTAAAAATCGCTGTGGTCAGCCAGCCGGTTGCAATCACCAATCCGTCAATCAAAGCCTGCCAAAGCCGGGGATCAAGCTGGGAAAACAGCGACAGGATCAGTAAGGGAAGCCCCAGTAAAAATGCTACCGGAACCGCAATCGTCAGGAAAAACCGCGCAATGATGCCGCGGGCAATCCGGGCTTCATCGCCATAGTATAGCGATGCGCAAAGCAGCACGGCGGCTGCCCCCAGAAAGATCCAGATCAGTTGATCCTGCGCGGCAAACATAGCGTCTATTCGAACTCTATGATGACATCATCAACGGCCAGACTGTCACCGGCACTTGCGTTGACCTTGCTGACGACACCTTTGCGCTCGGCACGCAGAATATTCTCCATCTTCATCGCCTCGATTGTGCACAGGGCTTGTCCATCCTGCACTTCGTCACCAACGGCGACGCTGAGTTTGACCACCAGTCCCGGCATCGGGCACAGCAACATTTTCGATGTATCGGGGGGCAGTTTTTCCGGCATCTTGCGCGCCAGTTCGGCCTGACGCGGGGTCCGCACGTGAATTTTCATATCCGCGCCACGGGTCCGAATGCGAAAACCTCCGCTGATTTTGCCAACCTTCAGCACCAGAGGCGCACCATCCACCGACATCACCGCCAGTTGGTCGCCCGGCGTCCAGTCGCCGCTGACCCGCATTGTCGGCCCGCCTTCCAGAACAACGGTCGATCCTTGCGGATCGGCATTGATTTTCGCGTCAAATGATTGGCCTTGCACCGTGACATTCCAGTCTTCGCCCACTTTGCGTTCGTGGTTGTCCATCCGTCCAGACACCCGCGCGCGGCGAATTTCGGCAACCCGGTGCATGGCGGCACAGGCCGCAGCAATCCGGTGCAGATCACCCTGCGGCAGCTCAACACCGGTAAAGCCATCTGGATACTGCTCTTCGATAAAGGCGGTTGTCATGTCACCGGCCATAAAGATCGGATGGTCCATTACCGCAGACAAAAACGGCAGGTTGTGCCCGATGCCTTCGACCTCAAAACTATCAAGCGCCACGCGCATCGCCTCAATCGCCTTGTCGCGGGTTGGCGCCCATGTGCAGAGCTTGGCGATCATCGGGTCATAATACATCGAAATCTCGCCGCCCTCGAACACACCGGTGTCATTGCGTACAACATGAATGTCCGTGGCCACTTCGGCCGGGGGGCGGTACCGCGTCAAACGCCCGATCGAGGGCAAAAACCCGCGATATGGATCTTCGGCATAAAGCCTGTTTTCGATGGCCCAGCCGTTTAATTTGACATCCTTTTGGCTGATGCTCAGCCGCTCGCCATTAGCCACGCGGATCATCTGTTCGACCAGATCAACACCAGTGATCAATTCGGTGACCGGGTGTTCAACCTGCAACCGGGTGTTCATCTCAAGGAAATAGAAATTCTTGTCGCCATCAACGATGAATTCCACGGTCCCGGCACTTGCGTAATCCACCGCCTGGGCCAGCGCCACGGCCTGTTCACCCATGGCCTTGCGGGTGGCCTCATCCAGAAACGGGCTGGGCGCTTCCTCGACCACTTTTTGGTTGCGCCGCTGGATCGAACATTCCCGTTCACCCAGATAAATTCCGTTGCCATGACTGTCACACAGCACCTGAATTTCGATGTGACGTGGCTGGGTGACAAATTTTTCGATGAAAATCCGGTCATCCCCAAAGGAATTTGCCGCCTCGTTCTTGGAACTTTGAAAGCCCTCGCGCGCCTCGTCATCGTTCCAGGCAATCCGCATGCCCTTGCCGCCGCCGCCCGCTGACGCTTTAAGCATCACCGGATAGCCGACCTCATTGGAAATCTTGACCGCCTCATCCGCGTCCGCGATCAACCCCATATACCCCGGCACAGTCGACACACCGGCCTCTTGCGCGATTTTCTTAGAAGTAATTTTGTCACCCATCTTTTCGATGGCACCAACCGGCGGGCCAATAAAGGCGACACCCGCCGCCGACAAGGCCTCGGCGAATTTCGAATTTTCCGACAAGAAACCATAGCCCGGATGCACAGCCTGCGCGCCGGATGATTTGACCGCATCCATCACCTTGTCGATGACGATATAGGATTGGTTGGCGGGGGGCGGGCCAATATGCACCGCCTCATCCGCCATTTTGACGTGCAGCGCGTTTTTGTCGGCATCCGAATAGATGGCAACCGTTTGGATCCCCATTTTTTGGGCAGTCTTGATCACGCGGCACGCAATTTCGCCCCTGTTTGCAATCAGAATTTTATTGAACATGTGACGTTCCTCGTAAGCTTGGCGGCAAAATGCCGTTGGTTAACGGCAGAAAGCCCGCGCAGCAGGCTGCGAAGGCGGATTAATGTGTTGGATGTTGCTGTTCAGATCACGCAGAGCACCGCAACAGCGGTACGTGCGCGCGAAAGCCTGATCAGTTACACTTGTGGGGGTAGGCCTGACAGTAGGCAATATTGCCCGCCGCACCGATGGCAGCGCCTTGCAGAATGCTGCCGCTGGTGACAACGGCTGCTGCTGCACCGACGGCACCACCGCCAACGGCTTGTTCGCCAATTGTGTCGCCACATGCGGCAAGCCCTGCGCAGGCTGTGATCGCCAAGATAGTCGCTTTGATACCCATTTTGCTCGTCCTTTGTTGATCCGACTTGTTGCAGCCCCGGCACGCATCAAGCCAAGAGTTACCCGGTCAATGCGCATATTTGGACGCTGCCCTGTCGGACTTGTCGTTGTTGAGTACCGCCTTTGAAAAAAACCGGGCAGTCGTTGCAAGTTTGCGCCAAACCGCCCGTAAAGAAAAGGGGTACGAAGTTGGACTGCCGGGATGTTTCGGGGATAACCGATCAACCGCAGCCCCCCGACAATGTGACAAGACGCAAGCGCGTCCAAGGCGCAAACTGACCCGCCCCATGGATGGGCCATCGCCCGCCGATCCGCGATACCCAGCGGCAAAATCATGCCGAAAACTCATCGAATGCATCGGGAAACGACGCCCGAGCCACCCGTTCATCTATCTGCAAAAGCGCTTCATAGTCTGCCGGGTCAAACGGATCGGTGGCTGCGATCACCTCGCGGCCAAATAGCCATGACAAACGACCCGCATCCAGATTGCCGCGCTCGAACACCTCTGAACCGAACTGTTCCCACAACGCTTTAAAGAACCCCGCATCGGCCCGCCGGTCCGCTGGGCGACGGTCGGAAAACCGTTCGCGCGCGATCAGGGGCGTGACCCCTTTGGGGTTCGGTCTGCGAATTGTGAATTGATAGTCTGTGCCCGCCAAACGGCCGGGAAACCCGCGATGTTTGATCATGATAGCCCCATTATTTCAAAGGCTTGCGTGACCGGGTGGCGGGGTTTCAGGGCAGACAGTAACGCCCACCCTGAACTTGTCTTACTTGTATTTACCGGTGTGGACCGGCTCGACCGAAATAGGTTCGACCGCGACATATTCTTCCTGCTCGCGGGCACAGGCGGCAACGACGGCAACAAAGCCGAACAGTGCCAGAATTTTGATGCTCTTCGACATCTGCGTCTCCTGTTTGAAATGTCCGAAAAATGACGCTGCACAGGCACCGCCATCCCCAAACGTGAAATACGGGATATTTTCTCTGTCCCACTGCAATATTTACGCGAATTTTGCCCCGAAAGATAGCGAGATGCACAGGCTGGGCGGTTGTGTGACTCGAAAACCTCAAAACCTGCGCGGTATCGGCGGCAATCTGTCGGATATTGGGGTCGCATTTATAATCCCTCCCAGACGCATGCGCCCGTTTCGACGCGGAACACTTCGATAAATTGCGTGGCATCAGGGTCAGCGCTGCCAAATTCCATCGGCCGGTCCGACAGGGACACCACCACCACCTCGCCTGCCAGATCGTATTCGTGCAGATAGGGCAAGGCCACGGCATCACAAAGATGGGCCATGTCAGCTTCGGCGTCTTCAAACGTCACGCTGCCGGTGCCGCGCGCAATCTGCGGCGCGACAAAGCGGAACCGCACCCAGGTTTCGGTGTTCACAGTGTCAATCAAGACTTCGCGCAAGTCCAAGGGCTGTCCCGACGGCACGTCAAGGGCTGCCAGAGGCGTTGCCAGAGTTGCACAGATGAGTGTCGCGACCAGTCTCACGGGGCGGTTTCCTCATGGGTGTCGAAATCACCGGGTGCGATGATTTCGACTAGTTCCATATCATCGGAATGCCGCACTTCGCGGTGCTTGATACCGGGGGGTTGCAGCACGCTGGACCCGGCCCGCAGCATATGTTCGCCGGTGTCTACGAGTTTTCTGGAGACTGCACGGGTTACGGTGATGGATTGATTTTTGAAGAGGGAGGTCATCAAAAAGTTACTCTCTGCATTGTTAGTCAATTGCGTCGAATTGGCCACTTAAGTGTTCGTTGCTTTCTTGAACTTCACGTCTAAATTTCTCAAGTTTTTCTAATTGGGATTTCATTCTCTCAATATGTTCGTCAATTTGTTCTAGCCTAGGTGTCAGGGCATTTAAGTTGCTTCTCGAAGGGGTAATTCCGCCCATTTCTCCACTGCCAATTTTGGCAAAAGGGTTGTTAGAAAGCGGAGGGTAAACGCGTTGGTCGGATTGAGATAAACGTCTGATCAACAAATCAGTTTGCTGGCGTTCGTTGTTTCTCAGATCAACAATTGCCTTTCCCATTTCTAACTTCCCGTCCCTGAGACTCTCTAATGTAACATTTTCCTTTTTCGTGGTTGGAAGCTTCACCTTACCAAAATCATCCTCAAGATCAGGCCACCATTTTTCAAAAGATCGCTCAAGTCTTTCAACATTGAGCGGTTCTGCCGTCGCATCATTTATCGCAATGCAAAGTTTTTTGAATGTGTCTTTCATTACCGATTCAGCATTCTGAAAATGAGAAAGTGGCGAACCACTTAGTTGAGCCCTATTGATGTCAATCAATATCGGTATGACGCGAACATCAGCTTGTTCAATCGCCCTTGATAGCGCACCCGCCTCATACAAGAGCCATGGTTCGCGATAATTCTCGGAAGAGACAAACAAAACGCCAAAACTAATTGCATTCAATCTGCTCTCGATCTCATCAATCCCTCTATCGCCGAGAGCTATGTCTTGAGATGAAATAAAAGGCTCGGCAGATTGAATTACGCTTGGTAACCAATTTCTAAACGCTAAAGCATATTCGTGACTATGTTCTTTTGACCAACTAATGAAAATCTTCATCTGCTATCCCCGCTCACAACGGAATATTATTATGCTTTTTCCAAGGCATCTGCGCCTTCTTGTTCCGTAGCGACGCAAACGCCCGTGCGATGCGTTTGCGCGATGTGCGCGGCATGATCACCTCGTCGATAAAGCCACGCTCAGCGGCAACAAAGGGATTGGCGAAGCGGGCTTCATAATCCGCCGCATGCTGGGCGATCTTTTCGGGGTCTTTCAGATCGGCACGGTGGATAATCTCGGTCGCCCCTTTGGCGCCCATCACCGCAATCTCGGCCGTGGGCCAAGCATAGTTGAAATCGGACCGCAAATGTTTGGACGCCATCACGTCATAGGCGCCGCCATAGGCCTTGCGGGTGATCAGCGTGACCATGGGCACCGTCGCCTCGCCATAGGCAAACAGCAGTTTGGCCCCGTGTTTGATCACACCGCCATATTCCTGGCTGGTGCCCGGCAAGAACCCCGGCACATCGACCAGCGTCAGGATCGGGATTTCGAACGCGTCACAGAACCGCACAAACCGCGCCGCCTTGCGCGAGCTGTCAATATCCAGACATCCCGCCAGAACCATCGGCTGATTGGCCACGACACCCACAGTGCGCCCTTCGATGCGGATAAAGCCGGTGATGATGTTTTTCGCATATTCGGCCTGAATTTCGTAAAAATCGCCCTCATCGCCCAGTTTCAGGATCAATTCCTTCATGTCATAGGGTGTATTGGCGTTGTCCGGGACCAGAGTGTCCAGCGACGCCTCAATCCGGTTTGGATCATCAAAGAACGGACGGACGGGTGGTTTTTCACGGTTGTTTGCGGGCAGCAGATCAACCAGACGCCGCACCTCGGCCAGCGCCTCGACGTCATTTTCAAACGCCGCATCCGCCACAGATGATTTGCGCGTGTGCGTGCCGGCACCGCCCAGTTCCTCGGCGGTAACGACCTCATTGGTGACGGTTTTCACCACATCAGGACCGGTCACAAACATGTAAGAGCTGTCTTTGACCATGAAGATGAAATCGGTCATCGCGGGCGAATAGACAGCACCACCGGCACAAGGCCCCATGATCACGCTGATTTGCGGGATCACACCCGAGGCTTCGATGTTGCGCTGAAACACTTCGGCATAACCTGCAAGCGAGGCGACGCCTTCCTGGATGCGCGCGCCACCGGAATCGTTGATGCCAATGACCGGCGCGCCATTTTGCACCGCCATATCCATGATCTTGCAGATTTTCTTCGCATGGGTTTCCGACAAAGATCCGCCAAAAACGGTGAAATCCTGACTAAAGACATAGACCAGACGGCCATTGACCGTACCCCAGCCCGTGACCACGCCGTCACCCGCAGGTTTTTGTTTTTCCATGCCAAAATCGGTGCAACGATGGGTCACGAACATGTCGAACTCTTCAAAGCTACCCTCATCCAGCAAAAGATCCACCCTTTCGCGCGCCGTCAGTTTTCCGCGACTGTGTTGGGCATCAATACGCGCCTGCCCGCCCCCCTTGCGGGCAACTTCGCGACGCTCTTCTAGCTGGGTGAGAATATCTTTCATAAGGCACCTATTGCTGAGTTTGACGCAGTCTATGATAAGTTCACGAAGGAGCGAAGGAAAAATCAGAATATTTGCAAATACTTTTCATATATAAATCTGCATATTGCAAACTAGCAAATTATCGCCGCTCATCTATCGGTAGAGTGGACAAGTTATCCACAGCGCAATAAATCAATTGCATGCTTGATCGCCCCGAGGTCCGTTTTTTGGACCGAACAACGCCACCACATATACTGACACTGATCTTGTTGGCGGGCATGTCGGCGGTGGTCATGAATATGTTCTTACCCAGCTTACCGAACATGACCGAGTATTTTCACACCGATTATCGGCTGATGCAGCTTTCAGTAGCTTTATATCTGGCCGTCAGCGCGGTGATGCAGATCATCGTCGGGCCGATTTCAGACAATATCGGGCGGCGTCCAGTGGTTTTGTGGGGGATCAGTCTGTTTTTGCTGGCAACACTTGGGTGCATTTTTGCGCCCTCTGCCGAGATCTTTTTAGTGTTTCGGATGTGTCAGGCGGTCATTGCTGTCGCCATGGTTCTCAGCCGCGCGGTTGTCCGCGATATGTTTGAACAAGACCAGGCTGCATCGATGATCGGATATGTCACGATGGGCATGGCCGTGGTGCCAATGATCAGCCCGATGGTCGGCGGCGTGCTGGATGAACTGTTTGGCTGGCGCGCGACGTTCTGGGCGTTTTTCGTGCTTGGCGCAGGAACACTGTGGCTGGCATGGGCCGATTTGGGCGAGACAAAAAACGCCAGCGGCAAAAGCATGCGCGCGCAATTTGGCGATTATCCGGAATTGCTAAGCTCGCACCGGTTTTGGGGCTATTCACTGGCGGCAGGGTTCTGTTCGGGCGCGTTTTTTGCGTATCTGGGCGGTGCGCCCTTTGTCGGCTCGGTTGTTTTTGGCATGACGCCATCGCAGTTGGGCTTTTACTTTGGCGCTCCGGCGATTGGCTATTTCGCCGGCAACTTTTTTACCGGCCGATATGCCACACGCTTTGGCGTCAACAAACTTGTCCTATGGGGCTGCCTCGCAAATGCCTTTGGTACCGTTGTGTCGCTGGTGATTTTTCTGGCCGGTCATGGCAGCCCTGCCAGCTTTTTTGGTATGATGACGCTGATCGGCATCGGCAATGGTCTGGCCATTCCAAATGCATCCGCGGGCATGCTGTCGGTCAGGCCTTATCTTGCCGGTACAGCGTCTGGCCTTGGTGGTGCCATCATGATTGGGGGTGGTGCCGCCCTCAGCGCGCTGGCAGGCGCCATGCTGGGCCCCACCACGGGTGCCTACCCGCTGCTTTACATCATGTTGGTCACATCCCTGGCCGGGGTTGCCGCAATCCTATGGGTGTACTGGCGCGAACGAAGACTCGCAATGGCCCCTCCTGCTGAATGACCTGACCAGCAACGCACCAAGCCGCGAAAGGTCACACTAAAAAACCCGCCTTGATATTTGCAAACTTATGCTATGTTAATTGCAAACTTGCAAAAGGATGGCAGTAAATGGCCACTCAAAAACTATATGCGGGCGCCAAACTGCGCGAGGTCCGCACCCGGTTGGGACACACCCAAAAAGACTTTGCAGCCAAGCTGGGCGTGTCCTTGCCGTATCTGAACCAGATGGAGAATAACAACCGTCCGGTCAGCACCACTGTCGTGTTGGGTCTTGCACAGGAATTCGGGCTGGATGTAACAGAATTATCGGTGGGTGATAGTGAACGGCTGGTCAGTGACATGCGCGAAGCGATGGCCGATCCGGTGTTCACCGGGGACGTGCCGCCGGTCGCCGACTTGCGGCTGACTGCGTCAAACGCACCGGCTTTTGCGCGCTCGTTTCTGGAACTTCATCGTAGCTTTAAGCAGATGCAGGAAAGACTGGCCTCACTGGACGAAGCGTTGGGACGCGAAGATGCCCGCGCCACCCCAAGCCCCTGGGAAGAGGTGCGCGATTTCTTTCACTACTGCGACAATTATATCGACGCGGTTGACCGCACGGCAGAACGGTTTGCAGGTCGATATACCGAAACCAGAAACGCGCGCGCTGCTGCCCTATCCGCCTTGGCAGAGGCCGGAGTATCCGTTGCTTTTGAAGATACTGATCAGATGCGGGTCTATGACCCGACAAATCAGGTATTACGCCTGTCTCAACGCTTGGCCACTGAGACGCAGACATTTCAGATGCTGTTGCAGGTCGCGCTGATCCAACAGGACAAGTTGCTGGAGGCGACGCTTGATCTGGCGCGGTTTAACAGCCACGAGGCGCGTGCGATTGCCAAAATCGGTCTGGCAAACTATTTCGCCGGGGCGGCACTTATGCCCTATGCGGCGTTTCAAAATGTTGCCGCTGATTGCCGCCATGATCTTGAGGTTATGGCCGCGCATTTCGGGGCCTCGATTGAACAGGTGGCGCACCGTTTGTCGACGCTGCAACGCCCCGGCGCCAAAGGCATTCCGTTCTTTTTCGTACGGGTCGATCAGGCCGGCACGATCACCAAACGCCATTCGGCCACACGGCTGCATTTTGCCCGCTTTGGCGGCGCATGCCCGCTGTGGAATGTGCACCGCGCCTTTGAACTCCCGGGGCGGTTTTTGCGACAGTTGGCCGAAACACCCGATGGCGTGCGCTATATTTCATTGGCGCGCGATGTCTCAAAACCGGCGGGCCGGTTTGGGGCGCCAGTGCGTCGCTTTGCAATTGCCTTGGGCTGCGAGGTCCGCCACGCGCGTGATCTGGTCTATGCAGACGGGCTGGACATTGGCCGCACATCTGCGTTTGAACCGATCGGCATTTCGTGCCGCATATGCGAACGTAAAGCCTGTCATCAAAGATCGGTTCCGCCACTTGAACGGCGGCTGGTCGTGGACACCAACAAACGCGGCGTGTTGCCGTATCAGATTCAGTAGCGCCCGCGCGATCGCCATCGCTATCTTTGGTCGGTTTGCCAATTTGGATGCTGCCAGGGCACATCATTTGCAGGCGGCAACAGGTCCTGCCCCAACAAATGGTCCGACACTTTTTCGCCCACCATGATCGACGGGGCGTTCAGATTGCCATTGGTAATACGCGGAAAGATACTACTGTCCGCGACGCGCAAATTGTCCACCCCGATGACACGCGCCTGCGGGTCAACGACAGCATTTTTATCGCGGCTTTGCCCCATCCGGCATGTGCCGCAAGGGTGATAGGCGCTTTCAGCATGCTCGGCGATGAATGCGTCCAGTTCCGCGTCTGTCTGAACCCCTGCACCCGGTTGGATTTCGTGTTTGACGAAGGGTTTGAATGCCTCTTGGGCAAAAATCTCTCGTGTCAGACGGATCGCTGCTCGAAAATCCTCCCAATCCTGCGGCACTGACATATAGTTGAATGCGATTTTCGGGGCATCACCCGGATCAGCAGAACGCAAGGTCACCGCCCCGCGCGAGGCCGAGCGCATTGGCCCCACATGCGCCTGAAATCCGTGGCCTTCGGCGGCAACTTTACCATCATAACGCACGGCGATGGGCAGGAAATGATACTGGATATCGGGATACGGCACCCCGGCTTTGGAGCGGATAAAGGCCGCGCTTTCAAACTGGTTGGACGCACCATGGCCGGTTTTGGTCAGCAACCATTGCGCCCCGATCAACGCCTTTGAAAAGATGTTCCAGTGCTTATACAGCGTGATCGGCTGGCTGGCCGCCATCTGGATGTAAAGCTCAAGATGGTCTTGCAGGTTTTGACCCACACCGGGGCGGTCGGCGGTGACATCAATGCCGTGCTCGGCCAGATGAGCTGCGGGACCAATGCCCGACAGCATCAACAATTTCGGCGAATTGATCGAGGACGCGGCCAGCACCACTTCGCGTTTTGCATGGATGATTTCAGTGGTTGAACCACGTTTGACCTCGACGCCGACGGCGCGACCCTCTTGGATCACTATCCGCTGTGCAAGCGCCTGAATAATCTGGCAATTTTTGCGTTTTAGCGCCGGGCGCAAATACGCATTGGCGGCAGACCAGCGCCGACCTTTCCAGACCGTCTGCTCCATCGGGCCAAAGCCCTCTTGCTGTTGGCCGTTGTAGTCATCTGTTGCCTCGTATCCGGCTTGTTTTCCGGCCTGCACAAATGCGTCAAACAACGGATTTTCACGCGGACCCCGGCTGACATGCAAAGGGCCGTCGGTGCCGCGCCAACCCGGATCGCCGCCGTGCCCACCCTCATGCCAATGCTCCATTCGTTTGAAATAGGGCAGCACGTCGGCAAACCCCCAGCCGTCGGCACCCGCTTCGGCCCAGTGATCAAAATCCATCGCATGGCCACGGACGTAAACCATGCCATTGATGCTGGACGATCCCCCAATGACCTTGCCGCGCGGGCAGACCAGTGAGCGGTTGTTCAGATGTGGTTCAGGTTCAGATGAATACCCCCAGTCATAGCGTTTCATGTTCATCGGATAGGACAAGGCGGCAGGCATCTGAATGAAGGGACCTGCATCTGTGCCGCCATGTTCAATCACCAAAACCGAACACCCTGCCGCACTCAGCCGGTAGGCCATCGCGCAGCCGGCACTGCCTGCACCAACAATTACAAAATCCGCTTCCATCGTGCTTGCCTTTTAGATTAATAGTTTCTCACAACGTATTGTTAATGAATAAAACTTTTTCTTCACTCACCACGTGGGAAGCGTTTGCTTTCTTCCAGCACGTTCAGGTCCATGTGATTGCGCATATATTGCTCTGAGGCGAGACGCAGCGGTTGGTAGTCCCATGGATAATGCCCGCCCTGTCGCAATGCGTCATAAACAACCCAACGGCGCGCCTGACTTTTGCGCACATCCGCATCGAAAGCATCCAAATCCCAGCGTGCGGCGGATTTGGCGCGCAGGGTCTGCAATGTGCCCTGATGTGCTGGCACCTCGGCCAGATTTTGCAACTCATGGGGATCGGCCTGCAGATCAAACAATTGATCCGGGTCAAGGCTGCATTGGTTCAGCTTCCATTTGCCATAGCGCAGCGATGTCATGGGGGCATAAGACGCCTCGGCTGCATATTCCATCGCCACCGGCGCTGTGCGTTCTTCGCCGCGGCCCAGGGGCGCCAGCGAGGTGCCGGTTGTCCAGTCCATCACCTCTGCCATGGAGGCGCCGGCCAAATCGCAAAGGGTCGGGCAGACATCAATCGTTGAGACCGGCGCGTCATAAAGACCCGGCGCCATTTGCGGCGCGCAGATCATCAAGGGCACCCGTGATGAGCCTTCGTAAAAAGACATCTTGAACCACAGACCGCGTTCGCCCAGCATGTCGCCATGATCCGACACAAAGACGATGATCGCCTCTTGTCTTGTGTCGTTCAGGGTTTTGATAATCTGGCCGACCTTGTCGTCGAGATAGCTGATGTTCGCGAAATACGCCTGCCGGGAACGGCGGATATTTTCCGGCGTGATGTCAAAACTGCGCCAGTCATTGGCATCAAAAATCCGTTTCGAATGCGCGTCTTGTTCTTCGTAAGGAATTGCCGGGACTTCGGGCTCTAAATGTTCGCAATCATTATATAAATCCCAATATTCCCTGCGCGCCACATAAGGGTCATGCGGATGGGTAAAGCTGACCGTCAGACACCAGGGCCGGTCGTCACCACCGCGCGAAAGGTCATAGATTTTGCGCGTCGCCTGAAAAGCGACCTCGTCGTCATATTCCATCTGATTGCTGATTTCCGCAACGCCCGACCCGGTGACGGAGCCCATGTTGTGATACCACCAGTCAATCCGTTCGCCCGGTTTTCGGTAGTCCGGCGTCCAGCCGAAATCGGCAGGGTAGATATCTGTGGTCAGGCGTTCCTCGAACCCGTGCAGCTGATCAGGGCCGACAAAATGCATCTTACCCGACAGGCAGGTCTGATAGCCTGTGCGCCGCAAGTGATGGGCGTATGTGGGGATTGATGACGCGAATTCGGCTGCGTTGTCATAGACGCCAGTGGCCGAAGGGAGCTGACCCGACATAAACGCCGCCCGCCCCGGGGCGCATAAGGGGCTTGCGGTATAGGCATTTTGAAACCGCGCTGATCTTTCGGCCAGCGCCTTGAGGTGCGGGGTATGCAGCCAATCGGCAGGTCCGTCCGGGAACAAGGTGCCATTCAGCTGATCGACCATGATGATCAGGATATTGGGTTTGCTCATTTTGACCGCTCCAGCAGAATATCAAGGGTAGACAGCGCCGAGGTGCGCGCCATATCAGCGCTGGCAGATCGCGCCAGAGCCGCGCGCAGGTACAACCCGTCGATCAGGGCAGCCAGCGTTTGCGCATCGCGGTCTGGCGTTTTGCTAATGGGGCGCAACGCATGGGTCAGATTGGATTGCAGACGTTTTTGGTAAAGTTTTAGCAGTTGCAGCGTATGAACGTTTGTCTGGGCTTGCGCATAAAGCGTCATCCAGGCGCTGATTGTGCTGGGCGCAAAGCATGAAGGGGCAAAACAGGCCTCGATCAAAGCAGCTGCACGTTCGCGCGGGGTCGTTGCATGGGCCAAGGCGCGCAGAACCTCGCCCCGAAATTCGACCAGTATGTGGCGCATTGCGGCCAGAAAAATCTGATCCTTGCCACCAAAATAGTGATGCGCCAGCGCGCTCGACATTCCGGCCCGGCGCGCGATCTGCCCGACGGTCACATCCAGCGAACCGACAGCGCCTATTTCCTCGATCGTGGCTTTGACCAAAGCCGACCGCCTGATGGGTTCCATTCCGACCTTGGGCATTGCACATCCATTCTGGGTAAGCCGCGACAAGACCACCTTATGTGCTTTTTTATTGACTGGTCAATCAACAAAGCCAAGCGTCGCGTGGACGTGTTTAAAACTTGGTGGCGTTTGGCGGTGGCGTGACAGGTTTGCGTTTGCTCACGGTCTCGCGCCAGGTGATAAAAGTGACCGACAGCAAAATCACGACGCCGCCCACAACGACCCAGACATCAACCGCTTCGTCAAACACCAGCGCCCCCAGCAGAACCGCCCAAATCAATTGGGTAAACGTCACCGGCTGCGTCACCATTACCGGTGCCGCAGCAAAGGCCAGCGTCATTGAATAATGCCCCGCGGTCGCAAAACAGGCGACCCCGAACAGCAACACAAGATCCCCCAGCGAAGGCGTAACCCAATTGGCCAAAGCGAAGGGCGCCAGACAGATCGTGACAAAGATCGACAACATAGCAACGACAACGGCAGGGCGCGCTTCGTCTGCGACAATTTTGGCGGTCAGGTAGGATACGGCAAACACGACTGCTGCAAACAACATGGCAAGGTGGCCGCTGTTCACTTCGCGAAAGCCAGGACGCAAAATGATCGCCGCACCGACAAGGGCCGCAATGACGGCGGCAATCCGGCGCAGCGCCAGTTTTTCGCCCAAAAACAACGCGGCACCCAAGGTGACATAGATCGGCGCGAGATAATTCATCGCCGTGACATCTGCGATCGGGATGCGCACCATGGCGTAAAACCACAGCATTACACCAAAGGCGTGGCACAAACCGCGGGTCGCAAAAAGCCGCCAAAGCCGCGGCGTCAAATTGGCTTTGCGCAGCGATCCAATGGCGGGGATCAGAAAAACAAGGCCCAGCGCATAGCGCAGAAACGCGGTTTCAGCCGGCGGGACGCGCGGGCCCATATATTTGACCAATGCCGTTACCGCGATAAAGCACAGGCCCGTCGTGAGCATCCAGAAGATACCGGCAACAGGTCGATTGGGCTTCGCGGATGTCATGTGGCATACACATCTGAATTCACTTAGCGCTGCAAGCCCTGATGGGGTGTCATGCGCTAGAAAAACAACAGCTTGGCCGCAATGGACCACATTGTCATTGCGATCAAAGCATCCAGAATTTGCCAACTGCGCGGGTGCGCAAACAACGGTTGCAACGCCCTTGCCCCATAACCCAGCGCAAAGAAAAAGCAGAAACTTGCCAACACAGCCCCCGATCCAAAGGCCAGTCGATTGTCGTATTGCGCCGAAATCGACCCGATCAGCACGACCGTGTCCAGATAGACATGCGGGTTCAAAAAGGTCAGCGCTAAAAGCGTCAGTATCGTGGCTTTCAGGCTGGGCTCGACACGCCCTTCGGCGTGCAATGTCTGGCCGCCGTTCCACGCGGACACTGCATTGCGGTAGCCATACCATAGCAAAAACGCTGACCCGCCGTAGCGCATCGCGTTTTCAAACCACGGAACCGCCGTCGCCAAAGACCCAAATCCAGCCACACCCGCTGCGATCAGCGCGGCGTCGGATGCACCGCAGGTCAGACAGACCCAAAACACATAACGACGGCGCAAACCCTGCCGCAGAACAAAGGCATTCTGCGCGCCAATCGCAAGGATAAGCGTCAGGCTAAGCAGAAAGCCGGGCAAGACTGTATCGAATATCATCTGGTCACCAATTTGGGTGAAAGATGCCTACCTACGACGGACCTAACCCTCAAGCGGAAAGACCCGTGGTGTTTGCCTTTCAAATTTTGCACGGATTTTCGCAATTTACGCCTTGCCGCATACCCGCTGCGGGCGTATTGCAAAATTCCGAAATTATTCGGAGCGACGGAAGCCTCACAAAAACGTGAACGATTTCAACCGCATCACAGTAATCTCATCAATGATGATTGGCGTATACACTTTTGTTCCCCATATAGTAGGGAACAGGCGACAAAGGCATAGCAAGATGTTTGACGATACACATTCTCTCGATCTGACTGACAAAGAAATGGACCTTATTCAGGCGGCGCTTCACACGCAAAAGAAAATCCTGTCTGTGCAAAGCAAAGCAGGCGGATCCCTTGCCAAAGCGCGGCTAAACGACTTGACCCAGCTTTTGGGGCGGCTCAAACGGCAGACCCCTGCCCCGTGCGCAAGCAAGTATTCTGATGGTCCCTTGGGCCGGATGGCAAAATCGCTGTTTTGCATCTGAAATTGAACAGGTAGCGCGCCAGTTTGGCGCGTGCCGCGGCCGTAGTTCAAGCGGGCGATTCCTGCGGCGCAAACACCAGCCAATCCCACGAAATATTGGCCGATTTATTGGCTTCCTGAACGGAACTGGCCGGGACAGTTGCCAGATGTCGCAACCCCGTCACCCGCGCCATATCCACCACATCCTTCGCCGTTGTTGGATACGCTGGCCGCGAGGCCACCCCTTGGCCGCTTCGCAATGATAAGATCAAGGTCGCGGAGCGCGCCAAAAGGCGGCCCAGAACCGGTAGCGCTGTTTTGCGCTCTGCCTCAGTCAGGTGATGCCAAACAGCGCTGAGCAAGATAAAATCAAACCGGCGCTGACGCTGCGACACATGCACAAGATCGGGCAATCTGTCGTCAATCCATTCAACGCCATGGTGTGGGCAGGCCGCAGCTGCATCCCGAAACGCCACCACCGGTTCGACGGCCACCACATGATGCCCACATCCAGACAGCCAGATCGCATCGCGTCCTGTGCCAGCCCCGACATCCAACACTTGCGCGGGCGCTTGGGGCAGAAACGCTGACACCGGTGCAAAAAGGATCTCGGACGACACCGCCCTGTACCGCGGAATCAGGTTTTCAGCATCCGCGCAGTATCCATCAATGACCTGTGCGCTCACCGCGGCACCTGGTAAAAATTGGCCCTAAAGCTGTGCCATGACCTCATCGCTGGCCTCAAAGTTTGTGGTGACGCGCTGAACGTCATCGTCGTCTTCCAGCGCATCGACCAGCTTCATCAGCTTTTCCATGTTTTCAAGATCCATCTCGGTCGTCATGGTCGGACGCCACACCAATTTGGTTGATGTGCTTTCGCCCAATTCGGCCTCAAGCGCGGCGCCGACTTCGTTCAGATCGGTATCCGCACACCAGATCACATGGCCGTCTTCGCTGGTTTCGACGTCCTCTGCCCCGGCCTCGATTGCGGCCATCATTACGGTGTCGTTATCGCCCGCTTCGACGGGATAGGTCACCTCGCCCTTGCGATCGAACATAAACCCGACACTGCCGGTTTCACCCAGATTGCCGCCGTTCTTGCTAAAAGTCGACCGCACGGTCGATGCGGTGCGGTTGCGGTTGTCTGTCATCGCCTCAACGATGACGGCCACACCGTTCGGGCCGTACCCCTCATAGCGGATTTCTTCGTAATCCTCGCCCTCGCCCGCCTGCGATTTCTTG
>JBAUHN010000208.1:0-7387 GCA_049680295.1 Sulfitobacter sp.
TTCGTGCAGGATGAAATCATCGACCGGTTGGCCATAGGGTGTTGTTTGTGCAGGCGCATTGTCTGAGGGGGCCGCGTAGTAATTGCGTTTGCGCACAAGCAACGGGTCGACGCATAGATGATGCGCGATGTGATCCATCACCCGTTCAATGCCCACCATGCCCTGAGGCCCGCCAAAGCCCCGAAAGGCGGTGGCACTTTGGGTATTGGTTTTCAACCGGTGGCTTTCGATGCGGATATTGGGCAGATGATAGGCGTTGTCGGCATGCAACATCGCGCGGTCGGCAACTGGCAACGACAGGTCCTGTGCCCATCCGCAGCGGGCATATTGCAGGAATTCAATGGCTTGCACCTGACCTGCATCGTCAAACCCGACGGTATAGTCGATCCGAAAATCATGCCGCTTGCCTGTGATGATCATATCGTCATCGCGGTCGTAACGCATTTTGCAGGGCTGTCCGGTCTGTGCTGCCACAATGGCACAGGCAACCGCCAGTGCGTTGCCCTGACTTTCCTTGCCACCAAATCCACCGCCCATGCGCCGTGTTTCGACACGCACGGCATTCATCGGTTTGCCCAGTGCTTCGGCCACTTTGTGCTGAATTTCAGTCGGGTGCTGGGTCGAGCTATGGACAGTGACATCGCCGCCTTCCTGCGGCAGGGCCAGTGCGGCCTGACCTTCGAGGTAGAAATGTTCTTGCGCGCCGACATCCAGCGATCCGGTTATGCAGTGCGGCGCGTTTTTGTGACCAGCGTCGATGTCACCGCGCTGATAAATCCGCGGCCCTTCTTCAAACCGGCTGCCTGCTTTCAATGCCTCATTGATCGTGAGGATCGGAACCTCGGCCTGAATGTCGAATTTACCAAGCTTGGCGGCTTTTCGGGCGGCAAGATGGGAGGTTGCGACCACCAAAAAGATCGGTTGGCCTGCATAGTTGACCCTATTTACGGCCAGCAAAGGCTCATCATGGTTTGAGGGCGAGACGTCGTTGGCAAAAGGCAGATCGGCGGCTGTTAACACCTGAATAACGCCATCGGCGGTCGTGACAGCCGACACATCAACATCGCGCAGTTGGCCGCATGCGATGTCCGAGATGCCAAAGGCCAGATGCAATGTGCGCCCTGGCGTCGGTATGTCGTCAACGTAGCGCGCGGCACCGGTAACGTGAAGCAGGGCGGCGTCGTGCGGAATGGACTTGGAAACACTCATGCCGTCACCTCGTGAACCGAGGTTTTGAGGCCCTGGACCTCACTCCAGTAGCGCAGCAACATGTTTTGAGCGGTTTGCAATCGGTAGGAGGCAGACGCGCGCATGTCCGACAGCGGTGTGAAATCATTGGCCATTGCGGCCATTGCTTTGCGTATCGTGTCTTCGGACCATGCGGCATTGTTCAGGGCAGCCTCGGCCGCTGCGGCGCGTTTGGGGGTGCCCGCCATACCGCCATAAGCAAGGCGCGCGTTTGAGATGATCTTGCCGTTGCCCTCAATCGAAATGCAGCCGCAGACCGCCGAGATATCCTGGTCAAACCGTTTGGATAGTTTGTAGCAGCGCAGACTGTCGCGTTGGCGGGGAATTGTGATGGCTTCGACAAATTCGCCGGGCGCGCGGTCTTGTTTGCCGTAGTCGATGAAAAAATCTTCGAGTGGGATTTGGCGCTTTGTGTCGCCACGGCGCAGATGCAGGGATGCGTTAAGGGCAATCAGGGCGGGCGGGCCGTCGCCGATGGGGGATCCGTTGGCGATATTGCCGCCCAGAGTTGCGGCGTTGCGGACCTGCACGGAGGCAAACCGGCGGAGCATCGCAGCAAATGAGGGGTGGTATGGGGCGATGGCGGTCTCAGTGTCGGTCAGGCTGGTCATTGCACCAATCCGAATATCGGTGTCGGTGATAGAGACCCCACGCAGCGTGCTGCATTGGTTAAGAAAGGCGACCGGGCCAAGATCGCGGAAATCTTTGGTGACCCAAAGCCCGATATCGGTGGCCCCGGCAATCAAGGTTGCATCGGGGTGATCGGCGTACCAATGGGCCAGATCATCGGTTGTTTTGGGTTGAAAGGCGTGAGGGGGCTGTCTGCCCCCGCTCGGCTGCGCCGATCCCCCCGACGATATTTTGCCATCTGGAACGGGAAGGGACGTCGGGGCAAGCGTGTCGATCATATGCGACGGCACCGGGGCGTTCTCTGCGGCGATGGCGGCGCGAATGATAGGGGCGTAGCCGGTACAACGGCATAGATTTCCTGCCAGTTGGGTGTCGTGGTCTGTCGCCCCGTTCAGGTGGGCGGTGGCCATTGAAACGATAAAGCCCGGGGTGCAAAATCCGCATTGGCTGCCATGGTGGTCGATCATGGATTGTTGCACAGGGTGCAATGTGCCATCGGGTGCGCTGATGCCTTCGACGGTACGGATCGCTTTGCCGTTAAGTTGTGGCAGGAACAAAATACAGGCGTTCAGCGCGCGAGCGCCTGTGTCATCCGTGACCATCACCGAGCAGGCCCCGCAATCGCCTTCGTTGCAGCCTTCCTTGGTGCCGGACAGGTGGCGGCTATCTCTGAGCCAATCAAGCAGGGTGGTGGTCGGCGCCACATTTGTCAGCGCCACGGTCTCTCCGTTCAGAAGAAACGAGATATCCATAGATTCAGGTCCGCCGCGGTACAAGGTGGTCGATCGAGCCCCCGGATGTTCGATGCGGCGTAGAACATGGGGTCGAGTTGGTCTTGACCGATACGCTAAGCGCGAGGGCTATGGTTTGGCAAGCCTCTTTCTCATTTGATGGTTTTGTGGTGGTAGGACCGGATTCGAATATTGCGTCGCTCTGCGGATTTGATCGTGCCATTCCCGTGTTGCTGTTTTATCGTGGGGTTATGTCAAATGATCCACAATTCATTCATCTGCGCACGCATTCTGAATATTCCTTGCTGGAGGGTGCGCTTCGGCTCAAGAAGATGCCGGAGTTATGTCGCAAGGCGGGTATGCCCGCGATGGCATTGACCGACACCAACAACATGTTTGCAGCGCTAGAGTTTTCAGTTGCCATGTCAGGGGCCGGCATTCAGCCGATCATCGGTTGCCAGGTGGATCTGGCCTATCTGGAGGTTCATCCCGGAGAGCGGCCAAAAGACCCTGCTGCTTTGGTTTTGCTGGCCCAGTCCGAGTTGGGATACGAGAACCTGATGAAGCTGAATTCGTGCCTGTATATCGACAAGGGCAACAGCCTGCCGCAGGTCACATTGGCGGAATTACAGGCCCGTTGCGCGGGGGTGATATGCCTGACCGGCGGGCCGGATGGACCGGTGGGCCGATTGTTGCAATCGGGTCAGACCCCGGCGGCGCAAGCATTGATGGATCAATTGAAGGATGCGTTTGGTGATCGGCTTTATGTCGAATTGCAGCGCCATCCCGGCGAGAATGGTCAACCAGCGAATGAACGTCTGACCGAGCGCGGGTTGGTCGAGATGGCATACGCGATGGATTTGCCGTTGGTTGCCACCAACGACGCCTATTTCCCTACGGCCAAAATGTATGAGGCACATGATGCGCTGATCTGCATTGCAGACGGGGCCTATGTTGATCAGCAAGAGGATCGCAGACGCCTGACTGCACAGCATTATTTCAAATCACAATCTGAAATGGTGACGCTGTTTGCGGATCTGCCGGAAGCTATTGAAAACACGATTGAAATTGCGCGGCGTTGCGCGTTCCAAGCCTATCGGCGCGATCCGATTTTGCCCAAATTCGCTGACAATGAGATTGAGGAGTTGCGCGCGCAGGCCCATGCCGGGTTGAAAGACCGCCTGAGTGTGATCCCGCATGCCACAACCGTGGAAGACTATACAAAACGGTTGGATTTTGAACTGGGTATCATCGAAGGCATGGGGTTTCCCGGTTATTTTCTGATCGTTGCGGATTTTATCAAATGGGCCAAGGATCAGGACATTCCAGTTGGACCGGGTCGCGGGTCAGGGGCCGGATCATTGGTGGCTTATGCATTGACGATCACCGATCTGGATCCGCTGCGCTATAATCTGCTGTTTGAACGGTTTTTGAACCCGGAACGGGTGAGCATGCCGGACTTTGACATCGACTTCTGCATGGACCGCCGCGAAGAGGTCATTCAATACGTGCAGGGCAAATATGGTCGCGACAAGGTCGGGCAGATCATCACCTTTGGAGCGCTTTGGTCGAAAGCCGCCGTGCGCGATATCGGCCGGGTTTTGCAGATGCCTTACGGGCAGGTTGACCGCTTATCCAAGATGATCCCCGTCGAGGGGGTCAAACCCGTCAGCATCGAAAAAGCACTGGCCGATGAGCCGCGATTGCGCGAAGAGGCGAAAAACGAAGAGGTCGTCGCCCGGCTGCTGGATTATTGCCAGCAGGTTGAAGGATTGCTGCGAAATGCCTCGACCCATGCGGCGGGCGTAGTGATCGGAGACAGACCGCTGGACGCGCTGGTGCCGCTTTATCAGGACCCGCGATCCGATATGCCCGCGACGCAGTTCAACATGAAATGGGTAGAACAGGCAGGATTGGTCAAATTTGACTTTCTCGGCCTGAAAACGCTGACAGTAATTCAGAATGCCGTGGATCAAATCAAGGCGTCGGGGCGGCATTTACATCTGGCGGTGGATGGCACCGAATTGTTCACTCCACCAGAAGGTCTGATTGACGATATAGCCACGATTCCGCTGGATGATGAGGCATCCTACAAGCTATATGCGTCGGCCAAAACGGTCGCGGTCTTTCAGGTGGAAAGCTCGGGCATGATGGACGCCCTGAAACGCATGAAACCGACCTGTATCGAGGATATCGTGGCTTTGGTGGCGCTTTACCGCCCCGGCCCGATGGAGAATATTCCGACCTATTGCGAGGTCAAGAACGGGCTGAAGGAACGCGCCTCGATCCACCCTTTGATTGACGATATTCTGGAGGAAACCCAAGGCATTATCGTCTATCAGGAACAGGTGATGCAGATCGCACAGGTTATGGCGGGCTACAGCCTGGGCGGTGCCGATCTGCTGCGCCGGGCGATGGGGAAAAAGATCGCCGAAGAAATGGCCAAGGAGCGTCCGAAATTCGAAAAAGGCGCGATGGAAAACGGGGTGGACAAGAAAAAGGCCGCCGAGGTTTTCGATCTGCTTGAGAAATTCGCCAACTATGGCTTCAACAAATCGCACGCTGCGGCCTATGCGGTGGTCAGCTACCAAACCGCGTGGCTGAAAGCCAACCATCCGGTCGAATTTATGGCCGGTGTGATGAATTGCGATATCCATTTGACCGACAAGCTGGGCGTCTATTTCGAAGAGGTGCGCAAACGGTTGGACCTGCCTTGGGTGCCGCCGTGCGTGAACCGGTCGGATGCGACCTTTAAAGTCCACGAAGGGGCGTTGGTCTATGCGCTGGGCGCGTTGAAGAACGTTGGCGCCGAGGCGATGAAGCTGGTAACCGAAGGGCGCAAAATCGACGGGGTCGAGAAACCTTTTGCCACGCTATTTGATCTGGCGCGCCGGGTTGATTTGAAACGGGTGGGCAAGCGGCCGTTGGAGATGCTGGCCCGCTCCGGGGCCTTTGATGCGCTGGATGCCAACCGTCGCCGGGTGTTTGGTGCTCTGGATTCATTGGTCAGTTATTCGGCCGCGATCCACGAACAAAAGGCCAGCAATCAGGTGTCATTATTTGGGGAAGCCGGCGATGACCTGCCCGAACCCCGGCTGATGCCGATGGATGATTGGTTGCCTGCGGAACGCCTGAGCGAGGAATTCAAAGCGGTTGGGTTCTATCTGTCCGGGCACCCGCTGGATGACTATATGGGGCCGTTGAAACGCAAGGGTGTAATGACGCTTGATCAGGTGATGGCCAAGGCGGAAAACGGACCGTTGGTCGCGAAACTGGCCGGCGTGGTTGCCGGAAAACAGGAAAGAAAGTCGGCGCGTGGCAACCGGTTTGCGTTTGCGCAAATGTCAGATACGACAGGGGCTTACGAGGTGACGTTATTCTCGGACACGCTTGAAAAATGTCGCGATCATCTGGAAACCGGCGCCAAAGTTGTGGTGACGGTTGAGGCCACATTGGAAGCAGATCAATTGAAGCTTCTGGGCCGGTCTGTGGCACCCATTGATGTGGTGGTGGCAGACGCAGGCAGCATGGGGTTGCGGATTTTTGTGGACGCGCCGGATGCGATTACGGCGGTGGCAAATGTGCTTGATGGGGCCAAACAGGCGGTGAAATCTGCCGGGCGTGGCCCGATCCAGTTTTGCCTGATGGACCCAGGCCTGCCCGGCGAGGTCGAGGTCGATCTGGGGCAGGAATTTCCGGTCACGCCGCAGATCAAGGGGGCGATCAAATCGCTGACCGGCGTGTTGGAAGTCGAAGAAATCTAGTAGTGAGGCGGGCGTTCATCGCCGATCACAACGCCGCCACCTGTTGCCTGATCGCGCGCGCCCTCGCGCTGCATCAGCATTTCGACACGGCGGGTCAGCAGGACGATCTCGGTTTCCTGACGCGCCACGATATCTGACAGCTCATCCACCGTCCGCATCAGATGGGCGATCTGTTCTTCGAGCTGTTGCATCGGTGACCTCCTGTTGTTGCCGCCGCCTAGCATACTCGCCGGGTAACGCCAACCAGCGACCCGGCTTGCCCCGGCACCGCCCATCCGTTAGACCGCGCGCAACCAATCCCGACCAAAGGCCCGACGCTATGGCAAAGCCAAAGAAGCAACCCCGCCCCAAGGCCGACACGCCCAAGGGTTTTCGCGACTATTTTGGCGCTGAAGTGACCCAGCGTACGGAAATGCTGCGCCAGATTGCCGGGGTTTATCATCGCTACGGGTTTGATGCGCTCGAAAGCAGCGGCGTCGAAACGGTCGAGGCATTGGGCAAGTTTTTACCCGATGTCGACCGTCCCAACGAAGGTGTGTTTGCCTGGCAGGAAGACGCAGAGGGCGAAAAACCCGGTGACTGGCTGGCCTTGCGCTATGATCTGACGGCCCCATTGGCACGGGTCTATGCGCAGCACCGCAATGATTTGCCGATGCCCTACCGCCGCTATGCGATGGGCCCGGTCTGGCGCAATGAAAAACCCGGACCGGGAAGGTTTCGGCAGTTTTATCAATGTGATGCAGATACCGTCGGCGCGCCAAGTGTCGCCGCAGACGCCGAGATTTGCGCGATGCTGGCGGACACATTGGAAACAGTTGGCATTCCTCGGAGTGATTATATCATCCGCGTGAACAATCGTAAGGTGCTCAACGGGGTGATGGAGGTCGCAGGGCTGTCAGGGGATGACAAGGCGGCCGAACGTGGCATCGTCTTACGCGCGATTGATAAACTGGACCGGTTGGGTTTTGACGGGGTGCGCGCGTTGCTGGGCGAGGGTCGTAAAGACGACAGTGG
>JBAUHN010000209.1:0-4408 GCA_049680295.1 Sulfitobacter sp.
GGATGGGGTTGCCGACGACGGCAAACTACATCGTGGTAGCATCGCTGATGGCTGGTGTGATGGTCGAGCTTGGCAATGCCTCTGGCCTAGTGTTGCCATTGATTGCTGTGCATCTTTATGTGTTCTATTTTGGCCTCATGGCAGATGCGACGCCCCCGGTCTGTCTGGCCGCCTTCGCCGCCTCGGCGATATCGGGCGCTGACCCGATGAAAACGGGTGTTCAGTCATTCAAATATGCAATTCGGACCGCGATCTTGCCGGTTGTGTTCATTTTTAATCCCGAACTCTTACTCGTGGGCGTCGAAAGCATATGGCATGGCGTCATGATTTTCATCGTCTCACTTCTGGCGATCCTCGCATTCTCGTCTCTGACACTGTGGTGGATGTTTGTACGCCTGAAACTGGTAGAGGCCGTGTTGCTTGTCTTTGTTGTGATCAGCCTGTTCCGACCTGATTTTGTGCTCGACCAGTTCAGCCCGACCTTCCAGGACGTGCCAGTGGCTCAGGTCATGTCGAACGAAACGCCGGTCGAAGCCGGACAAAAAGTGCGCATCTACGTCACCCGCGAAACCAATTATGGGGACCGTTTCAAGCTCTTTACGGCCACGGTTCCAGAAGGAGGCGGTTTCCTGGACGTTGTAGGGCTTTCGCTGGAAGCCGAAGCAGATGGCCGTACGAGCATTGCTGACATTACATTCAATGGTCCGGCCGAACAGCTCGGAATTACTTGGGGGGACTATGTGACTGGTGTTGGCTTTGAACAGCCCGGCCGGATGCCAAAGGAAATTATCTACATCTTTGGTCTTCTGGCCTACGCGGCTGTTTTTGTGATGCAGCGTCGCCGGTTGAAGAACAACGATATGAACTTGGTAAAGGTGTAACATGGACGTGCTACAGACTGAATTGACCACACGGGATAAAATTCGGACGTGGCTAGATAAGAACCGCCACGAGGTACTTGAAAATACTCTGAGACTTGTCCGTATCGAAAGCCAGCAACCCGAAGGGGACGTACGCGCCATGGCTGATGAAATCGTGGCCATTGCCGCAAGCATTCCCGGTGCCATTGTGGAGCGATACATTTCCCAAGAGCCGGTTCATAATCTGGTCATCCGCCTGAAGGGTAATCGCCCCGGAAAACGTCTTATTTTCAACGGTCACATGGACACGTTTCCAGCCGGAGATCTATCGGGTTGGACGCGCGATCCAAAAGGCGAAGTAGATGGCGAAAAAACCTATGGCCTTGGTATATCCGACATGAAAGGTGGCATCGCGGCCAGCCTTCTGGCGATGAAGTGTCTTGCCGACACAGGCGCTGATTTCCCCGGCGAAATTGTTGGCACATTCGCTGGCGACGAAGAAACGATGGGTGTGTTGGGAACGCAGTATTTGCTCGACAATGTCGCGCATGCAAAAGGCGATGCTATGATCAGTGGTGATGTCGGTTCGCCACATGTTCTGCGCTTTGGTGAAAAGGGGATGATCTGGGCAAAGATCACTGCAAAGGGCAAATCAACTCACGCGGCGCATGTTCACAAGGGGGACAGTGCAATCGAAAAACTGACCGCTGTGATGGAAAATTTCAAATCGCTACGCTCCTTTCCCACGGACACCAGCGGCAATAATGTCGTGCCAATGATCGACCGCTGGGCAGATAAATCTGAGAGCCTGTCAGGCAAGGGTGAAACGGATGTATTAAAGAACGTCACCATCACCTTCGGCACCTTCAGCGGTGGAAGGTTGTCCAATCTTGTCGCGGATCGAGCGGAATTCACCTGTGATGTCCGACTGCCGGTAGGCATTGCCGTTGCGCAAGTCGAGGCCGAAATGGCGCGTATTTGCGATGCCACCAACGATCTGGAAATTGAATTCACCCGTCGGTATGAACCCAGTTGGACAGCGCCAGATCATGCGATCATCGAAGCGGTCCGCCAGAATTGCACCGCCATTCTGGGGCAAGAACCTGCGGTAACAATGCGCGTAGGAGCCTCCGATGCGCGGCTATACCGTTACGCCGGAGTTCCATCGGTGGTCTGTGGTCTGATGGCCTATAACCTTGGCGCGCCGGACGAATACGTCATGCTCGATGAACTCTACTCTCTGGTCGATATCTTTGCTTTGTCTGCGCATGACTATCTGGTCAGCAATGCTTGATGTCGCAGTTATTTCGCTGGCCGCGTTTTTTGCCGGTGTGCTAAATGCTATCGCTGGGGGCGGAAGTTTCCTGACATTTCCTGCTCTGGTTTTTATCGGCGTTCCTCCCATCGCTGCGAATGCAACAAGCGCCGTTGCGGTATTCCCAGGTTATTTGAGCGGAGCTGCAGGCTTCTTTTCGGAAATACGTGCGTTTGACCGGCGCGAACTGTTTTTGTTACTTTCTTTGTCCGTGTTGGGCGGCGTGGTAGGTGCAATACTGCTGTTAGTGACGCCATCAGAAGTGTTCAGTTTCATCGTTCCTTGGCTGTTGCTTTTCGCGACGTTGCTTTTCGCATTCGATAAAAAAATTCGCGACTGGACACAAAGTGAAAAAGGCGTAAATCCGGTTGGCAAGAACGCGGCTACATTGGCGGTTACTATCTATGGGGGGTACTTTAACGGCGGTTTGGGTATTGTCCTACTCGCATTGTTTTCCGGCCTCGGGTTTCGCGACATCAACTTGATGAACGGGCTAAAGAACGCTCTCTCTTTCATTCTATCGGGTGCGTCAGTCGTGACCTTTTTACTGGCCGGTATCGTTTACTTAAGAGAGGCTGCCATAATGATGGTTGTAGCTGCGGTTGGTGGTTATGTCGGCGCAAAACTTGCCAGACAGCTTCCGGTCTCAGTTATTCGCTCAATAGTGATCGTTGTTGGATTAGGAATGACAGCGGTGTTTTTGACACGAAGCTGAACAAATGATCCTCATAAACGTGTCTACTGAAACCAATCGGAACATGTGCAGTCCGACAAAACACTTGGGTTTCAGGCTTTGGCTGTTTGAGCATTTCCTAATACTCAGAGAGGCCCGTTTTGCGCGCTTCTTACCCGTTCGGGCCTGACGCAGCATCTGGAAATAAGGGCTCCCAGCCGCCGTTCTCTGCGCGGTGCTTGAACGACAGGTCTGTGATGAACCGATATTCGCCGCGCGCCGGATGAACTGGTAATCTGCGAGACAGAGCTGCCACTACTTCCATTACTCTGAAGGTCCGCTCCGCGCGGCACCTTTTCGGACGATTGCATTCCTGAAGTAGTCCAGTGGCCAGAGATATTCAGGTTTCATGGCGAATAAAAAATAGTTAAGTTCTTTGGACGAGCTTCTGTCACAAGCCCTTTTCTGGACAGAGTTGCAGGCATCCTTCAGCGAAAGAAATACCCAATGTCTGATCCATTTGAAAACGTTGATGCCGCCTCCCCACA
This sequence comes from Sulfitobacter sp., assembly GCA_049680295.1. GTDB lineage: Bacteria > Pseudomonadota > Alphaproteobacteria > Rhodobacterales > Rhodobacteraceae > JBAUHN01. The sequence continues at coordinate 3,397 of JBAUHN010000209.1, forward strand.
AATGATTGAAATCATTGCTTCCGCGCTTGAGACGAGAGCAGAAGACGCAGACATGCTTCCGGTTATTGATACTTATCTCGACCTGCTCAATGTTCCGGAGGGTGGCCACATTGTAGACATAGGCTCGGGTACTGGCGGCGTGACGCGCAGGATCGCGGACCGATTTCTTACCGCTTCCATAACTGGCCTGGAGCCTTCAGTCGCGTTGACCAAAAAGGCCAATGAACTTGCGGGAGACCGAGCTAATCTGACTTTTCTCGTTGGAGACGGAGCCGCGCTCGACCTTGATGACAGCTCTGCCGACGTTGCAATCTTGCATACCGTATTGTCACACGTGCCAAACCCGACACCACTGATTAAAGAAGCCGTGCGTGTTCTTCGTCCGGGTGGCACGCTCGTGATTTGCGACGCTGATTTTTCCAAGGCATCGATGGCTGTTGTTCCGGGTGATCCTTTGGGCAGCTGCGCAGAGGCGTTCGTCGCGGGGGCAGTCACCGATCCTTGGCTTGCCGGGAAATTAAAGCCGTTGATCGGCGCGGCTGGATTGGCGAGCACTCATTTTAGCGTACTGAACCGTGTTGTTACGTCTGGCATGGGATCTCTGGCTTGGGTCCGGATTTCCTGCGCGCGCATGGTAGCCGATGGTGTGATCGGTCAGCCTTTGGCAGACGCATTGGAAGCTGAGTATGTGCGACGGGCAGAAGCAGGTATGCTCTATAGCGTTTTGCCATTTGTGACACTTATTGCAACCAAGCCTTCTTCCTAAGATCACACAAGCTCGACACGCAGGAGCAGACATCCACGCGTTGTGCAGCATTGGTCAAAGTGGGCTCAGAACGGCCTAATGCTCACGCGGCAATGCCGGTGCGGCAGGCTGATCGAGACCGGCCATCTGGTCGTTTGGCCAAGCCACTGATATCGCGGCTGGTCCCGAGATGAGCGCTCGTTGGCAAATCAGCGGCTGTCGTTCGCGCTCCGAGCGGCGAAACCTAACTGCGAGCGAGCCTACGAC
>JBAUHN010000210.1:0-2429 GCA_049680295.1 Sulfitobacter sp.
GCACCCCGGCCTCATCCTTGTGGTCGATCAAGGCGTCTTCTTGATGTCAAACGGATTGGATGCGGCCTATATCGAAGAAGCCGGATTGCCGGACACCAACCGGGTTCAGGCCTATGCGGACGGCAAAAGCCCGCAAGTTGATCGCAACTGGATGGTCGAGATGAAGGTTATTTTTGGCTCATATTCCGGCATCTACCATCTTGATATCGTCCAAGCGGCGGAACAGATCATCGACCGAGGCGACCCGAGGTTGATGCTTTCGGTATCGAACCATGCGATCAATGTCTTTGATCCCACACATCAAACACTGCTGATCGGTCAAATCTACAAGACTCCGTCAGGGCTCGGGGGCGTGTTCCACGTTAAAATACTCGCGCTTACAGCGACCCACGCATTGGTCCAAAATCACGGCAACAGCGAAGATTTTGATGACGCCCTCCCCTACCGCGTTCCGCTCGACAAGATTTACCCGATCCAGCTGAAAGGAGCCGCATGATGGGCTGGCTCTTTTACACCGATAGACGCATTCACGGGCACGCTCAGGAGAAGGCGGAGATCACCAGAATTTGCACTTTTGAGAACGACACGCTGTCCCAATCCCCCGTCAAACTCTCCAAGGTTGGCTCTGTTTGGTATGTGGCTGTTAAATCTCAACCCAAACCGGGTGCGGTGTTCTCTCAATCCCAATATGTCGCCGATGCCGAGGGCTCGTACACATTCGCGGCCGTGTTCTTGGTCAGCTACGATCAGGGATGCTTTGGTTACAAGGATATGGATGAAACCATGGGCCCGGTGCAGGCCCGCGCGCCTCTTGGGCTTCTCGCCTGCCTATCTGATCTCGCTGATCCGGACTGCTATGCGCAGGGTTGGCGAAAAAAGTGCAGCGCGTGGGCCGCGATCCCCAGTTATCTGGAGGGCGATGAAATCCAACTCGCAGCCCCAGTCAAACTCAGCGATGGATCAACTGTTCGGCGCGTCCGGCGCACGCACTACAAACGCCGCGGTCGTCACATGACCTGCTACGCGAACCTTAAAACAGGGGCGTTGATCCGGCTGTCTAAGCAAAACCTTGCAGGCTCTGTTTTGATCAAGGGAGCCGCATCAGCAGGATCGGATGTCTTGGCCGAGTTTTACGCGCGCCAAAACCGAGGCTGATGTCGCGACCTCAATAGACCACTTTTCCAGAAGTCGCCCGACCTCCCATAAAGAGGAAAGGCGGCTTTCTTTTTGGTGAATTTCAAATACCGAAAGGACAGAACTCCATGACAAACTTCAGCACTCCAATGGTACCGCCGGCTGCTAACATCCCCGCATTGCGGCGCTTGCTGCACCCTCTTGCCGCCGCAATTCTGAAAGACGGTGTGCGCAGTGCCGATCTGGCCAAGGTGATGCGAACCCATTTTGGCGGCAGTGACGCTGCCGGGGCGTGGAGCTGGCGCATGGCCTACGACGTGATGCAAGCAGCTGCCATTCTCGCGATCAAAACCGCCGCGTCCCCAACGCCGCCGCGCGCATTGGCGCATCTGTCTCAGGGCTTGTTGACAGAAACGCGGCGTTCGGAAGATCAAATTCGCTTGCAGCAGTTTTCAACCCCGTTGCCCTATGCCGATCTGGCTGCTTATGCCGCAGGTATTCGTAAAGGTGATCTGGTCCTTGAGCCGTCAGCAGGCACAGGCAGCTTGGCCGCCATGGCCGTCTCGCGCGGCGCGAACGTGATGCTCAACGAGATCGACCCCTTTCGAGCCGCATTGCTTGAGGCCGTTTTCGATCTGACACCAAGCAGTCATGACGGGGAGCACATTGATGATTTGTTGTGCGATCCACATAAGGTGGATGTGGTTTTGATGAATCCGCCGTTCTCATCCTCAGTGGATCGCAGCAAAGACCCCCAAACAGCGGCAAAACACATCATCGCTGCCGCCAAACGACTGGCATCCGGTGGTCGGTTGGTCGCGATCATGCCCATTAGGTTTACGGCAAAAACCGACCCAGCTTACTGGAAACGGCTGACGGGTCTCGTTAGCCCTCGCCTCGCCTTGGACATACCCGGTCACGTCTACCGCAAGATGGGGACGTCGGTTGATACGCAGCTTTTGGTTTGCGACAAGCTGGACACGGGGACGGGCACCGATGCCTTTGAACGACATGCGGTACAATCGCTTGAGGACGCCTATGTCTTGCTCGATCAGGCGCTGCCTGAGCGGACTAAAACACGTCCTGCCCTGAACCCAAGGCCGATGACCCCTGTCAAAAATCTCACACACCGACATGCGGCAAAGAGCCAGTCCGCTCGCAGCGGGTCCACGCCCGTGTCCGGCCTTTCGGTCGACCAGAAGCACGCGCTTGCACCAGTAGCTTACGATCTCTTGGATGTGGCGCGCGACAATCCGGCGGTGTCTGACATCTATGCGCGCTACGCGCCGCAACGA
>JBAUHN010000211.1:0-5521 GCA_049680295.1 Sulfitobacter sp.
TGCTTAGCCTGATTGGTGCGACGCTGACATTGCCGGGGATTGCCGGGATCGTGTTGACGGTGGGTATGGCGGTTGACGCCAACGTGCTGATTTTTGAACGTATCCGCGAAGAACTCAAAACCGCCAAGGGGCCTGCACGGGCGATCCAACTGGGCTATGAAAAAGCACTGAGTGCGATTTTGGATGCGAATATCACCACTTTCATTACGGCTGTGATCCTGTTTGCCATGGGCTCTGGCCCGGTGCGCGGTTTTGCGATTACCTTGGGCCTTGGTATTTTGACCTCGGTCTTTACAGCGATATTTGTGACACGTCTGTTTGTGGTGATCTGGTTTGAACGCCGCCGCCCCAAAACAATCGAAGTATAGGAACGGGGTCCGACATGAGACTGCGACTGGTCAAACAAGACACGAATTTCGATTTCTTCAAACGCTGGAAGATGTGGCTGGGGATTTCAGCGCTGATGATGGTTGTGGCTTTTGCGTCCTTCCTGTTCCAGGGATTGAACTACGGGATTGATTTTCGCGGAGGCACCACGATCCGCACAGAAAGCCCGCTGCCGGTTGAGATTGGTGTCTACCGTGATGCAATTGCGCCGCTTGAATTGGGCGATGTGTCCATCACGGAAGTCTTCGACCCGACGTTTGGCCCCGATCAAAATGTCGCGATGATCCGCATTCAGGCGCAGGATGGCCAAGAGGCGGTCACCGTGGAAGTGGTCGAAGCGGTTGAGGCGGCGCTGATAGCCATACGCCCCGATATCAAATTTGTCTCGGTCGAATCTGTTGGTCCCAAAGTCTCTGGCGAATTGATCCAGACGGCGATCATTGCGGTTATCCTCGCGATTGCGGCGGTTCTGATCTACATCTGGCTGCGTTTTGAATGGCAATTCGCCCTGGGCGCTGTGATCGCGCTGATCCACGACGTGATCCTGACCATCGGCGTGTTTTCCGAAATCCAGATCCGGTTTGACCTGGCGATTATTGCGGCGTTGCTGACCATCGTCGGGTACTCGCTTAACGATACGGTTGTGGTCTTTGACCGGGTGCGGGAAAACCTGCGAAAGTATAAGAAAAAACCGCTGAACGAGGTGTTGAACATTTCGATCAATGAAACGCTAAGCCGGACATTCATGACGTCGGTGACCACATTGCTGGCATTGACAGCATTGTTTGTACTGGGCGGTGACGTGATCCGCGGTTTCGTTTTTGCGATGATCTGGGGCGTGATCGTGGGGACCTATAGTTCGGTTTTTGTGGCGTCGTCGATCCTGCTGTATCTCGGTGTGAAACGTGATTGGTCCAAACCTGACGCAAATGCTGGTAACCAGTTTTCCAACGTAGATGCATGAGGCTTTTGCCAATGCGTTCCAAACCGACGGGCTGATTTGGCTGGTTCTGGCGGTCTTCGTCGCTGGTATGGTGCGCGGGTTCGCAGGGTTTGGCAGTGCGATGATCATGATGCCAGTGGCAAGTTCGGTGCTGTCGCCTATTGCCGCTGTGGTCTTTGTGATGGCGGCGGAACTGCTGGGACCTTTGCCCAATCTGCGCGCCGCATGGCGCGAAGGCGCACCAAGGGACGTCGGGCGATTGCTGCTGGGTGCGACACTTGCATTGCCACTGGGGATATTTTGTCTCGCCCATATGGCCCCCTTGGTCTTTGGCTGGGTGGTGTCGATTTGCGTTCTGGTGCTGCTGGCACTGTTGATGCTGGGCTGGCGGTACAGCGGTAATCTGACCCATCGTTTGACCGTCGCCACGGGCGGATTGGGCGGTTTCATGGCCGGTTTTTCGGGCATTCCAGGGCCGCCGGTGATCATGCTATATATGTCCAGCAAGCTGCCTATCGCTGTGATCCGGGCCAATTTCCTGTTGTATTTGCTGGGCATTGATTTTCTGATGATTGCCGGGTTTTATCTGACCGGGCTGATGCTGTGGAAAGCGGCGTTGCTGGGCCTTATGGCAGGTATTCCCAATGTGGTTGGTAATATGATCGGCGCAAGGATGTTTGATCCAAACGCCGAACGGCTTTTTCGCACGGTGGCCTATCTCGTGATTGCGGCATCGGCTATGATCGGCCTGCCGATCTGGCAATAACAGGACGCTTGCCATGCAGTTAAACGAAATCACCTACACCGACGCCAAGCCCGACGAAGGCTATGGCCCGGGTTTTTTCCGCATCGGGGGTCAGGTGATCCAAGGTGCGGTGCTGACCGGCCCCACCGGCACTCAAAGTTGGGGCGGTTATGATGATGCCGCCACATTGCTGGCCCTCGCAGGTCAGATTGACGTGCTGTTTGTCGGTACCGGCGCCGAGGTGGCCCATATCCCCCAAGACCTGCGCGGGCAGCTTGAGGATGCCAATATCGGGGCCGAGGTCATGGCCTCGCCCGCTGCCTGTCGCACCTATAATGTGTTGCTGAGCGAGGGGCGGCGGATTGCCCTTGCGATGATCCCTGTCTGAGCTTTGGCACATGGATTATTGCACAGCTGCCCTATCAGTTAGCGAACAAGAATGAGCATGCAGGTCACAGATTTGTCAATTGCACGCGGTGGCATTCCGGTTCTGATCGGTGTCTCATTCCGGCTTGATCCCGGCAAAGCGTTGATCCTGCGCGGTGCCAACGGGTCAGGCAAGACTACGCTGCTGCGCACGTTGGCAGGGTTGCAACCCAGCCTGTCGGGCAAGATTTCGGGTGCCGACGAAACCATCGCTTTCGCCGGTCATTCCGATGGGCTGAAGGCGATGCTGAGCGTGGCGGAAAACCTGTGGTTCTGGGCGCGGATCTTCGGCCAGTCAGACATCGCGCCCGCATTGTCGGCGTTTCATTTAAATGATTTGCAAGACCGCTTTGCCGGGACCTTATCGGCAGGGCAAAAACGCCGCCTGGGATTGGCGCGATTGCTGGTCACCGGGCGTCCGATCTGGGTCATGGACGAACCCACCGTGTCGCTGGATGCGCAAGCCGTGGCGATGTTTGCAGATGCTGTGGGCGCGCATTTGGGGCAGGGGGGGGCAGCGCTGATTGCCACCCATATTGATTTGGGTCTCAGCGCCGATGTTCTGGACGTCACCCCGTTTCGCGCAACCCGCACCACCCGGTCCGGTGCCAGCGACGAGGCATTCCTGTGAGGGCGCTGCTGGCCCGTGATCTGACCCTTGGCATGCGTGCGGGGGGTGGTTTTGGTCTCGGTCTGGCGTTCTTTTTGATCGTCACGGTGCTGGTCCCCTTCAGCGTTGGCCCACAGTCCGATCTATTGTCGCGCATCGCGCCGGGAGTGTTGTGGCTGGGGGCTTTGTTGTCATGTCTTTTGTCGCTTGATCGGGTGCTGGCGCTGGATCACGAAGACGGCACGCTTGATCTGCTGGTCACCGCCCCGATCCCGCTTGAGGCAACGCTCAGCGTCAAGGCGCTGGCGCATTGGATCACCACCGGCCTGCCGCTGGTCGTGGCGGCCCCTGTTTTAGGCGTGTTGCTGAACCTGCCTGCCGCAGGCTATTTCTGGTTGTTGGTCTCGCTCGGCCTTGGCACGCCGGCCTTGTCGGTCATCGGCACGTTCGGCGCGGCTCTGACTGTGGGTCTCAAACGCGGCGGTTTACTGTTGTCGCTGCTGGTGCTGCCCTTGTATGTCCCGACCCTGATTTTCGGCGCCGAAGCGGCAAGGCGCGGGGCCACAGGTGCCGACCCATCGACGCCGATGCTGATGCTGGCGGGGATCACCGCTGGTGTCATCGCCCTGATGCCCTTTGCTTCTGCCGCCGTTTTGCGCATGAACTTGCGGTGAACGCGTCATTTTGCCCATTGAGGCTACAAGTTTGAAAGGCTAGGAAAACCCCATGTCACTTTGGCAATATGCAAATCCGGTCAAATTTCTGGGCCTCAGCGAACGGGTGCTGCCGGTGCTTTGGGCGCTTGCCGCGGGCTGTCTTGCCGTGGGTCTGATCTGGGGGTTTTTTGGAACGCCCAACGCCGACAGGTTTCAGTCCACGGTCAAGATCATTTATCTGCACGTGCCAGCTGCCCTGATGGCCATCAACGCGTGGTTCATGATGCTTGTGGCGTCATTGATCTGGTTGGTTCGGCGTCATCATGTCTCGGCTTTAGCCGCCAAAGCGGCCGCTCCGGTCGGCTTGGTGATGACCCTGATCGCGCTGATTACCGGTGCCATCTGGGGCCAGCCGATGTGGGGCACGTGGTGGGAATGGGACCCGCGGCTGACATCATTTCTGATCCTGTTTCTGTTCTATCTGGGCTACATCGCCCTGTGGGAGGCGGTCGAGGACCCCGATACCGCCGCTGATCTGACATCGGTTCTGTGCCTTGTCGGTTCGGTCTTTGCGTTGCTGTCACGCTATGCGGTGCAGTTCTGGAACCAGGGCCTGCACCAAGGCACCAGCATTCCTGTGGCCACCGGCGGGCGGACGATCAGCGATGTTTATTTTGTGCCATTGGTGCTCTGCATGATTGGCTTTGGCCTGCTGTTTCTGGCGTTGATGCTGTACCGGACCGGCACGGAAATCCGCCTGCGCCGCGCCCGCGCCCTGCAATCGCGAGAGGTTGATGTCTGATGGTTGAGCTTGGAAAATACGCCGGGGCGGTTTTGTCGGCCTATGGCGTGTCGCTGACATTGCTGGCGCTTTTGGTGCTGCATAGCTTTCGCCAAGGTCGCAAAGCCCGCACTGCATTGAACAAAATTGAGAAAAGGCAGCGCGACAATGGCTAAAATATCGCCCCTGATGCTGGCTCCGCCGTTGATTTTTGCAGGCTTTGTCGGTCTGGCCTTTGTCGGCATGTTTCGCGAGGACCCCAGCGGCTTGCCCTCGACATTGGTCGGGCAGGCGGCCCCTGCAATCACCGATGTGGCGCTTGCTGATTATCCAGCCGTGACGCCCGAAGACCTGAAAACCGGCACCGTCACGCTGGTGAATTTCTGGGCCAGCTGGTGCCCGCCCTGCCGGGCCGAGCATCCGCGCCTGTTGCAAATGCAATCCGAAGGTATCCCTATCATCGGAGTCAATTTCAAAGACACCAAAGGCCCTGCGTCGTCATATCTTGCAGACGATGGAAACCCGTTCTTATCGGTCGCCTTTGACCCACAAGGCCGCACCGCCATCGACTGGGGCGTCACAGCCCCGCCCGAGACGTTCATACTGGATGGCGATGGCACCGTGCTGTTCCGCTTTGCCGGGCCTTTAGTGGGCAGTGACTATGAGCAGCGGTTTTTACCCGCGCTGACAGAGGCGCTGGCGCTGGAATAGCGGAATGCCTAAATGGTCCATCAGCGACCCATCGAGGGTCACTCAACTAAGACCATTCTGAGTATGTCCAGAAGCGCCCCGGAACTTTGAGCCACACCGACAGCCACATCTGCTTTTTCTTCCGCGGTCAGGCTCGACCAAATGCTGCCAGCGTGGTCTCCCTTAAGAACAATAGCGTCAGCCTCGCCAGTTTCGGCGTCGAGAGTCAAGCTTAGATCTTCCGTCTCCATCTGGAAAGCGGCGGTGCCATGGGTCAATTACC
>JBAUHN010000212.1:0-3297 GCA_049680295.1 Sulfitobacter sp.
GCGTGGAACGTAATTGCCTTGTAGCCGTCGGCTGCTTCACCGGCAGGCAACACGTCGTGTTGTGCACCGGACCACCAAACACCGATGAACTGATCCATTGGATAGCGGATGTTTGCGGCTTCCTGAATGGCGACCTGGTTCATGACGCCCCAGCCCCACATGACAACATTGTCAGGCTTTTCGCGGCGAATTTGCAGCCACTGCGATTTCTGTTCCTGACCGGGGTGATCCACCGGCAAAAGTGTCAGTTCAAAACCATGCTTCTTGGACAGTTCTTCCAACGTGCGGATCGGTTCCTTGCCATAGGCAGAGTTGTGATAGACCAGCGCCACTTTCTTGCCGTTGATGTCGCCACCGTTGGCCTCAAGCAGATAATTCACCACACCCGATGCGCCGTTCCAGTAGTTGCCCGGATAGTTGAACACGTGGCTGAACACATTGCCATTCGCCGCCGACGTCCGGCCATAGCCCATCGAATGAATCGGAATGTCATCCACAGTCGCTTTCGGGATCAACTGATAGGTGATGCCCGTGGAAAGCGGTTGGTAAATCAATGCGCCTTCGCCCTTGGTAGACTCGTAGCATTCCACACCTTTTTCGGTGTTATAGGCTGTCTCGCATTCGGGCACGCGGGTCATGACGCCGCCGATGCCGCCATCGCGTTCGTTCAGCAATGTAAAGTAATCTGCGTAACCATCCGCAAACGGTATGCCGCCCGCCGCATAGGGGCCGGTCCGGTAGCTGAGCGATGGGAACACAAGGTCCGCCATCACGGGGCTTGCCGCCATCATGGCCGCAGTGGCCCATGTTGCTAGTTTCATCTTCATCGGTGTTTCCTCCCTTGGATTTGTCCGATTTTTCTTGTCTCTGGCGGAGATTTTTCCACCTGTTTGGTGCCGCGCCCTAATGCGGGAACGGCCACAATCTTAGTTTTTCTTTAGCGACGCGCCACAGTTGTGCGATGCCATGCGGCTCCGCGATCAGGAAAATGATGATCAAAGCGCCGACAATCACCAATTGCAAATGCGCAACGATGTCCGTCGGCCATCCCAGCCAATCGACGCCTACAACCTTCAGCGCTACTGGCAGCAACACCAAAAAGGCAGCTCCCGCGAAGGACCCGAAAATGGACCCAAGCCCGCCGATGATGATCATGAACAGCACAAGGAATGACTTCGAGATGCCGAACACCTCGCCCACTTCCACAGCGCCCAGATAAACCGAAAAAAACAGCGCGCCTGAGACACCAACGAAAAACGATGACACCGCAAAAGCCGTCAGTTTCGCGCGCAACGGGTTCACCCCAATGATTTCAGCCGCAATATCCATATCGCGGATCGCCATCCATTGCCGCCCAACCGACCCCCGCGTCAGATTGCGCGCAACATAGGCCGACAGGATCACAAAAACGAGGCAGAACAGATAAGTCGCCCAAGCCTGAGTGTTCGGCCCCGAAATGTCGACGCCAAACACTTGCCGCGCCGGCGCCGAGATCTGACCCGAAGCGGAATAGTTGTAAAACCACGGCACCCGGTTAAACAGCCACACCAGGAAAAACTGCGCCGCCAGCGTCGCAACCGCCAGATAGAACCCCTTGATCCGCAGGCTGGGCAGCCCAAACAGCACACCCACCAGGGCGGTGACACCGCCCGCGATCAGCACATGAAAAAACAGGTTCACATCCGGGAAAGACGTCATCAACTTATAGCAGGCATAGGCCCCCACAGCCATAAACCCACCGGTCCCAAGGCTGACCTGCCCGCAATAGCCCACCAGAATATTCAATCCAATCGCGGCAATTGCATAGATCAGAAACGGTAGGAAAATCGAGTTCACCCAATAGTCATTAATCATAAACGGAATGACCACCACGGCGATGAACAACACCACATAATACCGCCACCGATCAAATTTGATCGGAAACGTCTGACTGTCTTCAGGGTAAGTGGTGCTGAAATCACCAGCTTCACGATAGAACATTTACGATGTACCCCAATGTGGAATGAACGACAGCGGAAACAGAGTTTTACACACGCTCAATGATCTTCTCCCCAAACAATCCTTGCGGGCGGAACACCAAAAACAGCAGCGCCAGCATATAGGCAAACCAGTTCTCTGTCGCACCACCCAGGAACGGCGCACCGATCAGGAACTCGAACAGTTTCTCACCCACGCCAATGATCAACCCACCAACAATCGCGCCGGGGATTGATGTAAACCCACCCAGCATCAGCACCGGCAAGGCCTTCAATGCGATCAGCGACAGCGAAAACTGCACACCCGATTTGGCCCCCCACATGACGCCTGCGACCAGCGCCACAAACCCGGCCAGCGACCAGACCAATATCCAGATAAAGTTCAGCGACACACCGACGCTTAACGCCGCCTGATGGTCATCCGCCACAGCCCGCATCGCGCGACCCTGTTTGGTATATTGCGCAAACATCACCAACACGATCACCAGAACAGCCGCCACCACCGAGGCAACTATGTCCAGATTGTCGATGAAAAAGCCGTAGAAATCCTCAGATCCCAGACCCGCTGTCAGGTCTTCGATAAAGAACGACCCACCCTGCGGCAGCCCGACGTCCAGCGTCTTGATTTCGGACCCCCACATCAGATCGCCGACACCTTCCAGAAAATAGGCAAGCCCGATGGTGGCCATAAACAGAATAATCGGCTCTTGACCCACCAGATAGCGAAACACAAACCGTTGCACGCACCACGCCAGCGCGATCATCACCACCATGGTTAAGAATATCGCCAGCAGCGCCGGCACATGCCAGCCAAAGTGATGCAAATCCGTGCCAAAGGTCGCATTGATCAGATGGGCAAAGGGCACCTGCCCTTCCATGATCCCTACCAGCGTCAGCGCCGCAAACAGCGCCATCACGCCTTGGGCATAGTTGAAAATGCCCGACGCCTTGTAGATCAGCACAAACCCCAAAGCGACCAGCGCATAAAGCACCCCCGCCATCAGCCCGTTCAGGAACACTTCGATGATGTATAGAAACTGGTCAGGCATTGGATGTCCCCTTGGCAGTTTGGACGAAAATTACCTGGTAAAACTCAATCATGCGCCACCCCCAGATAGGCATCAATCACATCCTGATTGCCCCGCACCTCATCCGGCGTGCCGTCGCCGATCTTTTTGCCGTAATCCATCACCACCACCCGGTCGCTCAGATCCATGACCACGCCCATGTCATGCTCTATCAAAGCAATGGTTGTGCCAAATTCATCGTTCACATCAAGGATAAAGCGGCTCATGTCCTCTTTTTCCTCAACGTTCATCCC
>JBAUHN010000213.1:0-26511 GCA_049680295.1 Sulfitobacter sp.
TGATAGTTCCGCACGCCGTCCCATTCTTCGCCAACATCGCCTTTGGCAACCTGATCGTCCCAACCCCAGGTCGAAGGTTCAGACTTGAACAACCAATACGCCACTAGCCGATCACCCGGTTCCAATGGATCAATTGCACTTCCGCAAACAGCCCGGCATGGGCGTATGGGTCATTTTTGGCCCATTCCTCTGCCGCCGCCATCGTTGCCACATCAAGCACGATCAAGGACCCGATCATCTGGCCCTCCGCATCCAATAGCGGCCCGGCCTGTTGCACGGCATCCGAGGATTTCAGATAAGCCACGTGATCCGCACGCGTGTCCATCCGAACCTGCAACGCGCCTGGTCTGTCGTGGGCAATAAGGGCAATCAGCATTCTATTCTTCCTTCAAAGGGCGGGACAACAAACCGTCAATGGCATCTTTTACACTCAGTCGGTCCTCTAGCAGACCCGCAACAACTGCCGTGATCGGCATATCAAAACCATTCTTTGTCGAAATATCATAGACAGCACGCGATGTGGCAACCCCTTCGACGGTCGTTGAGGCGTCAAACTCTTCGCCGCTGCCCAAAGCCAGCCCCATCCGGTAATTTCGCGACATCTCGGAGGTGCAGGTAAGCGTCAGATCACCAAATCCCGAAAGCCCGGCAAGCGTGGTCGCATCCGCACCCAAAAACGCCGCCAATCGCTGCATTTCCGCATATCCGCGCGTCATCAGTGCTGCCCGCGCGCTTTCACCCAGACCGGCGCCAATGACCGTCCCGCAGGCAATCGCGATGACATTTTTCAGCGCGCCGCCCAGTTCCGCGCCTTTGGTATCTGTGGTGCGGTAAAGCCGGATATTTCGTGTCGAAAGACGGTGCTGAACCGAACGGCAAAGGCTGTCGTCAGCGCAGGCCAGCGTCAGCGCTGTTGGTAGGCCACGGGCAATATCGGCGGCAAAACTGGGGCCGGTCAGGATCGCCGCGCTGGCGTTTGGCAAAACGTCCTGAATGATTGAAACCGGGCCCATGCCTGTCGAAAGCTCAATACCTTTGCAGCAGGCGACCAGTGTTTTGTCGTGTAAATCGGCGCCAGCATCCGACAAGAACGATCGCAGCTTTTGCAATGGAATGGCCAGTAAAACAGTCTCTGACGCGCTGGCAACGGACAGATCGCTGGTCACCGACAGATTGTCGGGCAGCGGACACCCCGGCAGCCGTAGTTTGTTTTCGCGGGCCTTGTCAATCTTAAGGGCCTGTCCTGCATCCCGCGCCCAAAGGGTGACCGGCCCGTTCTGGCACAGCGATATTCCCAATGCGGTGCCAAATGCGCCTGAACCCAGGATCGAAATGCTCATGCTTTTGCACCCTTTTTTCCACTGCCCAACATCGCCGGGCTGGTAGTATCCAGCGGCCAGCGCGGGCGGGCCGACAACGTCATATCATCGGCACCCGCAATCGGCATACGTTCAATCGCAGCATAGGCGATCATCGCTGCATTATCGGTGCAAAGCGCCAGCGGCGGCGCAATAAACTGGGCATCTGCGGCGTGCGAAACAGTCTCTAACCCGGCGCGAATGGCCCTGTTTGCCGCCACACCTCCAGCCACACAGAAACTGCGGGTTGCTGGGTTTGCATGCGCATATTGCGCCATCGCGCGGCGCGTTTTCTCGGACAGAACATCCACCACAGCGGCCTGAAAGCCTGCACTCAGATCGGCTTGGTCCTGCACTGTCAGCCCGCCTTTTTCCAGGACGACCGCATCACGCGCCCGCAGCACGGCGGTTTTCAACCCTGAAAACGACAGATCACATCCGGGTCGATCCAACAAAGGACGGGGCAGGGCGAACCGGCCCGCATCGCCGGACAACGCAGCCTTTTCTACCGATGGCCCACCGGGTTGCGGCAAGGCCAGCATCCTGGCGACCTTGTCAAAGGCTTCGCCGGGGGCATCGTCGATGGTGCCGCCCAAACGGTCATAGCGATCTGGCCCATGCACAATCAGAAACTGACAATGCCCACCGGACACCAGCAACATCAGATAGGGAAACGCCACATCGTCGGTCAGCCGGGGTGTCAACGCGTGGCCTGCCAAATGGTTCACCCCATAAAGCGGCTTGCCTGTCGCCGCCGACAAGCCTTTGGCAAACATGACGCCAGACACTACGCCGCCAATCAATCCCGGCCCCGATGTGACCGCTATGGCGTCAATACAGCCTAGCGTGGTGTCTGCCTGGGCCAAGGCCGCCTCGACGCAGTGATCCAGTTTTTCGGCATGTGCGCGGGCCGCGATTTCAGGCACTACACCGCCGAAATCGGCGTGCAGATCGGTCTGGCCAAAAACAATGGACGACAGGATTTCCGCCCGGGTGCCCGCAGCGACCCGTACAAGTGCGGCGGCTGTGTCATCACAACTGCTTTCAAGTCCCAAAACTGTGATAGATTGCACCAAAAGCCGATCCCGTTGCATGATGACTGACCCGCAGGTAACACCATAGACCACTGCAAACAATCCCCGGGCCTTGCCATGACTGCGACTATGTTGCCGATACTTCTGACACGGCCAGCGGGCAAAAATGAGGCTCTGATGGCGGCGATTGACCCCGCTGTCCGGCAATATTTGCGGCCCATTTATTCGCCTTTGATTGAAATCATTCCGACGGGTGCGCAGGTTGTTCTGCAGGGCTTTGACGCGGTGATTTTCACATCTGCATACGGGGTGCGCTTTGCGCCAAAGGGTCGTGGGAAAGCGGCCTATTGTGTGGGCGATGAGACCGCAAAGGCCGCGTCGGATGCAGGATGGGCGGCCAAGGTTGCAGGTCAAAATGCGGCTCAGCTGATCCGGCAATTGGCGCAGGACGCGCCCCAGCGGCGTCTTTTGCACCTGTCTGGCGTCCACACCCGAGGCGATATTGCAAGATCGCTAAGTCGTCTTGGGACAACAACGGTCAATCAGGCGGTTTATGATCAGAAACTGGTTGATTTAACAACTGAGGCGGCGCAGATTCTGGTGCGGGAAAATCATGTGCTTGTTCCCCTTTTCTCGTCGCGCACCGCAGCGCAATTTGCCAAACATAGCATTGGAAAATCGACGATTGATGTTATTGCCTTAAGTGCTGCTGTTTCCGAACCACTTGCGAACCTGTCCCTTGGCGGGCTGACGATTGCGGACGAACCAGACAAACGATCCATGGTGCGTGCCATTGAAAAGCTGGTTCAAAACATCGCCTTGGGTTGAGGGGCGTCAGCGACCGCGATAAGGTTTATCCATTAACAATGGCTTTCGAGTCAGATTCGAAAAGGTATTTTACGGTGGCAAAGGCAAGAAAACCGAGTGCGAAAAAGCGACCTGTGTCTGCCGCTGCCGCAAAGAGCGTCAAAACAGCTGCGGCGGACCAGAATTCTAACGCGCCAGAAGACGGTCCAACCGACGTTGTCCAAGAGCAAAACAACGACAATACAACGCAGGTGAATGACATCTCGGATGACGGGCCAAAGCCAATTGAAGAAGACGCATTGTCCGCAAGCGAGGCCAAAACCGCCGATACCGATCAAGACACTGATCCTCTTGACCAAAGCACATCATCACATAGTACCGCACTTGTGGCCACACCTGCGCCCGCGCGCAGTGGTTTCTGGCCTCTGGTTCTGGGTGGCGCTGTGGCTGCGGCCTTGGGCTTTGTGGCCGGTCGGGGCGACTTGCTTGACAGCGTCCTGCCAGGAGCGGCGCAAAATGAACCGGTTGACCTAAGTGAAATTAACGGCGCGGTCGATCAGGTCGCATCCCAGGTTGCGGATCAGAATATCCGCCTGACAGCGCTGGAAAATTCGGGCGGCGCCACGCCTTCACAGGATTTTGGCGCTGCCATTGAAACGCTGGAAACAACGATCGCCGAATTGCAAAGCCGCCTTTCGGACGTCGAACAGCGCCCCGCCGCACCGACAGATGGGTCCGCATCCTCTGCCGAATTGACAGCGCTGCAAAACGAAATAGCGGCGCAAAAAGCCGAAGTTGACGCATTGCTGGCCACCGCACAATCCGCCGAAGACGAGGCCCGCGCTGCCGCCCAGCAGACTTTGGCACGTGCGGCATTGGCGCGGGTGATGGCGGCGCTGGACAGCGGCAAACCCTTTGCCGCGGCCCTCGCGGATCTGACGGAAAACAGCACCGTGGACGTCCCTGAAAATCTGGCGGCTTTGGCAAGCAGCGGTGTTGCGACATTGGCCGATCTGCAAGGTCTGTTTCCGCCAGCGTCCCGTGCCGCGCTGGCTGCATCGCGCGCAACCGCGGCTGCAGAACAAGGCGGTGGTGTTCTGGAATTTCTGGACCGTCAATTGGGTGCACGGTCTGTAACCCCCCGCGAAGGGACTGACCCCGACGCAGTATTATCCCGCGCCGAGGCCGCCGTAGGAGAGGGGCGTCTAACCGACGCTCTGGCCGAGATTGCAACCCTGCCCGTGGACGGGCAAGCCGCGATGTCTGACTGGTTGGCGAATGCGACGGCATATCAAAATGCGCAAAATGCCGCCGAAACTTTGGCGCAAAGCCTGACGGCAAACTAAGGATCTGAATATGTTGTGGTCGTTGATAAAGATTGTTCTGTTTGTCGCCGCTGTTGCCCTTTTGGCGATGGGTGCCGGTGTCTTGCTGGAAAGCCCGGGCGGGGTTCAGGTGACCGCGATGGGTCGCGAATACACCTTTGGTCCGCTTCAGTCGGTCATTGCATTTGCAGTGCTTATTTTTGTGGTTTGGGTGGCGCTGAAGCTATTGTCGCTAGTGGTTGCAACCTGGAAATTCCTCAATGGTGATGAGACTGCTTTGTCACGTTATTTTGACCGCAACCGCGAACGCAAAGGTTTTGAGGCCCTGTCAGAAGGCATGATGGCACTGGCCAGCGGTGAGGCCCGTCTTGCCATGTCCAAAGCCACTAAGGCCGAGCGGTATTTGAACAAGCCCGAGCTGACAAACCTGCTGACCGCACAGGCCGCAGAAATGGCCGGTGATCGGCGCAAGGCCGAAGAAACCTATCGCAAACTGGTGACAAATGATGCGACACGGTTTGTCGGTGTGCGCGGAATTATGAAACAAAAACTGGCGGATGGCGACACCGACACGGCGCTAAAGCTGGCCGAAAAAGCCTTTGCGATAAAGCCCAAGCACGAAGAAACGCAGGACGTGCTGCTGCGCCTGCAAGCCAAAAAAGAAGATTGGACCGGCGCGCGCCAGACCCTAAGCGCCAAGCTGAAGCACGGCAGTCTGCCACGCGACGTACACAAGCGGCGCGATGCGGTGCTGGCCTTGTCCGAGGCGCGGGACATTATTGCCGAGGAATCCCCGATCGAGGCACGCGAAGCTGCGATCGAGGCCAACCGGCTGTCGCCTGACCTGATCCCGGCGGCGGCGATGGCGGCCCGCAGCTATATCGAACAGAAAAAGCCACGTTATGCGGTGCGTGTTTTGAAAAAAGCCTGGGAAGCACAACCCCATCCCGATCTCGCCGCTGCCTTCGCCGAGATTGAACCGGATGAAACACCAACCCAACGGATCAAACGATTTGGCGCGCTGACAAAATTGCGCCCGGATCACCTTGAAACGCGGATGTTGGCGACCGAATTGCACATCGCAAACGAAGATTTCCCGGCTGCACGCCGCGCCCTTGGCGATCTGGTCGAAACCGACCCCACGGCCCGGTCTGTCACATTGATGGCCGCGATCGAACGCGGCGAGGGCGCGTCGGACGCAGTTGTCACCGGATGGCTGGCGCGCGCATTGACCGCGTCGCGTGGGCCACAATGGATTTGTGACAACTGCCACCACATCCACGCGGATTGGGCACCCACCTGCGAAAACTGCGAAAGCTTTGACACGCTGGCCTGGAAAACGCCGCCCCAGTCTGAAATGACGATGCACGGTGGCGCGCAAATGTTGCCGCTGATTGTTGGCGCGATTGCGGATCAATCGGGTACCGAGCTGGCGGTTGAACCTGGCCCGGATGACATCGAAGATGTCGAATTGCTGGTGGATGAACCCAGCCCGGAACCGGGCAAAACGATCTAGGGTCCTGACCCTAAGCAAACCTGGCTATTTCAGGTCTGCAAGCTGGGTAATGATCGGGCAGTCGGGCCTGTCATCCCCGGCGCAGCTTTTGACCAGTGACGACAGCGTGTCGCGCATGTCCTGCAGCCCCGCGATCTTTGTGTCGATGTCATCAAGGTGGCCTTTTGCAATCCGCCGCACATCGGCGCTGGCCCGGTGTTTGTCTTCCCATAAGGCCAGCAGATTTCGGCAATCGTCGATGGTAAAACCCAAGGCGCGCGCACGGGCCAGAAACGCCAGTTTATGCATGTCACTGTCGCGAAACGCACGGTATCCATTGGCGTCGCGCAAGGGGTTCACCAGTCCGATATCTTCGTAATATCGGATGGTTTTTGCCGGCAATCCTGACTTTTCCGCGACCTGCCCGATGTTCATTGGTACTGCGCCTTTAGGGAACCAGCGGCGCTGGGCGGGTCCATCGCCAATACCTCCGGGTCCGATCCGATCAGACGCAGACGCAACGCATTGGTCACGACAAAGACGCTCGACAGTGCCATAGCACCGGCGGCGATCATTGGTGACAACAACACGCCCAGTGCGGGGTAAAAGACACCGGCGGCCAGAGGGATCAGGACCACATTATAGCCAAAGGCCCAAAACAGGTTCTGGCGGATGTTGCGCATCGTGCGTTTGCTGACCTCAAAGGCCTGTGTCGCGCTCTTAAGATCGCCTGACATCAACACCACATCCGCTGCTTCAATCGCGATGTCGGTTCCGGTTCCGATTGCAATGCCAACGTCCGCGCAGGCCAGGGCAGGGGCGTCATTGATGCCGTCGCCCACAAATGCAACACGCGACCCATCCTGCGCCAGCGTTTGAAGGGCGGCGACTTTTCCGTCGGGCATGACCTCAGACACAACGGTTTCAATACCTATCTGATCCGCGACGGCCTGTGCCGTCCGCGCGTTATCCCCGGTGATCATCGCAACCCGCAACCCCATTGCCTGAAACGCCGCTATCGCCGCCCGTGCGCTGGGTTTTATGGGGTCAGAGACGCAAATCACCGCTGCCGCAATGCCGTCTATCGCAGCATATAGCGGCGTGTGCCCCTGTTCGGCCAAGGCATCGCCGGTGTCTTTCATTGCGCCTAGTTTCACACCGTTTTGCACCATGAGCCGATCCGCCCCGACCAGAATTTCATGACCGGAAATTTCGGCCTTGGCGCCCATCCCGGTGATGGACTGGAAATTCTTGACCGGGACCAATTTCGCGCCCTGATCTTTAGCACCGCGCAAGATTGCCTGGGCGATCGGGTGCTCGGACAATGCCTCGACGCTGGCCACGGTTCGCAAAATCAGGTCTTCGGAAAACCCATCTGCTGTCTGAAACAGGGTCAGCTCAGGCCGTCCTCGGGTCAGTGTCCCGGTTTTGTCCAAAGCGATGACATCGACACTTTGCAGGTCCTGCAGGGCGCTGCCTTTGCGAAATAAAACGCCCAATTCCGCCGCCCGGCCAGAGCCAACCATGATCGACATCGGCGTCGCAAGACCCATCGCACAAGGGCAGGCGACGATCAGCACTGCCACCCCTGCGACCAAGGCAAAAGACACAGCCGGATTTGGGCCAAATAACAACCACGCCGCCACCGTCACCACCGCAATCGCCAGGACCACGGGAACAAATACCGCTGTAATACGGTTTACCAGGCTTTGAATAGGCAGTTTCGCGCCTTGCGCATCTTGGACCATCTGAATGATCTGCGCCAGTTTGGTGTCGCTGCCGACGGCGGTGGCCTTGACCTTTAGCGCGCCAGCCCCATTCACTGTCCCGCCAACGACCGTGTCGCCGATTGTTTTTTCCGGCGGCACCGGTTCGCCCGTTATCATGCTTTCGTCGACCCAGGACAGGCCGGACACAACCACGCCATCGGTTGCAATTTTTTCACCCGGACGCAGAATAAGGATGTCATCCACCTGTACATCTTGGGTGGCGATATCCACAGCCGAACCATCGCGTTCAACCCGCGCGGTGCGCGCCTGTAATCCGACCAGTTTTTGGATGGCATCGCCTGTGCGCCCTTTTGCACGCGCCTCCAGCCAGCGGCCCAGCAGGATCAGCGTGACAATTACCGCAGCGGCCTCAAAATAGATATGTGCGGTGCCTGCAGGCAAAAGGACAGGAAAGAACGTCGCAACCGTTGAAAAGCTATAGGCGGCGGTGGTGCCCAGGACGACCAGCGAATTCATTTCGGGCGCGCCTTTGAGCAGCGCTGGCACCCCTTTGGTGAAAAACTGCCACCCCGGCCCAAACAGCACAATCGTTGTCAGCACAAACTGCAATATGCGGCTGGTTTGATGGCCGATCGTCTGCCCCACCAAATCTGCCACGCCGGGGATGAAATGGCTGCCCATTTCAATCAAGAAGATCGGCACGGTCAAGACTGCAGCGATCAGTGTTAACCGTCCAAGCTGTTCAACTTCGCCCGCTTTGCGGATGGTGGTGGGCGCCGTTTCGCGGGGCCGCAGCGTCGCCTTATATCCGGTATCGGTCAGCAACTGCGCAATTTCTTCGGGCGCGGCGCATGTCGTTTCAACCCGCGCCGTGTCGCTGGCAAGATTGACCTGAGCGGACATAATGTCAGGTCTGGCAAGCAGAGCCTTTTCGACCCGCCCAACACAGGACGCGCAAGACATGCCTTGCAGCTGATAGACATATGTATGCATCATCTTCTTCCTTTGGCAGATGGACCAAGGACATACATAAAGGTTCCAGCAACTGGAAGGTCAAGTCTTGGTTGTCAGCTTTGTTGGAATAGTTCCGAAATGACCCGTCAAACGGCGTTAAAGCACCGGACGCCGCGCCTCATTGTCCAGCCAGGGCATGCTTTGTTCAAGAACTCTGGCCACGTGAAACACGCGCGGATCATCAAAAGCACGCGCGACGATCTGAACGCTCACTGGTCTGCCATTTGATCCGATACCCGCCGGCACCGCCAGTACAGGCAGCCGCGACAGCATGTTGAACACCGCCTGCGTATTCAGATCATAATCGCTGTCGAAATCGCGATCCCCGATCGCGATCCGGTCCCATGGCTTTTGCTGTGCATACATATCGTAGCTGGCAAAGGTCGGGCAAATAAATGCGTAATAGTCGTTTTCCATCATCGGGCCAAAGCGGCTGTAGATGTCGGCGGCCACATCAAATGCAGCTAGAAAATCGTCGGCCGTTGTCTGCTTCGCAAGTGCCGCAAAATGGGTGGTGTAATCGCAAACCAGATCGGGATGCGCCTCGACCTCGCGGACAAGCGCTGCGCCCATCAGATGGTTGAGATAGTTCTTGCAGCTGTCGCGGACTTCGCGACCCCAGCCAAGATGTACCTCTTCGACGATGGCCCCGGCATCCGACAACGCGTCCAGAACCGCATGGGTCTGTCGGGTGACATCATCGGTAACTACCTTATTGCTGACATCAAAGGTATAGGCGATCCGCTTGCCTTTAAGGCTGCCATAGTCGAACGGAATGGCCATTTCTTCACGCACTGTGGCAATGTCCTGCGGATGGAATCCCGAGATCACATTCTGCATCAACGCGCAATCGCCTGTCGTGCGCGCCATAGCACCCACATGGCAGTATGAATCCAGATTAAACGGTGGCGCATCCGGCACGCGACCGTAAGGCGGCTTGAACCCGACGATCCCGCAAGCACCGGCAGGGCCACGGATAGACCCGCCGATATCGGAACCCGTGGACAGCGTTGTTGTGCCAGCCGCCAATGCCGCCGCCGCCCCACCGGATGAACCCGAGGTGGTATATTCAAGCCCCCATGGGTTGCGCGAGGTTCCATGCAGGCGCGTATCCGTGACCCAGGCACAACAGAATTCCGGCGTTGTCGATCTGGCATGGAAAATCGCCCCTGCCGCTTGCAACCGCTCGGCCACCGGGTGGGTATCATCTGCGATATAGTCCTTATAGATCAGTGACCCTTGGGTGTTGCGTTGCCCTTTGACGGACATTTCGTCCTTGATCGCCACTGTGATCCCTTCCAACGGCCGCGCCTCATCCGGGCGTTTGGTATAGACGTCTTCGGCAGCGCGCGCGGCACTCATCGCGGCGTCTGGGTACATATCGGTAAAGGCGTTGATCTTGGGCTCAACAGCCTCGGCTCTGGCAAGCTGCGCTTTTAGAACATCAACCGGAGACAGCTTGCCCGATTTAAACAGGGCAATCTGATCACGGGCCGACATGTAGCACAGGTCAAGATCGGAAAAGGCGAAAGTATCATTCAACGGCATGGAGTTTGCTTTCTCGGTTAGGGAGGGTCTGTTGTGTGGGCAACGGGTGATGCGAGGCTGCGATCAGCGCGGGCGTATTGGGTGATCTCGCCTGCGCCGGGGCGCACCAACCCCATAATGCTGCGCCAACGGAGGTTTTTCCCGTTTCGCTTTCGCCAATCTGCGCCAAACGCAGGCGCCAAAAGCAGGCTTTGAGGTGCCCTTCGATCAACGCATGAGATTTGATGGCCATCTCCCACTCCATCAGTTGGTTTGCGCCAGTCTAAGTGCTGGGATGCAAATTGGGTGACCAAACAACGATGGCGATATATGCCAGTTGAAATATTATGGCATAAAATAGCATAAAATGACCTTGCAACACCCACCGGGAAACCCGCGCCTGCTGGGTAGCTATGGTCAGTCGGTATCAGACATCTGCCGTAGAAACGGGATAGGTCCACCGCAATTTGACCAGTATCTGACCGGACAATCGCAGCTGTCTTTGGCGACATTGGACCGCTTACGTTGACGGCGACCTTTTAAAGGCCGCACTCATTTCCAAATTCGCGCGCAAACTCGGCACGCAACCATTCTCTAAACATTTCGACCTCGGGTCTTTGCTTGCGTTTGGATTTCCCATGAATAATGTAATGCGCCTGCGGAAACGGCACCGGGTCACCAACAGATGCAACCTGTGCGCCTGCGTCTATCGCCGCTTTCGCAAACCGGGTCTGGATCGCAGCATTGCCACCCCCCGATGCCACCAGGGCAATCGCCACGGCGGTTGTATCGACAACCAGCGCAGGCTTCGGCGCCTTGCCCGCATACCCATGCGCCGACAGGTAGCGGCCCCACATATCCTCATACCCTAAGATCTGGATAAGGGGTCGCGCATGCAGCAGGTCTTGGGTCACTTTGGCTATCGCAGTGTCAGGCGGCTGGATCACCACAATTGTTTCGGTCGAAATACGCTCAGCCTCTAGCCCGTGCCAGTTCCCGGCACCTTGGCGGATGTCCACGTCCACGTCCTCATCCGCAATCGAAGTCGCCCAAATGGTCGAGATCAGACGAATGTTGATATGCGGGTGCTGTCTGGTGAAAGTGGGCAAAAGCGGCGCAAGCCACATTGACGCCGTTGATATCGGCACGCGCACGGTGACGGTTGCTTTGGCAGACGCGCCGAACAGGCTGCTGGTCGCCAGATCAATATTGGCAAGTGATTCGCCTACCGCATTGAAATAGGCTTGGCCCATGGCGCTTAGCGAAATATGGCGCGCATTTCGAACAAACAGCTTACATCCCAGCCGCGCCTCAAGCGATTTGATGTGCAGGCTGATCGCGGTTTGTGTCAAACCCAGCTCGCGTCCTGCTTCGGTAAAGTTCAGCAGCCGGGCTGACGCTTCAAAACTACGCAACCAAATCAGATTTGGGGAATTCGCGGCCATTCTATACCCAATTATTTTTATACATAAATCGCTTTTTTATTCGTTTCTCTTTTAGTACGCAATCGCCGATTGATAAAAACGAACCGGTTGCCTGCGGGCGCCCCACAACACGGAGATACCGAGATGCAGACCACTCCAGCAGAAGAATTCGGGTTTGCCGATGTAATGCCCGACGCCATCGTAGCGAATGACAATTGCGCACATGGGGCGGGCGCGCCACACTATGTCAGCCACCTGAATGACTTGCCAATCGAAGGCGGCTTTGGCCCGGAATACGGCGGCGCCACATGGCGCACGTTGATTTCCAGTGACAGGACATCTTCGCAGGGTCTTGTTCTGGGCGTCGCCCAAATTCCGGCAGGCGGCGTTTTAGCCGCGCATCGCCACCCCCCGGCTGAATTTTACTTTGTGTTGTCAGGCTTTGGTGTTGTGACAATTGACGGTGTGGCGCATGACGTAACGCACGGGTCCAGTGTTTTTGTCCCCGGCAATGCTGAACATTCAATGGCGGCAGGGGCGCAAGGTATCTCATTTGCCTATGGGTTCGCGGAAAATGCGTTTAGTGATATCCAATACACGTTCAGCGACCATTAGTCTGAGGCACAGCGCGAAGAGAGCCTTGCGGGTCCGTTATCATCACGTCGCACTATGAAAATAAAGGGGACATCCATGAAGGTTGGTTTTATTGGTTTGGGAAATGTCGGCGGCAAACTTGCCGGATCTATCCTGCGCAACGGGTTTGATCTGACAGTACGCGATCTGGATGATGCACTTGTGCAGGATTTCGTAAACCGGGGCGCGTCAAAAGCGGACAGCCCAAAAGAGCTGGCGCAGACCTGTGACATCGTCATCACTTGTCTGCCGTCGCCCGCCGCCTGTTCGCAGGTGATGGAGGCCGAGGACGGCGTTTTGGCCGGGTTGAGCGAAGGTAAGATCTGGGCGGAAATGTCCACCACTGACGAAGCCGAGATCAAACGCATTGCCGAACGGGTCCGCGCCAAGGGGGCGTCGCCCATCGAATGCCCGGTATCGGGTGGTTGCCACCGCGCGGCCACGGGTAACATTTCGATCTTTGCAGGCTGTGATCGCGCCACGTTTGAGCGCATGTTGCCAATGCTGACCACATTGGGCCGGCGGGTATTGCATACCGGCGACATCGGCACCGCATCCGTGTTGAAGGTGATGACCAACTATCTGGCGACGGCCAATCTGCTGACCTTGTCCGAGGCGATGGTCACCATGAAGGCGGCGGGCATCGACATGGCCACCACCTATGCGGCGATCACCATTTCGTCGGGCACCTCCTTTGTTGCAGAAACCGAAGGTCAGGTTATCCTGAACGGCGGGCGCGACATTTCGTTCACAATGGATCTGGTCAAAAAGGACATTGGCCTCTTTCAAAAGATCGCAAACGACAATGCCGTGCCGTTGGAAATCAGTCCATTGATGGTCGACATTTTCGATGACGGGATAGAACGCTATGGCCCGCGCGAATTGTCCCCCAACATCATTCGCAGACTGGAAGACGCGACCGGACTTAAGGTTCTTGCCGACGGGTTTCCCGACGAATTGTTCGACGATGAACCAGAAGAACCGGGTTACGAAGTTGTCCCGGTGTCGCCGACTGCGACAACTGCAGAACCCGCGGGTAGCGGTCTGGATGAAGACACACGTCAGGCACAACAAGAGATCGGCTTGCCGCAGTACCTGAAAGAGCAGACGTGGAATTAAACATCGGACGCATTGCCTGATCGCGCAGGCCGTCTTTCCCTCCTAAGGCGGCCTGCGGAACTGAATTCTGAAAATTGAACGACAGCACTTTGGTGTTGCCCATCGCAATGGACGGCGTTGACCAACTGCCGCTGGCGTCCCGGCAGCGATGCAGGTAACTGTAAAACCCGCCAGCCCGGTATCTCAGGGCCGCCGGAGTAGAATGTGCAGCAAGACATTTCGAAGGTGGGTATTAGCCTTTTTCGGCGGCGGTAATGATGATCTCGACCATCAATACTTCGCGCGCCAGCTTGGCTTCGCCGCAGGCCCGTGCGGGGGCATGGCCTTGCGGTACCCACGCGTTCCAAACCGCATTCATTTCGGCAAAATACTTCATGTCCGACAGCCAGATCACCGCTTGAAGAATATGCTCGCGATCTGATCCCGCTTCTGCAAGCAGCGCGTCAACACGCGCAAGGCAGTCCTCTGTTTGTTCTTTGATGGTGGGACCGTCGCCAACCTGACCGCACAGATACACAACGCCGTTGTGTTTGACGATCTTGCTGCTGCGCTCGGTTGTGTGATGACGTTCAATCATTTTGCTGTCCAATCTATGTCGCGGCGCCCGGCGCCTTGGGAGTTTTCATCAAAAAGGGCCGGTTGACCAGACAATAACGGCACGCCAAAGATTGCATGACCGCATCATTTACGCCAACATTCAACACTATCGTTGTCCTATATCGGTGTGATCAAAAATGAAAAAGCTCAAAATCTCTGCCGCTGACATGGTTCGCAGCGCCCGCGCTCGTATCGAGGAAATCGAAACCGCTGACTTGATCAATAGGGTCGATGACGAGGACGTTGTGATTGTCGATATCCGTGATGTGCGTGAACGGCAGCGTACCGGCGCAATCCCCGGATCGGTCCATGCGCCGCGCGGTATGATCGAATTTTGGGTCGATCCGGACAGCCCGTATTTCAAGGATGTCTTTGGCCAGGACGACAAGAAATATGTCTTTCACTGCGCAT
Organism: Sulfitobacter sp.; assembly: GCA_049680295.1. Classification (GTDB taxonomy): domain Bacteria; phylum Pseudomonadota; class Alphaproteobacteria; order Rhodobacterales; family Rhodobacteraceae; genus JBAUHN01. Next base: position 14,475 of record JBAUHN010000213.1, read on the forward strand.
CAGGTTGGCGGTCTGCGATCACTGTTGCGACATTGCAGGACATGGGTTTTGAGGCCGCACATCTGAAAGAGGGGTTTTCCACATGGGTCGAAAAGGGTGGTCCGGTCGCGCCTGTTGATAAAAAGCCCTAAAGCGATGCCGACTGCACCTTCTGCTATGCCTCGACGATGCATCTTTCGATACCTTGCAAAAGCCTGTCGAACTGCGCAGGCGGATTGCAATCCGAGATCAGAATATCGCGGGTCCGAAGGGCCGGCTGACGCAGGGCAGGCCTGCGGCTTTGTGGCAGAAATTTCGAATGATCGACCGCCATAATCGACCGCGCTGCGTTCTGCTGCATCGCGCTGGCGATATCTACTTCGCATTGCTCATGCACCAAAAACCCTTTGTCCGCATCGACCATCGACGCCGACAAAACCACGTAATCCACCTGCATCCGCTCAATCACGTCAAAGGCAGATCGATCAAAGGCGGCGCCATCGTGATCGCGCAATTGGGTGCCCGCCATTGAAACTTTGTTGCCGGGAATGATCGCAAGTGTGCTGGCGACAAAGGCCGAATTCGTCACGACCGTCAGTCTTTTCCGCATTCGCAACGCCAATGCGATAAAGCCGGATGTCGACCCTGTGTCGATTGCAATGGTCGCATCATCCTGAATGATCTCAACTGCCTTGCGCGCAATCGCCACCTTGGCATTCCGGTTCAGGTTCATCCGCGCCAGAAACGGCGGATCAGAAGCAATCCGGTTCGACACCAACGCGCCGTGAACTTTGGTCAGATCGCCACTTTCGACAAGCGGTTGAGACACGCGGCGAATTGTCTGATCCGAGACACCCAATATCTGCGAGAGCTCAAGGACCGATACAGTCCCATGCATGTCCACGGCATGCAAAATGCGATCTCTATGCTTTGACATCAGCCATCCCTACACCGCAAAACCAACCTGATAAATAGACTAACACTCACAATTTGACATCATATCAACATAAATCAACAAAATTGTTGAGAATGTGTGGATATTCAGTAAACTGTGAACTGCGACTTCGTTTTCAGGCGGCAACATGACCCAAAACGCAACACAGCAACTGATCATTGGTGGCGGCATCATCGGCTGTTCGATTGCCTATCACCTGACGCGTATGGGCGAAAAAGATGTGGTGCTATTGGAGCGCGCAAACCTGACAGAAGGCGCCACTTGGCATGCAGCGGGTCTGGTCGGCCAACTACGTTCGTCTCGCAATACCACGCGTATGCTGCAAAAGTCGGTCGCAATGTACGACCGTCTTCAGAACCAGGAGGGGATGCAGTTTGACTGGAAGAAAACCGGCTCGCTGCGGCTTGCCGCCACAAAAGAGCGGCTGTTAGAGGCCAAGCGCCTAAAGACAATGGCGCGTAGTTTTGATCTGGACATGCAGATCATCAGCCCGTCCGAAGCCAAAACGCTGTTCCCGCTGATCGAGGAAAAAGGTTTGGAGGGTGCCGCGTTTATCCCATCCGATGGCTATGTCGATCCGTCGTCGCTGTGTCAGGCCATTGCCGGCGCTGCGCGCAAACAGGGCGCTGATATTCGGCAAGGGGTTGAGGTAACCGACTTTAACGTCACAGACGGGCGGATAACGTCGGTCGAAACCACCAAAGGGCGGTGGGATGCAGAAAATGTGATCCTTGCAACAGGCATGTGGAGCCGTGAGATCGCCGCCAAACTGGGCATTCAGGTGCCTGCCTGCGCGGTCGAGCATCAGTATATCGTGACGGAATCGACCGGTGGCGACATCGGTCATTTCCCGACCCTGCGCGACCCTGAACGCTTGGTGTACTACAAACCGGACGTAGGTGGCAGACTTGTCATAGGCGGATACGAAGACGCGACATTGCCGTTTGGCGACGCCGGAATCCCCGGTAAGTTCGTGCGTCAACTGCTGCCGGAAAATCTGGACCGCTTCCTGCCTTTGGCGGAACTGGCCAGCCAAGTCACCCCGATTGTGAACGATGTCGGCATTCGTCAGGTGATCAATGGCCCAATCCCCTATTCTGCCGATGGCGATTTCGTCATGGGGTGGCAGCCGGGGTATCGAAACCTGATGATGGCGACCGGGTTTCTCTATGGCATCGCAGCTGGCGGCGGTGCGGGTGAAATGATCGCCGAATGGATTGTTGATGGCCAACCTTCACTGGATCTATGGCCGCTGGATGTGCGCCGCTTTGGCCCCCACCATGGCACGCGTGCGTTCATGTATCCGCGCGCCGTCGAACACTACGCCCACCATTACAAAATGCGCTATCCCGGACAGGAACATGAAACCGTGCGCCAACTGCGCCTGTCGCCGCTGTATCAGCGTTTGAAAGATCAAGGTGCCGTTTACGGATCCAAAAATGGCTGGGAGCGTCCGCTGTGGTTCGCGCCCGCAGGTGTAGACCCGGTTGATCAGCTGGACTTTCTGAACCCCGGATGGAAAGAATTTGCCGCGGCCGAACATCAGGCCGTTCGCCAAAGCGTGGCCCTGATTGACCAATCCAGCTTCGCCAAGTTTGAAATCCTCGGACCCGGTGCGCTGGGCGCGTTGCAGTCCTTGTGCGTGTCGAACATGGATAAGCCGGTTGGCGCGGTCATCTACACCCAGATGTGCAACGAAACCGGCGGGATCGAGGCCGATGTCACAATAACCCGTCTTGCGCCTGATCGGTTCTATATGGTCACGGGTTCTGGCTTTGGCGTGCATGACAGCGACTGGATCAAGCGGCATTTAACCCCGGACGGATCGGTTCACATGCTGGAAGTAACCAGCGGCATTGCAGTGCTGAATATCGTCGGGCCCAAATCGCGCGATGTGCTGGCAGCAGTCTCTGAAAGCGATGTCTCAAACGAAGCAATCGCGTTTTCCACTGCGCGCAACATCTTTGTTGGTGCAGCACCTGTGCGCGCCGCACGGATCGGGTATGTCGGCGAAAGGGGGTACGAACTGCATATCCCCACGGAATTCGCGGCGCATGTTTACGACACTCTTTGGGCGGCAGGTCAGGCACATGGGATCACCAATGTTGGCTACCGCGCCATTGACAGCCTGAGGATGGAAAAGGGCTATGTCTATTGGTCTGGCGACATCACGCCAGATTACACCCCGATCGAAGCTGGCCTTGGGGCCCGTGTACATTTGAAATCAAAGGGTGATTTTATGGGTCGCAAAGTGCTTGAACAGCAAAAAACCAATGGCCCGGATCGCCGCCTGTGTACCTTTGTGACGCCTGCAAACCTGCCGCTGACCGGAGGCGAGACAATTTTGCTGGGCGACGACGTTGTATCCTTGGCTACCTCGGTCGGGTTTGGCTACAGCGTCGGGCAAACCATTCTGCGCGGATATCTCGGCAAAGAGCATTGGAACATCACCGACTTCACGCTTGAAGTGTTTGGCGAATTGCACAGCATTCGCCGCGTCGAAGGGCCGGTTTACGATCCACAAAACAACGCATTGAAAGGGTGACGACATATGATCGACCACGCAGAAAAAGTATTGGATGCATTGCGCCAGGCACCGCAGTTTGCGGGTGTCAAAGCGGTTGAAAGCATCACGCGCCTTGGCGGTTTGACCAACCTTGTTTACCGCGTTGATATGAAAGACACGTCCGTTGTTGTCCGCCTTCCCGGCGACGGCACTGAAGAATATATTGATCGCGCAGTTGAGGCGCACAATGCAAATGCTGCGGCCCGTGCTGGTGTGTCGCCATCGGTCATCTTCGCAAATCCAGACAGCGGTTTGATGATCTCGGAAACTGTCCGGAATATCGTGACCATGACGCCTGAAACCTTCAAATCGCGTGCCGGGTCGGCAGCGCGGGCGGGCAAGGCGTTGGCAAAGCTTCACATGTCTGCTGAGGTTTTTCAATTCCGGTTTGAACCGTTTTCGATGATTGATGACTACCTGAAAATCCTGTCGACAAAAGACGTGAAACTGCCCGAAGGCTATGATGATGTCGTGTCCGCCGCCGCCCCGATCAAGGATGTTCTGGCCAAGGCCGATGTGACGCTGGCGCCCTGCCACTGCGATCCGCTGTGTGAAAACTTTCTGGATGACGGGCAGGTGATGTGGATTGTTGACTGGGAATATTCAGGCATGAGCGATCCACTTTGGGATGTTGGTGATTTGTCGGTCGAGGCGGGAATGGACGCGCAGCAAGACGCAGAATTGATAAAAGCGTATTTTGGCCGCGATCCAACGCCCGCAGAAATGGGGCGCGTCGTCATTCACAAGGCAATGTGTGATCTGTTGTGGACATTATGGGGCTTGATACAGCTTGCCGATAACAACCCTGCCGATGATTTCTGGGCCTATTCGACGGGCCGTTTTGAACGCTGCAAAACCTTGATGCAAGATGCGGGTTTCCAAGGCCATGTTGACGCGGTGCGGGCTGGCTAGGGTCCCGACCCTAGGGCCCTGACCCTAAGCCTGAGTTTTCGCCATTCACCACACCCCGTCACGATTAGTGGACCTGGCCAGCAATGCGCGCCGTGATGCCGCATTTACACGCACAAAACTACACAATCAGATCAATTTTGTTGATTTTTGTTGATTTAACCGCTGAACGCTGCTGAACTGCCCAGATGGGGTCCATGCTTTGTCGGTCTACGAATCGAATTTGGTGACGCGATGGATCAGCAATAGGGAGCAAATTTATGAAATATCTTTCCGTCGCAGCCGCAGCGTTAATGTGTGCAACACCGGGATTGGCGCAAGAATCCAGTGACCCGATCAAACTGACGCTGCATGATTGGTCCGGCCAGCTGATCACAACGACGCTGATGGGCGAAGTGTTGAAAGAAGCGGGCTATAACATCGAATATGTGCAGGCAGACTACATCGCGCAATTTGCCGGTCTGAAAACCGGCGATCTGCACGTCGCAATGGAGATTTGGGAAACCACCGGCCGCGAAGCCATGGACGAAGCGATTGCCACCGGAAACGTGGTTAGCCTGGGTGAAACCGGCATGGAGGCAATCGAGGAATGGTGGTATCCCGCCTATATGGAGGAACGCTGTCCGGGTCTGCCAAATTGGGAAGCCCTAAAAGACTGCGCCGACGCATTTGCCACACCGGAAACCGCGCCTTTGGGTCGGTATCTGGGCGGACCAGTGACCTGGGGTGGGTTTGACGACGAACGCGTCGAAGCGCTTGGGCTGGATTTCGAAGTGATCCATGCCGGCACCGATGCGGCCTTGTTTGCAGAACTCGAATCCGCCTATCAGCGCGAAGATCCGATCATCCTGTGGATCTATTCGCCGCATTGGGCGCCAGCAAAATATGACGGCAGCTTTGTGCAGTTTCCAGCCTATTCCGCCGAATGCTATTCCGACCCCGCCGTTGGGCTGAACCCCGATGCGGCCTATGATTGTGGCAAACCGACGGGTCCGATCTGGAAAGTGTCCTGGGCAGGTCTGGCAGACAAATGGCCAAACGCCGCAAAAACGATTGAGAACTTCACCATCGACAATGCTGCGATGGGCGCAATGGTCGCCGATGTTGATCTCAACGGTCAGACGGTCGAGGCGACAGTCGCCGCCTGGATGGCCGCCAACACCGACACATGGTCTTCGTGGATCGCAAAATAACGTCCAAAATCCTCGGTGCGTGCGCCTAAAGTTTGGCGCGCGCATATTTCATTCGTAACGTGGGGACGCGCGCGTCCTTTTTGCGCACAATCCTAACGACCACCTGAGGAATAGATGGAAAAGACCACGATCCTAGAGTGCCGCGATGTGTGGAAAATTTACGGAACTGGTGCTGATAGCTACCTTTCTGAAAACCCCAAACCGCAAAAAGGCGACCTGAAAAAAGCCGGTCTGATCGGGGCCGTGCGTGGTGCGAACGTCGAAATCCATCAGGGCGAGATTTTCGTGATCATGGGTCTGTCCGGCTCGGGGAAATCAACCTTGGTGCGCTGCCTGTCCCGGCTGGTCGACGCAACGGCCGGAGATGTATTTTTTGAAGGCAAGAACCTGTCGGATATGACCGACGCGGAACTGATCAATATCAGGCGCACAAAAATGGGCATGGTGTTCCAGCAGTTTGCGTTGCTGCCGCATTTGACGGTTCTGGAAAACGCAGCCTTTCCGCTGGATGTCCAGGGTGTTGACCGCGCCACCCGCGAGGCCCGCGCCCGCGAGATGGTTGATCTTGTCGGGCTGAAGGGGCGCGAAAATTACTATCCCCGTGAATTGTCCGGCGGCCAGCAGCAACGCGTCGGGATCGCCCGGTCGCTGGTGGTCGAACCTGATCTGTGGTTCCTGGACGAGCCTTTTTCCGCGCTTGATCCGCTGATCAGGCGCGAAATGCAGGACGAATTCATGCGGTTGCAGAATTTGTTGCACAAGACGATTGTATTCATCACCCATGACTTTGACGAAGCCATTCGTCTGGCGGATCGTATTGCCGTGATGAAAGACGGCGCCATTCAGCAAATCGCCACGCCCGAAGAGCTGGTTTTGAACCCCGCAACAGAATACGTGGCCGAATTCACGCGCCATGTCAGCCGTTCCAAAGTCATCACCGCAGGCTCTGTCGCCGAACCTGCGACTGCGACGCGGTTTGCGGGGACAGTTGCGCATACGGATCTAATCGACAAGATCGCAGATCAGGTCGAAGCCGCCGACGCGCCCTTCAAGGTCACGCAAGGCGACAAGGTGATTGGCCAGATCACCCGCCAGTCGGTGATCGACGTGCTGGTTGGGCGCCGTTAGATGACGCGCTTGCTGAAATCCGGCTATGGCTTCTGGGTCCTGCTGTTTGCAGTGACATGGGCGCTGTCTGCGTTTTCCTTCACACTTTACAAGGCTTTGGACGCCCGTTGGATCATACGGTTTCCCAAAAAGTGGGAATTGCAATTAGACGGACAAATCAGCGGCTTTCTGAACTGGCTGGTCGAAAGTGCGGGGTTTTATCTGTTTTCTTTCAAGGACTTGACACGTGGCATCGCGACCATCATCGAGGCACCTTACCAATTCTTTCGCAACCTCCTGATCGAAGGGTTTTCAACCGGTATCGGCGATAGCGCGGTTCTGCTGTCGCCTTCGCTAAGTTGGATTGCCGTAATTGTCTGCGTTGCGGCAATAGGACGGTACGCACGCGACTGGTCGCTTGCAGCACTGGTCGGTGGGTGTTTTCTATATTTGGCGATCTTTGGACAGTGGGAAAGTGCGATGATCACACTTGCCTCGGTCCTGATTGCGGTTCCGATTGGGGTGGTCGGCGGCTTGTTTCTGGGCATCGCGGCCTACCGGTTCGCCTGGGTCCATCTGGCGCTGCGCCCGGTTCTTGATCTGATGCAAACGGTGCCGGTTTTTGCCTATCTTGTGCCGATCCTCATCCTGTTTGGGTTTGGACCTGTGGCTGCGTTGGTGGCAACCGTCATCTACGCGATGCCGCCGATGGTGCGTATCACTATTGTGTCCCTGCAAACCGTCCCGGATGAATTGCAAGAGGCCGGGCGCATGGCCGGCTGCACACCGCGGCAGATCATGTGGAAGGTGCTTTTACCCTCGGCCACGCCGACGCTGATGGTGGGGGTCAATCAGGTGATCATGCTGTCGCTGAACATGGTGATTATCGCCTCTATGATCGGGGCAGGGGGGTTGGGGTTTGACGTTCTGGCATCGTTGCGCCGTTTGGATATCGGTGCGGGAATTGAGGCTGGTCTGGCCATTGTTGTCATGGCGATTGCGCTTGACCGTGCCAGTCAGGCATTTTCCGAACGCAGCTTTCAAAAACCCCAAACCGGCAATCTTTTCCAGCGCCACCCGCTGAGTACATCGGTTCTGATCGTGGCGGTTTTTACCTTGATAGCCGGTCTTTTTGTGCCTGCCATACAGACCTACCCAGACGGGCTGACGATCACAACCGGACCGTTTTGGGCGGATGCGATGAAATGGGTCAACATCAACTTTTTCGACACATTCGAGGCGGTGAAAACCGTGATCCTCCAATGGCTTTTGCTGCCGGTAAAAAAGTTCTTCACTGGCATCCCCTGGGCATGGGGCATTGTCGCCATGGGCCTGATGGGATGGCGCGTTGGTGGTTGGAAATTGGGTCTGCTGGCCGCCCTGATGATGGGCTTTATCGCTGCCAGCGGCCTGTGGGCCAAAGCGATGGTGACGATCTACCTGTGCAGCGTGTCTGTGTTTATCGCGACGGTGATCGGCATCCCCTTGGGCATATGGGCCGCCGAGAAACCCCGCGCTGGCAAAATCATCCTTGGGCTTATGGACACGCTCCAGACCTTGCCAAGCTTTGTCTATTTGATCCCGGTTATCATGCTGTTTCGTGTTGGCGACTTTAGCGCGATGATTGCTGTGGTGCTGTATGCGCTGGCGCCCGCGGTGCGCTATGCCGCCCACGGCTTGCGCGAAGTCCCCCCCCAGATGGTCGAAGCAGGCTTGATGGCAGGCTGCACGCCCGCCCAAATTCTGCGCCGGGTGAAATTGCCACTGGCCACACCGCATCTGTTGCTGGGGCTTAATCAGACGACAATGCTGGCGCTGTCGATGTTGGTGATTACTGCCCTCGTCGGGACGCGCGATCTGGGTCAAGAGGTCTATATCGCGCTGACCAAAGCGAACGCCGGATCGGGTATTGTCGCCGGTCTGTCGGTGGCTTTCATTGCCATCATCGCAGACCGCATCGTGAACGCGCTTGCAGATAATCAACGCAAAAGGCTGGGCTTGTAATGGACAAACTGCATCAACAAGTGGCGGCACTTAGCTGTTTTTCGGACCCGCAAGACATCACCCCCTTGGGTGGCGGACTGACCAATGTGAATGTTCTGGTCAGTGATGGTGCGCGCAAATACGTTGTGCGGCTTGGCGCGGATATTCCCGAACATGGCGTCATGCGGTGGAATGAACTGGCCTTGTCCAAAGCCGCAAGCGCGGCGGGGTTTTCGCCCAAGGTCATCCACTTTGAACCCGGTGTAATGGTGCTTGATTTTATCGAGGCCAAAACCTTTACCGAAAACGATGTGCGCGACCCCGAAAACCTGAACCGCATTGTCGCTCTGATCTCAAAGGCACACCGCCAGATGGGCGCGCATCTGACCCAGCCTGCGTTGGCGTTTTGGCCCTATCACGTGAACCGGACCTACATATCGCGGCTGTTGTCAGAAGGATCGGCGCACAGCAAGGCATTGCCCGAAATGCTGGCGCACAACACCGCACTTGAAACCGCAACCGGCCGGATTGACATGGTCCTCAGCCACAATGACCTGTTGGCGGCGAATATTCTGGATGATGGTCAACAGCTTTGGCTGATCGACTGGGAATACGGTGGCTTTAACTCGCCCCTGTTTGATCTTGCCGGTCTGGCCTCAAACAACGGGCTTTCACAAGCGCAGGAAAGGGCGATGCTTGCGCAATATTTCGACGCGGATGCCGATCAGAACTGGCAGGCATATTCCGCACTGAAATGCGCGTCTTTAATGCGTGAAACGCTTTGGTCGATGACCTCGGAAATCCATTCGGACCTGGACGTGGATTTTGGCGCGTACACCGGCGAAAACATGGACAAGCTTACGTTGGCACTTGCCGACTTTGCGCAGATGTAAGGCACAAAATGACACTCCCATCCTCATCCAAGATCATCATCGTTGGCGGCGGTATTATCGGCTGTTCAACGGCCTATCACCTTGCGCAAATGGGCCAAGATGTGCTGCTGCTGGAAAAGGCACAACTGACGTCAGGCACAACGTGGCACGCCGCTGGATTGGTCGGTCAATTGCGGTCCAGCGCAAACATTACTCAGCTGCTGGGATATTCCATCGACCTTTACAACGCACTGGAACAAGAGACCGGCCTTGCGACGGGCTGGAAAATGAACGGCGGGTTGCGCCTGGCCTGCAACAATGAACGCTGGACCGAAGTAAAGCGGCAGGCAACCACTGCGCATAGCTTTGGCCTTGATATGCAATTGCTGACCCCGCAAGAGGCGCAGGATCTGTGGCCCTTGATGGATATCGGTGACGTGGTAGGCGCGGCGTTCCTGCCTACGGATGGCCAGGCCAGCCCATCTGATATCACCCAGGCTTTGGCCAAAGGTGCGCGGACCAAAGGCGCGAAGCTGATGGAAAATACCCCCGTCACCGAGATTCTGACCGATAAGGGGAAGATCGTCGGCGTGCGCACGGCAGCTGGCGATATTGCTTGCGAAAAACTGGTGCTGTGTTGCGGTCAATGGACGCGCGCGCTGGCGAAATCTATCGGTGTGGCGGTGCCGCTGGTCTCGGTCGAACATCAATATATGATCACCGAAGCCTTTGGTGTTCCATCTGATCTGCCGACGTTGCGCGACCCGGATCGCCTGACCTACTACAAAGAGGAAGTGGGCGGTCTGGTGATGGGTGGCTATGAACCCAATGGCATTCCATGGGCCAAAAACGGAATACCTGATCCGTTTGATTTTCAGCTGTTGGATTCGAACTATGATCATTTCGAACAGCTGGTTGACTTGTCATTGCCACGGGTTCCAGCCCTTGAAACAGCAGGCATCAAGCAACTGATCAATGGCCCCGAAAGCTTTACCCCAGATGGCAATTTTATCCTTGGAGAAGCGCCCCAGATGGCAAACGTCTTTATCGGCGCCGGGTTTAACGCCTACGGCATTGCGGCAGGGGGCGGCGCAGGCATGGCGCTGGCCGAATGGGTGGTCAGTGGTCAGCCGCCCTATGATCTGTGGCCGGTTGATATTCGCCGCTTTGGCCGCCCACACACGGATGAGGATTGGGTCCGCGAACGCACGCTGGAAGCTTACGGCAAGCATTACACGATGGCCTGGCCCTCAGAAGAACACACCAGCGGACGCCCTTGTCGCCGGTCGCCGCTTTACGGTGCTTTGCAAGACAGTGGCGCCGTGTTCGGCGAAAAACTGGGGTGGGAACGGCCAAACTGGTTTGCAGATCAAGGCGAAGTGGCAAAAGACATCTACACATTCGATCGTCCAAACTGGCATGTGGCGGTTGCACGTGAACACAAGGCAGCACGCAAAAACGCGGTGCTCTTTGACCAGACATCTTTTGCCAAGTTTATCCTTAAGGGCCCCGACGCCGAAGCCGCGTTAAACTGGATCGCCGCCAACCGTGTGGACCGGCCTGTGGGCACCATCATCTATACGCAAATGCTGAATGATAAGGCCGGGATCGAGTGTGACCTGACCTGCGTGCGCACGGCCGAGGATGAATACTACATCATCACCGGCACCGGCTATGCCACGCATGATTTCAACTGGATTTCCCAAAATATTCCGCCGGGCATGAATGCCCAACTGGTCGATGTGACATCCTCGAACGCGGTTCTGTCGCTTTTCGGCCCCAAGGCGCGCGCAGTCTTGGAAATCTGTACCCGCGATGACGTCAGCCACGATGCCTTTGCATTCGGGCAGGCGCGCACCATCGGCATTGCGGGCTGTCCGGTATTGGCCCTGCGGATCACATATGTTGGCGAACTGGGCTGGGAACTGCACCTGCCCGCAGAATATGCCCTGACAGTCTATGACGCGCTTCATGCGGCAGGTAAACAGCACGGTTTGCGCAATGCCGGCTACCGCGCCATCGAAACGCTTAGGCTGGAAAAGGGATACCGGGCCTGGAGTTCCGATATCGGCCCTGACCATACCCCGGATGAGGCAGGTCTTGGATGGGCAGTGAAAATGAAATCAAACATTGCATTCAAGGGGCGCGACGCCGTTCAGGCGCAACGCGAAACCGGAGTCAGGAAGATCATGGCAACCTTTACCTGTGAGGGTGATGTCATCCTGTCGGGCCGCGAAACCATTTACCGAAACGGCACACGTTGTGGCTGGTTGTCGTCAGCAGGTTTTGGTCACAGTCTGGGCAAAAGCATCGGCATGGGCTACGTACGCAGCGCCGATATCCTGACAAAGGACGATGTGATGTCCGGCGACTATGAGCTCGAGGTGGCAACAACCCGCGTCAAAGCACAGGTGACGCTGACACCGCTTTATGATCCGAAAATGACAAAGATCAAATCCTGACGACGGCCCGG
>JBAUHN010000214.1:0-14363 GCA_049680295.1 Sulfitobacter sp.
GGTAATAAGGATGCTCTGACGGAAAAATGTGACGCTAGAGTGACGATTATCGCGCAGCTCAGGCCAATTTGTCCAGCACCGTCGCTGCCAACTTATTGGTAAGTTGCTTTTTTTGCGCCAGTGACGCCGCATCAAGTGCTGCCACAAGATCACGCGCCATTGCAAATGATCTGTCCATCCGTTTGACCAGATAGCCGATCAAATCGGCCTTGGGTGACAATTGCCGGTCGGCGAAAAGCTTGACCAATACAGCCGACAACAGCGCGTCATCGGGCAATTCCAAGGATGCAGATTGCGCGGCGGCGACCCGGCTTGCCAGATCGGGCAGGGTCAGCCCCCAATGCGGCGCAGGCATGTTGCCGGTCATCAGCAAAGAATGTCCTTCGGCTAAAACAAGGTTGTGCAGATGGAAAAGTGCGGTTTGTGCAGCCGTGTCACGGGCCATGGATGGCACGTCTTCGATCGCCACGGACCCATGCGCCAGTGCGGGTATATCGGCATCCGCAAGGTTGTGTGCCGCTAGAATTGTGGCGCCGCTGGCCGCGCTCCAGACATGGGTCAGATGGGTTTTGCCCGATCCGGCCGGGCCGGTCAGCACCAGTTTGCGTCCCGCCCAGTTTTGCCAATCTCCGATCATTGCCACCGCGACCGCGTTGGAGGGTGCGACCAGAAAATCATCGCGTCCAAGGGCAGGGCGGCTTGGCAGGTCAAACCCCAATTGCTGCGGCAGCTCAGCCACCGTCTTCATCCGTCACGCCACGATAAAGCAGGCTTTGCCGGTACTGGGTTATGCCAAACCGCGCCAACACGCCCAAGGATGCCGCCACCGGAACCGCGACCAACATGCCGACAAAACCAAAAAGTGCGCCAAACACCGAAAGTGACAGGATCAGCCATACGGGATGCAGGCCCACCGAATTGCCAACCAGTTTCGGTGTCAGAACATTACCCTCAAGCACCTGACCAAGCCCGAAGATACCAGCGACCAGACCCAGCGACACCCAGTCGCCCCAAAACTGGAACAATCCCAGACCGATGGCCAAAGCCCCGCCAATCAGCGCACCAAGATAGGGGATAAAGGTGATCAACCCGGCGACAAAGCCGACGACCAGACCAAATTGCAAACCTACAAGCATTAGCGCGATGGCGTAATAGGTGCCCAGGATCAGGCAAACCGTACCCATTCCGCGAATGAAAGATGACAGCGTATTGTCGATCTCAGCCGCCAAACGCCGTACGACTGGCGCGTGATCGCGCGGCAGCAACTGGTCAATCTTTGCGACCATATTGTCCCAATCGAGCAGCAGGTAAACCGATACAACCGGCACAATCACCAGCAAAACAACGATATTCACAATCGACAATGCTGATGTCAGCGCCCGGCTCAACAACTCGCCGCCACGGCTTTGCACCGTTTGACCCACTGAGTTCAGCGATTGGCGCAGGGTGGAGCCTTCGTCCAGCAGCGATGGAAACCGTTCGGTCAGAAACGCGGAAAAATCCGACGTCAGTTTTGGCGCAATTTCGAATAATGCAATGGATTGTTGTACCAGCGTTGGTATGACCAACAGCGCCATGATCACGAAAATCATCAATGCAACCAAGGTGATAATCGCCGTGGCCAGCATGCGGCTGCATCCCATGCGTTCCAGCCTGTCGGCGACCGGGTCAAGGAAATAGGCAATGGCACCGCCTAAGACAAAAGGCAGCAGCACATCGCCCAGAAACCAAAGCACAACCAATGCGGCAGCCGAGGCGATGCCCCAGTACTTGATCTGATCGCGCACAGGCAAGGCCATGTATCGTCTCCGCATTGTTCGCTACCACCTTCACATTGCCTATGATGCAATGCGTTTCAAGGGGGGACGGGGAAATCGCGCCAATGCAGGGCGCATATGTTCAAAATGCCGCTGGATAAATCCGAACCTGCGTGAACCGATTGCGGGGCCTGCCGCTTTGCCCTAATCAGGTTGAAATCCATCAAAGGAGCCGCTCTCAAATGCGTCTAAGCCGATATTTCCTGCCCGTGCTGAAAGAAAACCCCTCCGAGGCGCAAATCGTCAGCCACCGGCTGATGTTGCGGGCCGGTATGATCAAACAGGCAAGTGCCGGCATCTATTCGTGGCTGCCTCTGGGCTTTAAAGTGTTGCGAAAGCTTGAAAATATCGTGCATGAGGAACAGGCGCGTGCGGGCCATATGGCGATGCTGATGCCCACAATCCAATCGGCCGATCTGTGGCACGAAAGCGGGCGCTATGATGCTTTCGGTGACGAAATGCTGCGCATCAAGGACCGGGGCGGGCGCGAAATGCTGTTTACGCCCACGGCCGAAGAGTTGATCACCGATATCTTTCGCAGCCATGTCAGCAGCTACAAGGATCTGCCGCTGACCATGTATCAGATCCAGTGGAAGTTCCGTGATGAAGTGCGCCCGCGGTTTGGGGTAATGCGGGGCCGAGAGTTTTTGATGAAAGACGGCTATAACTTTGATCTGACCAAAGAAGACGCGCTGCATTCTTACAACCGCCATTTGGTCAGCTACTTGCGCACCTATGAGCGTATGGGCTTGCAGGCGATCCCGATGCGGGCGGATTCCGGCGCAATGGGCGGGGACAACACGCATGAATTTCTGGTGCTGGCGGAAACCGGCGAATCCGAAGTGTTTTATGACAGTGCAGTCACCGATCTTAGTTTTGGCAACCGGGCAATCAACTACGATTCAGCTGAGGAATGTCAGGCGGTTCTGGATGAATTTACCTCCAGATATGCGCGCACCGACGAAACCCATGACGCGGCGCTATTTGACGCGATCCCCAAAGATCGCCAGCGCACGGCTCGGGGGATTGAAGTGGGGCAGATATTCTACTTTGGCACCAAATACTCGGACGCCATGGGGGCGACTGTGCAAGGCCCCGATGGCAAGCCTGTGCCAGTGCATATGGGCAGCCACGGCATTGGCGTCAGCCGCCTGATGGGCGCGATTATCGAGGCCAGCCACGACGACAAAGGCATCATCTGGCCCGAAGGTGTGACGCCTTATCATGCCGGTATCGTCAACCTCAAACAGGGCGACCCCGAGGCGGATGCGGCCTGTGAGGCGCTATACGACGGGATGACGGCCTTGGGGCTAGAACCGCTTTACGACGACCGCAACGAACGCGCGGGCGGAAAATTCGCGACGATGGATTTGATCGGTCTGCCGTGGCGGATCACGGTTGGTCCGCGCGGGCTGAAAAATGGTGTGGTCGAACTGACGTCGCGCCGCACCGGCGTCAGCGAAGAAATGCCGCCCGAGCAGGCATTGCAGCGGATTGCTCAGATTTACGCGCGAAAGTAGCCAAAGGACGTGACGATGCGCCGTGGTGTGATGATATCTGTGTTTTGGGCGATGTCTGTGATGCAACTGTTCATTCTGGATGCCGCCCTTAGCGGTGCTGTGTTCCGATGATCTTGCGCGCCATGGCTTTGGCGGGTGGTGTGGCCGCCGGTGCCGGTCTGTCACAATTTCCTGAGTTTTCACAGCAATATGCGCAACGTTTGGGTGGCGCTGTCGATGCGCTGTCGCAGGTCGTTGCCGATTTTGATGCCTCAGCCGCAGCCGAAGGTCTGACCCGGCAAGCGGCCTTGCAGCAGATGACAGGCACGGATTTTGTAGAGCGGCGCCGCACCGATATGGAGACCACATTTCATCGCTATGACACGCTGCGCGACGACTTGGCGGTGCTGAAAACATCTGGCCCGTTTATGCGTGCCTACCACGCAGCACGCATGACGGACGGGCAGATTGCATCGCGGGCCTGGGCGGCGTTTCAACCGGCCGTGCCGCTAAGTTTTGCAGGTGTTATCTTTGCCGGATCAGGGTTTGTCATGGGATATGCGCTGATCGGGGTGTTGCTGTCGGTGGCCGGTATGCCGTTCCGCCGTACCAAACCCAAACCGCCGCCAAACGCCGCTTGACGCTGCCTGCCCAAAGCCGCAGTTTGCGCCAACTCCAGCCCTGCAGGAATGACAATGGCCAATTCCACTGCCCCCTTCGCCGCATTTGAGTGGATGATCGCCTGGCGCTATCTGCGCGCGCGTCGCGCCGAGGGCGGGGTCAGCGTGATGACATGGATCAGCCTGATCGGGATCACTTTGGCGGTCTTTGCGCTGATCGCAACATTGGCCGTCCGCTCTGGGTTTCGGGCGGAATTTGTCGATACGATCCTGGGCGCCAATGCCCATGTCACGGTCTATCACTTGGGCGAAGTGCAGGCCAACGGTCAGATCGACCGCAAAATCAAAGACTACCCCGAAATGGCGCAACGTATTGCCGGGGTTGAGGGCGTGACCCGCGTGGCGCCGCTGATCCGGGGGCAAGTGATGGTCAGCATGGGCGGGGCCAATGCCGGGGTCGAGGTTTATGGCATCAGCGCGGATGATCTGAAAACCATCCCCCGTATTGCCAATCCCGAAACCGCGATAGGCGATATTGACCAATTTGCCCAAGGCATCGCCATCGGGTCCGGCGTGGCGCGTGAATTGAACGCCAGTGTTGGTGACCGGATCAAGCTGATTTCGCCCAATGGGGTCAAAACCGCTTTTGGCACTAGCCCGCGCATCAACGCCTATGACATTGTCTATATCTTCTCTGCCGGGCGTTATGACATCGACCGCACCCGCGCCTATTTGCCCTTTGCCGAGGCGCAGTCGTTTTTCAATCGCGAAGGTGTGGCAGATGAGCTTGAGGTAATGGTCCGCGACCCTGACACGGTTGGCAGCCTTGGCCCCGCCTTGCTGCAAGCCGCGGGCGAGCGTGGCCAAATCTGGACATGGCGCGATGCGTCGGGTGGATTTCTGCGCGCGCTGGAGGTTGAGGATAATGTAATGTTTGTGATCTTGTCGATCCTTGTGCTGATTGCAGCGATGAACATCGTGAGTGGATTGATTATGCTGGTCAAAAACAAAGGCCGCGATATCGGGATATTGCGCACCATGGGCCTGACCGAAGGGTCAGTCCTGCGGGTGTTTTTTATCTGCGGCGCCTTTACCGGCATCATCGGCACTGCGATGGGTGTGATCCTCGGATGCCTCTTCGCGGTCTACATTGACCCGCTGTTTTCATTTGTAAACTATGTCATGGGCGGTGGTGTCTGGGATCCGTCAATCCGCGGCATCTATGCGCTGCCCGCGCAATTGCGTCTGGCTGACGTTCTGTCGGCCGTCGCATTGTCGCTGGGTCTGTCCTTTATCGTGACGATTTTTCCGGCGCGCCGTGCGGCCCGTATGAACCCGGTCGAGGCGCTGCGGTATGAGTGATTTTGCCCTGTCGCTGAGCGGCATCACCAAATCCTACAACCCCGGTCAGCCGGGTGAGGTGAATGTCCTGCGCGGCATCGAATTTGATCTGGACCGGGGCGAGGTGGTGGCGCTGGTGGCACCTTCGGGCGCGGGGAAATCCACCTTGCTGCATATCGCCGGGCTGTTGGACACGCCTGACGCGGGCCGGGTACAGATTGCCGGGCAGGATATGACAGGTCTTGGCGATCGCAAACGCACAGCCGTGCGCCGGTCCGGCGTTGGTTTTATCTATCAGTTCCATCATCTGCTGCCCGAGTTTTCGGCGCTTGAAAACATCGTATTGCCGCAACTTGCCAACGGTGTATCGGGCAAATCAGCGCAAGCGAGAGCGCAGGATTTGCTGACCCAGGTGGGCATCGCCGACCGCGCCCAGCACCGCCCGGCGGCCCTGTCGGGGGGCGAACAGCAACGGGTCGCGTTTTGCCGGGCCCTGGCCAATGCGCCGGACGTGTTGCTGGCGGATGAACCGACCGGAAATCTGGACCCTGCGACATCGGATCAGGTGTTTGGCACGCTGATGGATTTGGTGCGCCGCACAGGGCTGTCCGCGTTGATCGCGACGCATAATCTTGAACTGGCGTCACGGATGGACCGGCAGATAAGGTTGGAGGCGGGACTGCTCGTGCCAGCATAACTGATCAGAAAAATCTGCAAAACGACACCTATCCCGACTGCAAAGTCTTGACCTGCGCGCGCCCATTTGATCTGTCAATGAGACCGCAGCGTTGCAAGGGGACGGCAATGGCTCAGATCACACTGGACGACATCGAAACACAAACGCGCGCGGCTTTGGTTGCACATGGCGCGTCTGCATTCTCGGCCGCCGAAGTCGCCCGCGCCGTTCGCAAGGCCGAAGCGACCGGAAACAAGATTTGCGGTCTGTATTATCTGGAAAGCTATTGCCAGCAATTACAGTCCGGACGCGTGAACGGCGATGTGGTGCCGACGGTAACCTTGCCGCGACCTGCGGCGGTGTATGTCGATGCGCAAATGGGATTTGCCCAACCGGCCTTTGCCTATGGTCTGGCCCCTGCATTGGATGCAGCACGCCAATATGGCGTGGCAACCTTGGCCATCGGGCATGCGCATACCTGCACCTCGCTTGGGTATTTTACCGAAGAACTGGCCCGTGCAGGCTGTATCGCCATCGGCATGACAAATGCCACGCCGATTGTCGCCCCACCGGGTGGGAAAAAGCGGATCATCGGCACCAACCCGATGGCCTTTTCGGTGCCGGACGGGCAGGGCGGGTTGGCGATGCAATTTGATCAATCCACCACCACTGTTGCCTTGGGTAAAATCACCATGGCCAAAGCCGCCGGAACATCTATTCCCGAAGGCTGGGCGCTGGATGTGGATGGCCAGCCCACCACCGACCCTGAGGCGGCATTGGCCGGGTCGCTTGTATCAATGGGTGGGTACAAGGGCTGGGGATTTGGTCTGATGGCCGAAATTCTGACGGCGGGCATGACCGGCGGGTTGCTGTCGCAGGATGTGGCCCCCTTGAAGGCGCCGACCGGACCTGCACATGATCTTGGGCAATACTATATTTTGATCGACCCCAGCACATCGCCAAACTTTGGAGATCGGCTGGCGCAACTCAGCGCCTCGATCGCCCAGGAAGAAGGCGCGCGCATGCCGGGTCAGGGCCGCAGTGAACAGGACCCTGTGGACGTGCCGGACGCGGTTTGGGACCTGGTGACATCGCTGGCGGGTGGGCCGTCTACATAAGGTCGTTCACGCCATTTGCGTCAGCCAAACGCCAGTTGCCATCAAGGCAATGCCACCTGATCTGATCAACCCCAAAGGGGCTGTTTGCGCGCCGAATAACCCGAAATGATCAATAACGGCAGCGCTGATCAATTGCCCCAACAGCACAAAGAACACCGCATTCCCGACCCCGAATTTGGGCGCGATAAAGGTGACGGTCAGCACATAGAATGCGACCAAAACGCCGCCCAAGAACAAATGCCTGGGCGCGCTGGCCAATTTGGACAAGGCTTGCGGGCCGGTTGCCAGCATAACCAATGTCGTTGCACCCAACGCTATTGCAAACAGCACAAAGGCGGCCACGGCGGGCGATCCGATCCGCACCCCCAAAGCTGCGTTTAAAGCCGCCAAAAGGGGGATGCCAATTCCGGCCAGTAGCATGATCAGCGCAGAGTGGGTCATTTCGCGGTCCTTTATTGAGGCGAAGGTTGACACGGATCATGGCGGGCTGTTTCGCTCGGGGCAAGACTGATCCAAGCGTCGCAAGGCCAAAACCAGGATAGGAACCCGATATGCCTTTGAAAACACTTCTGCCCTTTGCCGCCTTTCTGGGGCCGATGGTCCTGTTTGCCTGTGCAGTACCCAGCATGCCCGAGGCGCCCGAGGGTGCGGCTTTGTTTGCCGAGAATTGTGTCGCCTGTCACGGTGGATCTGGCACCGGCGACGGCCCTGCGGCCTCCGGTTTTGTGCAAAAGCCAGCGGATTTGACCCAAATTTCCGCGCGCTATGACGGCGCGTTTCCAACGGCTCAGGTGCTGTCGCAAATCGACGGCTACGCGCGTCAGGGACACGCCGGGCGCGCCATGCCGGAATTTGGCGAGGCGCTGGGGGGTGATCTTGTCCCCATCGACGTGGACGGTGTTGCGACGCCGACGCCACGGGCGTTGGCGGCATTGCTGGAGTATTTGCAGTCCATTCAGCAGCTCTGATCAGCTGCAAATCCCTTTGATCGTGACACCGTCCCACGGCAGGCGGACATCGTATTGCGGTGAGGATGGCAGCGGGGCGACGGGCATCACCTGGCTGATCAGGTCATGCATCCGGCGCGTGCGCGGAGCCGTTGGGTCCAGCGCACGGCAGCAGACGAATTCCTCGACAATGGCGCCTTGTTGCTCATACCCGAAATCGCCGAATTTCGGGTCGGTTGTCAGATCGAACAGATAGGGATCGCTGCCCTGTTCATGCTCAGATGCGGCGCGCAGGGGGGAATAGCCGGTGGTGGCGCGGTTTTGCCATTGCCAGACGTGGGTCAGCTCGTGACTTAGCAACATGGCGGCGATCAGGCCAATCCGGTCAGGGTATTCGGGCAGGTAATCGTCGAGATACCAATCCTTGTCGAACAACACTTTGTTGAAAAGCGCGACCGCGGCGGGTTTCGATGTGACAATCTGTTCAGTCGAGGGCGGGAGTATCCGTTCGCGGCAGGTGGTGCGGGGGCGCACCGGGCGCCGAAAGGTCACAGCCCGCGTCGGCGCGCCGTCGACCAGACGCACTTTTGATATGTCCAGCGTGTCGCCGTGGATCGTCGCGGCGAACGCGGCCTCGGTCGGGGTCAACGGGCGACCTCCGCATGCGGCAAGACAGGTGAGGATCAGAAAGGCGCGAAAAATCATGCGCCGATAAAGCGCGAGAGGTGGCGCGGGTTCAAGCGGAAACGCCGTTTGGGTGGCGAATGATACGGCGAATTATTGGCGCCGGGCCTGAGTTTGGGATGGGTGAGCGGCGTCTTGGAAACCTTCCGGGGGAAGGTTTCAGCCGCGAACGGGCGGAGCCCCGGACAGGTGTTCGCGTACACCATCAGGGGCGCGGCTACCTTAGGGAGGGTGAAGACCGTCTTGCAAAGGCGCCTGTGGCGCGTTTGAGGTCTGAACGGGCGGAGCCCCGGGCAGGTGTTCGTGAGCAACATCAGGGGCGCGGCTGACCTTGGGGAGGTGCAAAGCGCCTTCCCGGGGGGAAGGGTGAGGCCCGTCTAGGAAATTGTCCAGTGGACAATTTCAGGGCTGAACGGGCGAAGCCCTGTACAAGCGCGGCCCGGGACGGGTCCCGGGCTAAAGTGGGTCAAAATCAGATGCGGAACGTCCTCTCAAACATCCAACTCCTCCACAAACCGCGCATTCTCCTGAATATACTGATACCGCAGTTCCGGCTTTTTCCCCATCAACCGCTCTACCAGATCGCCGGTTTCTCCCGGGACATCTTCGTCTATCGAAACACGGATCAGTTTGCGTGTTGTCGGGTCCATTGTGGTTTCTTTCAGATCCTTCGCGTCCATCTCACCCAGACCTTTGAAACGCGATACGTCGATTTTGCCTTTGCCGCCCAGACCTTTTTCAAGCCAGGCGTCTTTTTCTGCCTCATCCAGGCAATAGACCCGTTTGGCCCCTTGGGTCAGGCGGAACAGCGGCGGGCAGGCCAGATATAGGTGGCCTGCATCAATCATCGGGCGCATTTGGGTGAAAAAGAACGTCATCAACAGCGACGCGATATGCGCGCCGTCCACATCCGCGTCGGTCATGATGATGATCTTGTCATAGCGCAGATCGTCCAGATTGAACCGCGTGCCCATGCCGACGCCAAGCGCCTCGCACAGATCGCTGATCTCGGCGTTGGTGCCGATTTTGGACGATGCAGCGCCCAGCACGTTCAGGATTTTGCCTTTCAGCGGCAAAAGTGCCTGATTGACCCGGTTGCGCGCGCCTTTGCCCGATCCGCCCGCTGAATCGCCCTCGACGATGAACAATTCCGTGCCTTCGCGCGATTTACTGGTGCAATCGGTCAGTTTGCCCGGCAGACGCAGCTTTTTGGTGGCGGTCTTGCGCTGGGTTTCCTTTTCCTGACGTCGGCGCAGGCGTTCTTCGGCGCGCAGCACCAGAAAATCCAGGATCGCGCCTGCGGATTTCGTGTCTGCCGCCAGCCAGTTGTCAAAATGATCCCGGACCGAGTTTTCGACCAGTTTGGCGGCCTCCATCGTGGCCAGACGGTCTTTGGTCTGGCCGACGAATTCCGGCTCTCGGATAAAGCACGACACCAATGCGCAGCCCCCGGTGATCAGGTCTTCGCGGGTGATGTCCTTGGCTTTTCGGTTACTGACCAATTCGCCGTAAGCGCGGATGCCTTTGAGGATCGCGGCCCAGAACCCGGCCTCATGGGTGCCGCCTTCGGGGGTGGGGACGGTGTTACAGTAGGACTGGATATAGCCGTCGCGTGCGGGCGTCCAGTTGATCGCCCATTCGACCTTGCCGGGCACATCGAATTTCTCGCGAAAATCGACAAGGCCGGCAAAGGGTTGATCCGCATAGGTGGTCGATGCGCCCATGGTTTCCTTCAGGTAATCCGACAGACCACCGGGGAAATGGAACGTCGCCTCGGTGGGCGTGTCGCCATCATTGATCGCGGATTTCCAGCGGATTTCGACGCCGGAGAACAGATAGGCTTTGGAGCGGATGGATTTGAACAGACGCGCCGGTTTGAACCGGTGCGACCCGAATATCTGTTCGTCCGCATGAAAGGTAACCGTGGTGCCGCGCCGGTTGGGGGCGGCCCCCACTTTTTCGACCGGACCCAAGGGGATGCCGCGTGAAAACCGTTGTTCAAACAATTCCTTGTTACGCGCGACCTGCACCACCATGCTGTCTGAGAGCGCGTTGACCACCGACGCGCCCACACCGTGCAGACCGCCTGATGTCTCATAGGCCTTGCCCGAGAATTTGCCGCCTGCGTGCAGAGTGCACAGGATCACTTCAAGCGCGGATTTGTCGGGGAATTTGGGGTGTGGGTCGATGGGAATGCCGCGCCCGTTGTCGCGGATGGTGACGGCATAATCCTCATGCAATTCAACCTCGATCCGGGTCGCATGGCCCGCAACCGCCTCGTCCATCGAGTTGTCCAGCACTTCGGCCACAAGATGATGCAGGGCACGCTCATCGGTGCCGCCGATATACATACCGGGTCGTTTGCGCACAGGCTCCAACCCTTCGAGCACCTCGATTGAGGAGGCGTCATAGGTTTCAGGCACCGCACCGGATAAAAGATCGCTCATTTGGCTGCTCTTTCTTTTTGCTTTGCGGGGCATTTTGACAGGGCTGGCGGTGCGGGGCAATCGGTTTCGCGCCTTGCGCCCGCTGCAAAGCTCAGGTCAGGATGAACGCGCCGCTAAAGGAGCCACATGATGACCTGGATCACGACCATTCCGTTCGACAAGGCCACCGGAAAACTACGGATGCTTTATGACCGCGTCACCGGGCCGGGGGGGAACGTCGATAACATCATGATGGCCCACTCACTGCGTCCGCACACAATGGAAGGGCATATGGCGATCTACAAACATGTGCTGCATCATTCGGCCAATACGCTGCCAAAGTGGTTTTTGGAAGTGTTGGGCGTTTGGGTGTCACGGCTGAATGATTGCGATTATTGCGAAGCGCATCATTTTGCGGGCATGAAACGCCTGCTGCGCGACGATGCCCGCGCCGACAAGGTCCGGGCCGCCATTGCCGCACGTGACATTGATGCAGCACCTTTGGATGCGCGCCAGAAACAGGCGATGCGCTATGCACAAAAGCTGACGCAAGCGCCTGGTGCAATGGTGGAAAGTGACGTGACATCTTTGCGCGATGCCGGGTTCGACGATGGCCAGATCCTTGAGATCAACCAGGTCACAAGCTATTTTGCCTATGCCAATCGAACGGTTTTGGGGCTGGGGTGTTCGACCCGTGGTGACGTCATTGGACTAAGCCCCGGCAATTCTGAGGACCCGGACGATTGGAGCCATCAGTAATTCCAACTATCTGCGTGCAAGACCCCTCAGATTGCGAAGTGAGACACGCCAAAAGCGAAAATTCAGGAGCACACTGGCAAAGGCAAGCCCAACCACGAGGCCAAGCCAGACGCCGATGCCTTCCATGCCGAAGAAAAATCCAAAACCATATGACGCCGGCACCCCAATGACCCAATAGCTGATCGCGGCGATGACCATGGGCACTTTGGTGTCCTGAATGCCGCGCAATACACCCAGCGCGATAACTTGCATGCCGTCCACCAGTTGAAACATCGCCGCCATCGCCAGCAACCCTGTGCCAATGCGCAAAATCTCGGCCTGCGCGGGTTCATCCTTTTGCATGAACAACCAGATCAATGGTTCTGGCCACAGCACAAACACGACGATTGTCAGAAATGCCGCGATGATCGAAAGCGCCGTCGCAACCTTTGCCCCTGCTGCCATATGGTCCAGATCGTGGCGGCCGTAAGCAGTGCCTGCGCGGATTGTGGCGACATTGCTGATCCCCAGATGCACCATGAAGGTGATCGAGGCCAGTTGCACCGCGATGCCGTGGGCGGCCAGGGGCACCGTTCCCAACCAGCCCATCATCACGGCGGAGGCGGCGAACAGGCCGACCTCACTCAGGCCGGTCAGACCAATCGGCCAACCCAGTTGAAAAACGCGCAGCATCATTTGGCCGTCGGCACGCCACAGGCGCACGAATATCTGGTGTTGCGGCAGGGCGATCAACACGTATGCCACAACGCCAAGCAGGGAAATGAGCTGGGTCGAGACCGACGCGATGGCGGCGCCTTGGATGCCAAGTTCCGGTGCGCCCCAGTTGCCAAAGATCAGGGCGTAATTGGCCAGCGCATTGGTCAGTGCTGCAAACAAGGTGATCCAAAGCACGAATTGTGTCCGCTCCAGTGCCGCAAGGTAGGATTTCAATACCATCACCAGCAATGCAGGTACGATTCCGAACCCGGCAATGGCAAGATATTGCGCCGCCAATTGGGACAGATCGTCGCCTTGGCCAATCGCGCCTAAAATCGGCCGCGACCAAACCAGTAATGGCAAGGCCAGCAATCCAAAGGCCAGCGACAACCACAACCCCATACGCGTGGCGCGGCGCAATCCGACCTCGTCATCCGAGGCGGCAAAGGTTGCGACCATCGGCATCACGGCCCAGGCAAAGCCGGACCCAAAGATGAACAGAACAAAAAAGAAAGTGCTGCCCAAAGTGACGGCGGCCAGCGATTCCACGCCGTGCCAGCCCAGCATAACGGTGTCAGTAATGCCGATCGCCATTTGCGCCAAGTGGCCGCCGATCAATGGCAGTCCCAAGGCCATGATGGCCTTCACGTGGGCCGGATATGACATGACTTTGATCATGGCCAAAGCCTTACGCCTCCTTTCGGGAATGCGAAAGAGGCAGACGGATTTGAGGCGTGCATTTAGCTATAAGGGAAACTGGTCTGGCGAAACTTCGGTTTTCGCTGAGCCCAGGTTAGAACCCGTGGACATTTATCCTGCTTCTTTTGCCGCGCGGATTCTTGAACGGACCTGTTATTGCTCCGGTGACAGCACGGTCTTTGTCTGTAATGATTGTCAAAACCATGACCAACCCGATTGATCTTATCCGCCCCGACGCGCCATCGCTTGCCCAATACGGCACATTTCCGGTTGGCGTGCGGAGTTTGACTTTTACCAATCCCGATCAAATCGACGTTTTGAACACCACCCAGGATGCGCAGCCGCGCTGTGACCGCGTTTTGCGGGCGGAAATCTGGTATCCGGCGGCGCCTGACACTGTGCCCGGCACGCAGTACACTGCGATCCTGCGCGACGGGGAAACCGAGGCCCGATTAAGCGGGCGTGCCGCTCGTGATGCCGCCCCGGATTTGGGAGCGCGCTATCCGTTGATTGTGATTTCGCACGGCTATCCGGGAAACCGGTTTTTGATGTCGCATTTTGGTGAAAACCTTGCGTCTAAAGGCTATGTCACGGTGTCTGTCGATCACCCCGACAGCACCTATTCCGATCAGGGTGCCATTGGATCCACGCTGGTAAATCGGCCCATCGACCAGCGCTTTGTGGTCGATCAAATGGCGACGCTGGATGGCGATTTAGGGACCATTACCGACGCCCGGACTGTGGGTGTCATCGGCTATTCGATGGGCGGTTATGGCGCGCTGATCTATGGCGGCGCGGGCATCACGCAAGCAGCGGCAGACCGCGATTGGGGGGTACCAAACAGGTTGCTGGATCGCCACATCGCGGGATCGGACAGCCACGCGGCACTGGTTGATGATCGGGTCAAAGCGATCATTCCCATCGGACCATGGGGGCGCCACTCTGGCTTTTGGGATGCAGGTACTTTGACCGGTCTGTGCAAGCCTGCAATGTTGATGGCAGGTGAGGTTGATGACGTGTCGGTCTATTCGGCGATGCGGGCAATTTTTGACGAAGCGCACGGAACCGATCGCCATCTGCT
>JBAUHN010000215.1:0-17592 GCA_049680295.1 Sulfitobacter sp.
CCGACAAGCACGCGGTGCAGCAGGCTTTCTGGTTTTTGGGTTGGGTGGGCTTTGTCGCCGTTGCCGTCTTTCAGGCGTTCATGGCCGGTGCAGATCGGCAGCACCCAATCGGACCGCATTTGAATGCCTTCGTTCAGGGCTTTCAATGCTTCATAGTTAAAGGTGTATTTGCTGGTCTCATCGCGACCGGCCCAGATCATCGTCTCATGGGCATTGGTGAACCGTTTGCCGCGAAAATTTGGCATCGGATTGGATTTGCGCCAGACCACATCGTTCAGAATCCAATAGCCCTGATCCTGCAAGGCGGCCCCCACCCGAAAAATATTGTGATAGCTGCCAATCACCCAGATCGCGCCATTTGGTTTCAGCAAACGGCGGGCCGCCTTCAGCCATGCGGTGGTGAATTCATCATAGGCTTTGAAACTGGCAAACTGGTCCCAGTGATCATCCACTGCATCCACCCGTGAATTATCCGGGCGGTGCAGGTCACCTTTCAGCTGCAAGTTATAGGGCGGATCGGCGAAAATCAGATCTATCGACGCCTCGGGCAGACTGTTCATCATCTCGATGCAGTCGCCGGACAATATTGTATTGAGTGGCAACACAGGTGCCACCTTGGTTTTGATCGTCATATTTTCTGCCTCTGTCCTGCGGCACATTTTGTGCTCGTTGGTTGAGGACAGGATGAGTCAAAGCCGATTCGCCGTCAATTTGTTTTTTGAATCAATCGCTTACGAATTTTCCTTGATACAACATCTTGTGGACGGGCTTGAACAGACGTCTATGGTGTGGGGTTGGGCCAAGATTTTGCAAAGCAGACATGTGGCTTTTTGACCCATAGCCCATGTTTGTCTCCCATCCGTAGCCCGGATGCTGTTGCGCCAAATCCACCATGATGGCGTCGCGGCATATTTTGGCGACAATCGAGGCCGCCGCAATCGACACAGATCGGGTGTCACCTTTGACAAGTGTTTGCGCGGGGATGTCCAAACCGCGCGGGATCATGTTGCCGTCGATCAGGACATGGTCGGGGCGCAGTGGCAGCCCTTCGATGGCGCGGACCATCGCCAGATGGCTGGCGCGCAGGATATTGAGGTCTTCGATTTCCTGAACGGACGCATGTCCAATCGAGACCTGCGCGCAGCCCATCAGCAGATCGTTCAACTGTGCCCGCTTTTTCGCACTTAGCTTTTTGGAATCGTTCAGGCCGTCGGGAATGTTGCCGGGGTCCAGAACGACAGCTGCGGCAGTCACAGGTCCGGCCAGGGGGCCGCGTCCGACCTCATCAACGCCGGCGACACATTCGTATCCAGCCCGGTGGGCGCTGCGTTCAAATTCGAAATCCGGTTTCATAGGGGGGTGATGGCAAACCTGATGCGCAAGACACAAGCCCCAAATTGTCAGGGCCGATCAGTGCAACGAAAAAAAACCGCGCGCCCCGGACATGGGGGACGCGCGGCCTTACGAAAGACGCAAGAGCGCCTACTGGTTATCAAAAAAGGGAGGGAACGCCCGAACGCCCCCTCCAGGATCCGGTTGCGACAGGGACCTACCGCAGCCGGAATTGATCCCGTACTAACGACGGGCCAATTTGTAGCCGCTGCTGCGCAGGCATTGCGCCTCATAGCCGCGACGTTGCCCGTTGCGGGTGCGGACCGTGCGGTAGCAATTGCTCGGCAGCCTGTTCACATGGCGGTAATTGTTCTGAAGGCAGCGTTCCCCAAACACGCTAAGCGTGCCACGGCGGGTGTTAAAGGTGCGCAGGCATTGTCCGGGCAACAGTTTGCGGGCGACACGACGGGGCAAGGGGCGCGGTTGCACGCGGTACCCAGGATCGACGTAACGCCGCTGCACGGGGGCCGCCTGTCGGGCGCGTTGGGCGTCTTCCTTGCGGTGTTTACGATTGTTGATCGCTGATCCGATGATGGCCACACCAACAATCGCGGCCAGCGCTTTGGCCAGATCGTCAGTGTCCGCTCGGGCGGGGGCCGCGCTGATCCCGGTGACCAACATGGCCGTGCTGACAATGGCTGCGATGAATTTGCGGTGTGCGTTGCGGGTCATGGATCAAATCCTTTGATTGGTATGTGACTGCCAACCGTTGGTGCGGGTGGCTTGATGCGTCCAATCTGTGGCGAGGGCAGTTCGCCAAGCAATAACGCCCGGCTGTTATTGGATAACCAAGCGATTGTTCAGGGTTTGATATTGAATATCCGGCGTATTGCGCGCAGGAATGGGTGCATGAAACACATTACTTTTTCCTGTCTTGTTGCCGTCAGTCTGTTGGTGTCGGCCCCGGCATATGCCGCTGATTGTTTTGCCGATTACAAGGCCAAACAGGACGATCCTTTGCGTCTACATTATGGTGTGGCGCAAATTTCGGGCGGGTGCTCCAAAGAGGCGGCCCAGTCCGAGCTTGCACCAAGGCTGGCCGCCCAGGGCTGGACCCTGTTGAATATCATGTCAGTTTTTGACGCATCAGGATTGGCGGAAAGGAAAGACAGTGCAGGACCAAACTACCTCCGCTTCTGACATGCGCCGCTCGGGCGGGCGGTTCGTGGTGATCGGTCTGGCGGCGATCTTGCTGATTTTGCTATGTGCTGCCCTATTATTGTTCTGGGCGCTGCCTGATGCCAACGCGTTTAATGCGCGTGTGGAACAGTTGTTTATCGAAAATAACGATCTGACCGCACAGGCCGAGATTAAGCTGCTGGAAATTCTGGCCCAGTCCGGCACCGCATTTTCGGACACGTTGACCAGCTACCGGATCGTGATCTTTGTGCTGCTGGTTTTTGCAACCGCATTGCTGATCGCAGCACTGGTGTTTTTGATCATGCTGGTCACATTTAACCGCCGCATGGCGCAGATTGAGCGGGTCGGCATTCAGGTCAGTTCGCTTTTGATCAGCCGCGAAGAGAACACTGTTTATCTGAACAATCTGGGTTTCAAGCTGACCGAGGCAGCGATGGAAACGATGGCTGTGCTGGCTGAGGCGCGGATGGATGACGATGTCCTGAGCGGGTCACAAATCGAGGGTGTCATTTCCGGACGTAGTGCGGCAGATTGTGACGAGGCGGCGGGTGCGACGCGGATCAAACGCCTGCGTGATACGCTGGGCAATCAGATTGTCAGCGAGTTGCTGGTCAAGAACATCGCGCGGCGCGGGTATATGCTGGCGATAGATAAAGACGTCATTCAGGTGATCTGACTTGCTGGCAGATCTTGCCGAACATGCAGTTCTTTCCTCTGGCCATTTCGAGCAAGCCAAGTAGTGTCGGTCTCAACTTGCAATGTAGGAGATCTAAAATGCCCGCACCCGTCAATCCGTTCAAAAAGGCACTTGCCGAAGGCAAGACTGTCATTGGTTGCTGGATGGGGTTATCGGATCTCTATGCCGCTGAAATGATGGGGACAGCCGGCTTTGATTGGCTGGTGATTGACAGTGAACATGCCCCCAACGACATACGCTCGATCCGGGATCAGTTGATTGCGCTAAGTCACAGTGACAGCCATCCGGTTGTCCGTGTGCCCATTGGCGAGACGTGGGTCATCAAGCAAGTTTTGGACGCGGGCGCGCAGACAATTCTGGTGCCTATGGTCGAAAGCGCCGATCAGGCGCGCCGGTTGGTGCAGGCCTGCCGCTATCCGCCCCACGGCAATCGGGGTGTGGGGTATTCGACCGCGCGGGCGTCGGGCTTTGGGCGCGAGGCCGATTATGCGGCCACGGCAAATGAACAGATTTGCCTGTTGGTGCAGGTCGAAAGCAGCGCCGGGGTGGCGGCGTTGGAGGAGATTCTGAAGGTCGATGGCGTGGATGGCGTGTTCATCGGCCCTGCTGATCTGGCGGCAGACATGGGGCATTTGGCCGACATGATGCAACCGAATGTACAAAAGACAATTATGGACGCGCTGACCCAGATTTCCGCAAGTGGCAAGGCGGCAGGCATACTGTCGACCCGCGAAGATGTGACGCTTGCCGCCCTTGATGCCGGTGCACGGTTTGTCGCGGTGGCGATGGACATCCCGATGCTAGTGAACACCGCAAAGGCAACGGCTGCCAAATGGCGGAAAACCACCGGGTGAATGCTGGGATCATTCTGCTAACGCTTGCTTATGTGCTGAGCCAGTTTTTTCGCGCATTCCTGGCGGTACTTGCGCCGTCGTTGCAGGCGGATCTGGGCGCCGGTCCAGAGACATTGGCCTGGGCCTCGGGGCTTTGGTTTCTGAGCTTTGCGGCCATGCAAATTCCCGTCGGCTGGGCGCTGGATACCATTGGGCCGCGCCGGACTGCATCCGCGTTGTTGCTGGTTGGCGGTGCCGGTGGTGCAACTGTGTTTGCCATGGCCACGACGCCTGCACATATCGCTGTTGCGATGGCTCTGATCGGGGTCGGGTGTTCGCCGGTTTTGATGGCATCCTACTATATTTTCGCGCGCCAGTATCCCGCGCGCCAATTCGCGTCGATGGCGGCGCTGGTTCTGGCGGTTGGGTCGGTTGGAAATCTGATCGCATCCTATCCGATGGCACTGGCGGCCGAGACATTGGGCTGGCGCGCCTCTTTGATTGGATTGGCCGGGGCCAGCGCGCTGATCGCTTTTGGCATCTGGGCGCTGGTGCGGGATCCACCGGGTGTTTCGGACGGGGCCAAAGGGTCGCTGCTGGATGTTCTGCGGATCAAGGCATTGTGGTTGATATTGCCATTGATGCTGGTCAGCTATGCCCCGGCAGGTGCGTTACGCGGGCTTTGGATCGGGCCCTATCTGGCCGACACCTTCGGGCTGACCACATCGCAGATCGGTCAGGCATCGCTGGTGATGGGGGTCGCAATGATCGCCGGCACAATGGTTTACGGTCCACTGGACAAAGTGTTTGGCACGCGAAAGTGGGTTGTGGCCGCAGGCAATGCTTTGGCCTGTGTGTCGCTGGGCGCGCTGATCCTCTGGCACGCTGACACCCCGTGGCTGGCGACGGTTCTGCTGGCGACGATCGGGTTCTTTGGCGCATCTTTTCCGATGATCATGGCCCATGGGCGCGGGTTTTTCCCGGCCCATCTGGTGGGGCGTGGTGTGACGTTTCTGAATCTCTTTGGCATTGCGGGTGTTGGCGCCATGCAATTCATATCCGGACGCATGCACGGAAATATCAGCCAAAGCGGTGCCGGATCACCCTACCCTGCGATCTTTATCCTGTTTGCTTTGGCCCTGCTGGCGGGTCTGATCCTCTATGTCTTTAGCCGCGACACCACCGACTAAAGGTTATTGTCGCTTCATCTGGGTTGCAGCCAAAGTGTACCCTCCCGCGGCCCCGTCAATAAAATGCACGTGATCATCGGTCATGATCGACGGCACGATACAGGTCATCATTGCCTCACTTTGTGTGGCGATCCCGTATTTGATGATCCGGTCAGCGGCCGCTTTGGACAGGACGGTTTCCAGCTTGGCCTGCGTGTCCAGATCGCAATCAAGCGTCATTTTCAGGCCATCATCCAGTTTGCGGAAATCCGCGTTTTGCCCTACCACACGCCGGTAATGGCGCGCATCAAAGTCGCCAAGCTTCCACCCGGTCTTGATCAAAATCCATGCCATGAAACTAGCAAACAGGGCCTGCCTGCGCGCTTTGCCCAATGATCCGGTGCCATGCGTTGCCTGTGCCTCAAGCTTTGTCCCAGCGGGCGGCCAGCCAAAGCCCGGACCTTCGGGTGGGGCGGGGTGCCCGCCGCGATCAAGACCGCCGGCGATGCGAATAACCGCGCTGTAAACGCCTGCGACATCGGCAGGTGACGCAGATGGCGCGGATGAGACGACAAGCGACAAGATCATGCCATGGCGTGCGGGCATATGTGACCAGCGGCATGACAGGCCTGTCAAATCCGGCACGATCCCGGCGATGGCGGGTTCAACGGTGTAGTGCCCCGCTTTCATTTGCTGTTCGGCCCAGTCCAGACCGCCACCCAGAAACATGGCATAGTCCGCACCATCGGATATCTGAAACCGGGCGACGCGGATATCAAACCCGGCGGCGCGGGCTGCCGTAACCGGGACAAGTGCCACACGCATTTCGATGTCAAATTCCTCACGCGACCAACGCGCAACGGCGGCAAGGGCAGCCTGTGAATGCTCCGCCTGCTCTGGACTGACAGCAAACCCGGCGCCGTCGCCGCCAAACACAAATGGAAAGGCCTGGCCTTTGTGCGCATTCATCACTGCTGAAATCACTGCCGCCCCGACCATGTTCACCGCCTTATAGCGGCCCTGGGCTACATGACCGGTTGAATTGACGATATCGGCGACCCCGATATGCCAATCATCAGGAAGCGACGTATAGCGCGCATTGTCGGTCAGTTGATCAAAGGCATCAATGCGCGGCAAAGAATCGTAGAACGGGTTTTCGTCCGCTTTTTCACTCATTAAAACCGTATCCTGCGCATGATCGAACCTGTCCACCTTACATGACGCCCCTTTCCCCCGGCAAGCAAGAGGTATAAGAGGCCCGCACCATCACACATATCAATGGAGAAATCAGATGGGTTACCGCGTCGTTATTGCGGGTGCCACAGGTAATGTGGGCCGCGAAATGCTGAACATACTGGCCGAGCGTCAGTTTCCTGTAGACGAAATTGCTGTGCTTGCCTCGCGCAAGTCACTGGGCACGGAAGTCAGCTTTGGCGACAAGACGCTTAAGACCAAGGATCTGGATACGTTTGATTTCACCGGCTGGGATATGGCGCTGTTTGCTGTTGGCTCGGATGCGACCAAAAAATACGCCCCTGTTGCGGCCAAAGCGGGCTGCGTGGTGATAGATAACTCATCGCTCTATCGCTACGATCCGGATGTGCCGCTGATCGTGCCTGAGGTGAATGCCGATGCAATTATGGGGTATTCCAAGAAAAACATCATCGCCAATCCGAACTGTTCGACCGCACAGATGGTTGTTGCCCTTAAACCTTTGCATGACCGCGCTACGATCAAACGGGTGGTGGTCAGTACCTACCAATCTGTTTCAGGGGCCGGCAAAGACGGCATTGATGAGCTGTGGGATCAGACCAAGTCGATCTACAACCCGGTCGATGACAAGCCTGCGCGCAAATTCACCAAGCAGATTGCCTTTAACGTGATCCCGCATATCGACGTCTTTATGGACAGCGGCGACACCAAGGAAGAATGGAAAATGATGGTCGAGACGAAAAAGATCGTCGACCCCAGCATCAAGGTCACGGCGACCTGTGTGCGGGTCCCGGTCTTTGTTGGCCATGCCGAAGCGGTGAACATCGAGTTTGAGGATCATCTGGACGAAGACGAGGCCCGCCAGATCCTGCGCGAGGCACCGGGCGTTATGGTGATTGATAAGCGCGAGGACGGTGGCTATGTCACGCCGGTTGAATGCGTGGGCGATTTCGCGACGTTTATCAGCCGCATCCGGCAGGACAGCACAATTGATAATGGGCTGAACCTGTGGTGCGTGTCGGACAACCTGCGCAAGGGTGCGGCCCTGAACGCAGTGCAGATCGCCGAGCTTTTGGGCAACCGGGTTCTGAAAAAGGGCTGATCTTCGCCCATAGGTGAAACAATTCAAGGGGCACCGCTTTGGTGCCCTTTTCCTTTTGCGCAGGACCGTGCAAGCTGGTCCTAAGCCAGTAGAAGGATTTTGCCATGCGGTATGCGTTTGTTGTTGCCTTGTCTTTTGCCTGCCCTGCGTCGGCTGACATCTTTACCCTCGACAGTGCGCCGACATCTGTCACGGTCTATCCTTACGGGGCGCAGGTCACGCGTGAAATACGCATCGATGTTCCGGCAGGCGTGCATGATCTGATCATCCCGGATTTGCCCGAAAACCTGAGATCGCAAGCCCTGCGCGTGTCGCTGGAGGGGGCCGCGTTGGGCACGACAACGCTGCGGGCTGCTGCGTTGCCGCCGCAACCTGACAACGATTCCGAAGCCATTGCCGAAGCGCGCGCGCTGATCAAGACAGTCGAGGCGCAATTGCACGCCAAGGATGACGAGATTGCCGCCGTGCAGAATGAAATCGACGCGGCCGAGGCCGAGATCAGGTTTCTTGCCGGATTGGGCGACAATGAAGGTCTGCAAAGCGACGTGGGCCTTTTGCGTGATCTGGCGAAAATGATTGGCGCCGAGACATTGGCGGCTCTGCAACAGTCACTAACGGCAAAGCAAAATATCGATGCATTGACACTGCAACGCGACGACATCGAAGATGACCTTGCCGATGCCCGTGCGGCACTGGCCGCCCTGACCCCGCGCCCGAAACCGCGTGCTCAGCTGACAATGGCTGTCAACGCCGAGGCTGCACAGACTGTCACCGCAACCGTCACCTACCGGGTCGAAGCCAGCTGGCGGCCGACCTATGATATTTATCTTACCCAAAAGGGCGCACCGTCGCTGAGCCTGCGGCGCGGCGTTGTTGTGGCACAGTATTCCGGTGAAAACTGGCGCGATGTGGCGCTGACGCTGTCAACGTTGACGCCCAGCCAACAGTCCGAGCCAAGCACGCTGTTCCCGATCCCTTTGCGCATTGAAGACCCGCAAGAATTCCGGTCCGCCGCAAAACAACCGTTACCAACGTCGGGTTTGGCCGACGCAATTCTGGAGACACCCGTGGTCATGGCAGAGGCCGCCACCGCATCCTTTGATGGCCCCGGCGTGACCTATTCGGTGACCCGCCCGGTCACCATTGCCAATGGTGTGGAGGATGCGCGCATCCCGCTGGATACGCTGGATTTCGAGGTTGAAACCTTTGCAAGAGCGGTTCCAATCCGCGACGAAACCGCGTTCCTGATCGCGCAGGTTACCAACACCACGCAAGAGCCGCTTTTGCCGTCTGATGCTGTGTTGCTATATGTGGACAATGCGCTTGTCGGGCAATCCGGCGGGTTTGATCTTTTGCCTGCAGGCGCCGAGGCTGAACTGTCCTTCGGCCCCATCGAAGGGTTGCGGCTGACGCGCACCGTGCTTGATCGGACCGAAGGGGATCGGGGCCTTATCAACCGCACCAATTTGCGCAGCGAGGAAGTGCGGATTGATGTCCAAAACCTGACGGATCGTGATTACGATATGCGGCTGTCCGATCAAGTGCCGTTTTCCGAACAAGAAGATCTTGAGATCACCTGGGACGCCAATCCGCGCCCGGATCTGACAGACGTGGATGATCTGCGCGGTATTTTACAGTGGAACCTGGATGTGGCAGCGGGCAGCACCGCGTCCATTTCCATGACGCAGGACATTCGCTGGCCCGAAGACAAAGTACTGCGCTAAGGCGTCAGACGCTCAGGAATTTTTCACTGTCCGGGTGATAGCATTCCAGCCCACCTTCGCCGATGTCGGTCCACATGCCATGCAGCGACAATTCATCTTCGGCGACTTTTGCGGCGACAAACGGAAAGGTCATCAGGTTTTCAAGGCTCGCGATCACTGCGTGCTTTTCCAGCTGCTGCGCCTGTTCTTTGGGATCGGTGATCTTTGACACCAGCTCATATTTAGGGCGCAGCAATTCCATCCAGCGCCCGACAAAGCTTTCTTGTTCTTCAAGTTCCGGCGCGTGGCCTTCGCACATGTCAATGCAGCCCTGAACACCACCACAGCTGGAATGACCCAGCACAATCAGATGCGATACCTTCAGCACGCAGACGGCATATTCAATCGCCGCCGAGGTGCCGTGTTGCGCGCCATCGGGTTTGTAGGGTGGCACCAGGTTGGCAATGTTGCGGTGGATAAAGAATTCGCCCTGATCCGCGCCAAAGATCGAGGTGACATGCACGCGGCTGTCGCAGCATGAAATCACCATCGCACGCGGGCGCTGACCCTCGCTGGCGAGCCTGCGGTACCAGGCACGGTTTTCGGCATATCCGGTGGCTTTCCAACCATGATAGCGCTGAACCAGATAGTTAGGAAGTGGCTTGGCGTGCTTCATTTGATTCCAACCGATTTATCAAGGTCTCGCAAATTAGCCTGAATTCGTCGCGAATTCGAGCGAAAAGAAACGGGCGCTTCAACTCTTTGCAAATACTTTTCGGGATAGATGGTTTCGGTGCCGAGGGGGTACTTTGGGGTGAAGAATATGTCGAATATCGTAACAATCCGAATACAAGAATCCGTCGTCATCTGTGCAGATCAGTTGGGTGCATTATGGCATCAGGTTGGACCCGCGCATGCCGAGGATATCGTTTGCCGCGCGATGGAAGAATTGGCAACCAAGATACACCAAAGCACAGAGCTGCATGGGTGCGGCGATTTTTCCGCGCTTCGCAAGAATGTGCATTCCTTGATCGCAGTTGCCGATCAGGTCGGGTTGGTGCTGTTGTCGAAAATTGCAAGCGATGTAACACGTTGCATTGACAGGGGCGATGCATTGGCGCTGGCGGCCACAATGGCCAGACTGACCCGCGTGGCTGAACAGTCTTTGACAGAAATATGGGATGCGCAGGGCATCACGAGCTGACCCTTGCGACGCTGGCAATTCAGGCTAGTCTGCGGGTAGATTTTTTGTTGCCCGAAAGGCCTGTCCGCACATGACCGCATTTTTTGCTGATCCGTCAGACGCCACCATTCCACTACATATTCTTGCACAAAGTGACCTTGAAACATGGTTGGACGGACAGCCGGAAAATA
Organism: Sulfitobacter sp.; assembly: GCA_049680295.1. Lineage (GTDB taxonomy): Bacteria > Pseudomonadota > Alphaproteobacteria > Rhodobacterales > Rhodobacteraceae > JBAUHN01. The sequence continues at coordinate 10,623 of JBAUHN010000215.1, forward strand.
TTCAGGGCTGGGTCGCTGCGAACGGGTTTTCCGGCGCTTTGGGTCAGGCGCTGTTGGTGCCGGGGCAAAACGGCAAACCGGTCATGGCTTTGGCCGGATATGGGAAACAGGCTGCGCGTTCGCGGGGTCGGTTTCATCTGGCTTTGGCCGCGGTAAAGCTGCCAAAGGGCGCATATTCCATCGAAACCAAGCTGCCAAAAGATGTTCTGGCGGTCGAAACATTGGGTTGGTTGCTGGCGTCTTATCGGTTCAACAGATACCGCGAAAAACCCGCCATGCAGGCGCAGTTGGTGGCACCGGCGGGCATCGACGCGGACCGTGTGTTGTCTGTCGCCAAGGGCGAGATACTGACCCGCGACCTGATCAACACGCCCGCATCAGACATGGGTCCGCCCGATCTGGAACAGGCAGCCCGCGATCTTTGTGCCGCACATGGGGCCGCTATCACCGTGATCACGGGCGACGCCCTGTTGGATCAGAACTTTCCGATGATCCACGCCGTCGGGCGCGCGGCGGACCGGGCGCCACGGCTGATCGACATCAGATGGGGGGCGCGCGGCCCGACGCTGACTTTGGTGGGCAAGGGGGTGTGCTTTGACACAGGCGGTTTGAACCTGAAACCGGGGGCCTCGATGGGTCTGATGAAAAAGGATATGGGGGGTGCTGCCGCTGTCTTGGGTCTTGCGCATATGATCATGGCAACCGGGCAAGATGTTCAGTTGCGCGTGCTGATCCCGGCGGTTGAAAATTCGGTCTCCTCTAACGCATTCCGGCCACAGGATATTTTGACCTCACGCAAGGGGCTGACGGTCGAGATCAATAACACTGATGCTGAGGGACGATTGGTGCTGGCCGACGCACTGGCACTGGCGGATGAGGAAAAGCCTGATCTGATCGTGTCGATGGCGACGCTGACAGGGGCGGCGCGGGTCGCTGTCGGGCCTGATCTTGCACCTTATTATTGTGACGACGCGCGGTTTGTGGATGCCCTGGAAACGGCGGCAAAAACTGTGGCTGATCCGGTGTGGAGGATGCCGTTTCACACCCCGTATGAGGATATGATCGAGCCGGGCATCGCCGATCTGGACAACGCGCCCAAAGGGGGGTTTGCCGGTTCAATCACCGCCGCCCTGTTTTTGCGTCGGTTTGTAACCGACAGCCGGTATGCGCATTTCGACATTTACGGCTGGCAACCCAGCGCTGCACCTGCACGGCAAAAAGGCGGCGTCGGGCAGGCCACGCGGGCGCTTTTGGCAGCACTGGGACCGATGCTAAAAAAATGACTGATCCGCGCGAAACCCCTGATCCGGATTTGGTAACACGCAATGCGCCTGCGCAAATCACAACCACCGTCAGTGATCTGTGCCGTGCGCCGCAAGGGCCACGGGACCGCCAGCTGATCTTTGGCGATGCCGTAACCGTGTTGGGCGACCTGCAGGGCTGGCGATTGATCCGCGCCCAAAAGGACGGGTATTGCGGCTATGTTGCGGCCAGCGATCTTGGCGCGCAAACCAAGGCGTCACACCGCGTCACGGCGCCTTCGACGCAAATATACGCGCGCGCCGATATTAAATCGCCGGATACCCAGTGGTTGACCTTTGGCAGCGTTTTGGCTGCCGTGGCGGTAACGGACGATTTTGTCGAAACGGCAATGGGGTTTGTGCCAAAACAACATGTTGACCCGATCCATGTTCAATCGCAAAACCCTACCGACATCGCCGGGTTGTTTTTGGGCACACCCTATCTTTGGGGTGGCAATACGCGCCTGGGTATCGACTGTTCGGGGTTGGTTCAGGCGGCTTGTCTGGCTTGTGGGGTACCCTGCCCCGGTGACAGCGACCAGCAGCAAAAACATCTGGGCCGGATGCAACCGGCTGGCAGTAAACCGCGGCCCGGTGACCTTTTGTTTTGGAAAGGTCATGTGGCGTTGGTTAAAGACGCAGATAGGTTGATCCATGCAAACGGTCATCATATGGCGGTTGTCTTGGAACCGATCGCGGATGCAATCGCGCGGATCGCTGCACAGGGCGGCGGGCCGGTTACAGCGCATAAACGGCTGTAAGGTCTATTTTACGGCGCGGATCAGTTTGCGTTCCAACACCCGCAGCACGGTTTTCAGGTCATGGCCCCGGCGCAGAATGTGGCCATCCATGCCGATGATCGCGTATTGCCCTTGCCGGTCGCGCAGTTTGGGACGTTTTTCAATCCGGTAAAGCGGGTTTTCGGCTGTGCGACGAAACACCGAGAATACCGCTACCTCGCGCAGACAGGATATGCCGTAGTCACGCCACTCGCCGGCGGCGACCATTCGTCCGTAAAGCGACAGGATGACAGCCAATTCCGTTCGGTGGAAAGCGACCTGCATTGCGGGGGTGTCACGCGGATAGTTTGGCGAAGGTGTTTGCAGCGTCATGTCCTCAGACTTGCCTGCATCGCGGCGCAAATCAAGCCCAGTAATGATGCGATATACTTGGGTTCGTCATTGCGCTAGTCATAGGTCAACTGTTTGAGCAACCGGATGCCGCCCTCCAATGTCTGACACAATCACCGACCAAACCCGCGCGGCCAGATGTGCAGCACTGATGATGGAAAAAGACGCGGCGAGTGCGGGCCTTGGCATGGTGCTGGAGCATGTGGCGCCGGGGACTGCGACACTGTCGATGGTGGTGCGACCTGAGATGTTGAATGGTCACGGCATCTGTCACGGTGGGTTCATTTTCGCGCTTGCCGACAGCGCCTTTGCTTTTGCCTGTAACACCTACAATCAATTGACGGTCGCACAGCAAAACCAGATTACCTATCTGCATCCCGGTCAGGGTGGCGACCGCCTGACCGCGACCGCGATTGAGGTCGCGCGCACAGGCCGGTCTGGCACCTATGATGTGTCGGTGACGGGCAGTGATGGCACGGTGATTGCCCTGTTTCGCGGGCTGTCGCGGACGATCAGGGGGCAGCATTTCCCGGAAGGGTAGTCACGCAAAACTGCCCTGACAGAACCACCCCGAGGACATGGTGCCGCCGTGGCCGTAAAACAGCCACAGGCGTTGGCCATCTTCGGTGTCTGTCACCCAATAGTCGCGCACGCCGCTGCGCCAGTTGGGATCATCCAGCCACCATTCCGGCGCGATGCGTTCTGGCCCTGTTGCGCGTTTGCGGGTCAGCGTGCGGCCACGCCAGCGAAAGTTCTGCGGCACTTTGGGCGTGTCGGGGGCGGTGACGGGTTCGGGCCGCCACAACAGCAAGGGGCGCGGCGTGGCGGGTTTGGGCCATGCCCCGTCATTTGGCACCGACCAGGCGGCGGCCAGAACTTTGCTGGTTTTTTCGGGGATATGGCTGGAGGCCGGATGCAACCGGGTGATCGCGTCCAAAGTGACCCGCGCGCCGATGCGGCCGATCAGATCATCAAGCGCGGTATTCCCGGCCAGTCGCGCCTTGACGGCATGGCCTGCCTCAAGGTGACCAACAGCGTTGCGACTGTGCAGAGGTTCGGTTTGCAGGGCCTCAAGGCGTAGCATATCAATGCCAAATCCGGCGTCGATGTCATCCAGCTTCATCTCAAGCAGCGGGCGGATGCGGGCCGGGTCCTGCGCCGGGCGGGCCAGCCCGATCTCGATGCTTTCTATGTCGTGATCGCTTCGGAATGCCTGCAACCGCAGCCGCCGCACACCGCGCCCCTTGGCTGTCAGGCTGGCACAAAGACGTGGCAGCAACCGGTCAATTCCGGCCATTACATCCGCTGACAGGCCAATCGGGTCCGGCAAGGTCAGGCGCACCGCAAAGTGATCAGCAGGGCGCGCAGGCGACACAGGTTCCGGCGCGCTGCCCATTGCCTGATCCAGCCGCATCACCAGCCCCCGACCAAAGCGGCGTGCCAAACCGGCGCGGGGTTGGCCCAGCAGATCGCCAACACGGCGCAGACCCAAACGGCTGAGCTGGGCCGCCGTGTCCGGGTCCAGCCGCAAAGCCGCCATCGGCAGCGGGCTAAGCGCGCTATACATCTGGCCGGGTGCGGCAATCCGGTGGCCTTTGCCGCCGGCGGGCAGCACCACCGCAGGGGCAGCGCCGCCTTTGGTCCAGTGCCGCCGTTTTCCGGCGCGTGACCGGGTTGCGCGCGCTTCCTGGTCGATGGCGTCGCCATTGCGGTCGGACGTGGCCACCTGCCCGGCAAACCGCGCCAGGGCCCACGCCGCACCGCGGGTATCGGCCAGCCCCATTTGCACGGTCAGGCCCAGATCAAGGCAATCGTCGTGCACCACATCCAGCAACGCCGCCTCGCCGCCAAAAAGATGCGCGCAACCGGTCAGATCGACTACCAAGGCATCCTCTGCCTCTGGCGCGACCCAGGGGCTGAATTTACCCGCCCAGCGCTGCAAGCCGGCCAGAAATGCGGCCTCGGCCGGGGTGTTGCGGGTGCGCGTCATCAGCCCTTCGCACATCGCGTGGGCATCGCGCACCGGCTGGCCCACACGCAGGCCAAAACCCTGTGCGCGGGCATTCAGTGAGGTGAGCACCTGCATGTTGCTTTGCTCTTGCACCACGGCCAAAGGCACATCGCCAAGCTGGGGCGCCCGGCGCATCAGCCGGTCGGCCCCCAGACGCGGAAACCACAGCGAAAGGATACGGCGTTCTGTCATCCCTGACCTCTGCGCTTTCGATCAAAACGCTTCTATGGCGTTTCTCACTAAACCTTAGTGTTCTTGTTTTGTTCCATTTCGAAATAAAGTATTCCCCCGCCCGAGTCGAGCCGTGTTGATTGCGGTGGCCCTAATTTGTCAGCAGCCGTACCGCGCCAGAAACGTCTCGACCGCGCCATCGACGATGCGGTCCATGTCCGCCTGACTGACGGATTTCACCACGCCAAAGGTCAGCCGGGGCCACAGGTCCGCCTTGCACAGTTCCGCGAATTGATCGGCGGCCAGTTGCAGATCATCGATCTGCAATTCCCCCCGTTCCATCGCAAGCGCGAAATAGGACATCATCTCGGTACGCATCACCATCGGGCCGGAGCTATAGAATCGCTGGCCCAACTCGGGAAACCGATCTGATTCCGCCACGCAAATACGAAAGATCTGCTGACCAAATCGCGACGTGATGAACCGCAAAAAATGTCGCCCGGCCTGATGCAAAACCTCATGTGGCAGGGCACCCATGTCGATATTATCAATCGCCTCGCGGGATTGACGCCTGCATTCCGCGTTGGCAACTTCCATAAATAACAAGCGCTTATCAGGGAAATAACTGTAAAGCGTCGCCTTGGATACCTTGGCCGCGCGCGCGATATCATCGACGCTGGCACCCTCAAAACCATCGGCCAAAAAAACGGTGCGGGCGCCATCGAGCACCTGATCAAATTTGCGGCCCTTGCGGACGATTTCAGCTGTTTCGGTCATCTGTGCCTCGTTATGGTCCAGACAGACTATAAACTGAACGGTTCAGTTCCAAGTGGTATCATCGCCGGTCAACCCAATGTCGCATCTGGAAATCCGGTTGCCGCCCCATATTGATTAAGTTAGAATCGTTCTAAGGTAATAGACGAGGTTACAAATGCGGTTTTCCCTGTCACGCAAACGGTTCAAGGATCTGTCCGAACAGGAAGTTCTGGCACTGGCGATTTCCTCCGAGGAAGACGACGCGCGGATTTATCGCGGCTACGCTGAAAACCTGCGCGCCGAATTTCCCGACAGCGCCCGGGTGTTCGACGGCATGGCCGCAGAAGAAGACGGTCACCGGCAAAGCCTGATCGATTTGCATGCCACGCGGTTCGGGCCGGTCATCCCCCTGATCCGCCGCGAACATGTTGCAGGCTACTACAGCCGAAAACCTGTCTGGCTGGTCGCGAACCTTGGATTGGACCGCATTCGCTCCGAGGCCGCGGCGATGGAACGCGATGCAGAGCGGTTTTATCAGGCCGCCGCCGCGCGCAGCAGTGATGCGGATACGCGCAAATTGCTGGGCGATCTGGCAGCGGCGGAAGCGGGTCATCAGACCACCGCCGAAGCGTTGGAACACAAGCATCTGGATGACGATGCCCGCGGTGTGGAAGACGACCGCGCGCACCGGCAATTCCTGCTCACCTGGGTGCAGCCGGGATTGGCAGGGCTGATGGATGGGTCAGTCTCAACACTGGCACCAATATTCGCGGTGGCCTTTGCGACGCAGGATACCTGGACGACGTTTCTGGTGGGGCTGGCTGCATCCGTCGGCGCAGGTATTTCGATGGGGTTTACCGAAGCCGCATCCGACGACGGGGCGTTATCGGGGCGGGGGTCGCCGGTTAAGCGCGGGATCGCATCTGGCATCATGACCACTGTCGGCGGGCTTGGCCATGCCTTGCCCTATCTGATCCCGGATTTCTGGACTGCAACGATCACCGCGTTTGTCGTGGTTTTTATTGAGCTTTGGGCGATAGCATGGATCCAAAACCGCTATATGGACACGCCCTTTTTCCGGGCCGCGTTTCAGGTGGTGCTGGGCGGTGCGCTGGTCTTTGCAGCCGGTATTTTGATTGGGTCCGGGTAAAGGTGCCCAGGCCCGCTTGCAGATATGATTGGGGGCCGCTATCGCTACTGAATGATTGACATATTCCTCAAAACCATACCGTTCTTTGCGATCATCGGTTTGGGGTATTGGGCCGGGCGCACGCGGTTTTTCAGCGCCGAGGCGACGGCTTATCTGACCAAGTTTGTGTTCTACTTTGCGCTATCGGCGATGTTGTTTCGGTTTTCCGCCAACCTGTCGTTTGCCGAGGTCTGGGATAGCAATCTGGTGGCCGCATATCTGCTGGGCACGTTGGCGGTCTATGGCGTGGCCACCATCGTCGGTTTTCTGCGTCGACTGGACGTGCAAACAACCGCCATCGAAGCCCAATGCGCAGCGATTGGTAACACCGGTTTCTTAGGCGTTCCCATGTTGGCCCTGTTGTTGGGACCTGCTGCCATTGGTCCTGTAATGATCGCGCTGGCCGTAGATC
>JBAUHN010000216.1:0-2194 GCA_049680295.1 Sulfitobacter sp.
CCGCAATGGTGCTTGCCCGCCGCGATCAAATTGAAGCGATGAAAGACGCCTCCAACGTGACCCGCGTTACCTTGGTGGATTTTGACGGCAATCTCATCACGCTTTGAGGGTCCGCCAAACCAAAAAAGGCCCCGCCAGAATGGCGGGACTCTCTTTACAGGTCGTGCTCCGCTCAGGAAGCCGCGGTCACTGCCCGTTCTGTCATAACCTTGATCAGATGGGCACGATACTCGGGCGAGCCGTGCAAATCAGAGATCAGGTTGTCTGCCGAGACACTCAGACCCTCCAGCGCGGATACCGAGAAATTCGCTGTCAAAGCTTCCTCTGCCGCCGTCCAGCGATGCACACCTTCGTTGGACGCGCCAGTGACCGCCACCCGCACGCCATCTGCGTATTTGGCGACAAAAACACCAACCAATGCGAACCGCGAGGCGGGTTGGACAAACTTTTGATAGTTCGCTGCATCCGGGATCGGGAATTTAACCGCGGTCACGATCTCGCCTTCGTTCAGTGCCGTCTCAAACATGCCCTGAAAGTAGTCATCCGCCGCAATTTCGCGCGTGTTGGTCACGATAGTTGCGCCAGAGGCCAAGGCCGCCGCCGGATAGCACGCCGCCGGATCATTATTGGCAATCGATCCACCGATTGTCCCACGGCTGCGCACCGCCGGATCACCGATATTTGAGGCCAGTTCAGACAGCGCTTTATAGCTGCCATCAGCCGCCACATCGGCGTGGACCGTTCCACCTCCGATTTGCAGATCACGGCCCGAAAGGCCGATCCCCTTCATCTCGTCAATCCCGCTGAGCGAGACCAGCTTGCCTGGATCCGCCAACCGCGATTTCAACGTCGGGATCAGGGTCTGGCCGCCGCTTAGCACCATGGCTTCGCCGGTAAGCGCTGATACCGCCTCACCGATTGTTGCAGGACGCTCTATGTCAAATGCATACATGTGTTTTTTCCTTTCAAGCGTTCTGCATGGCCGACCACACACGATGTGGGGTCACGGGCATGTCGATATGGGTGACGTTTTTGCCCCCCGATTGCATGGCGTCGATCACAGCATTGACCACTGTCGGAGGGGAGCCAATCGCCCCCGCCTCGCCGCAGCCTTTGACGCCCAAGGGGTTGTGCGTACAAGGGTTACCCTGAGAGTGATCTACCGTATAGAACGGCAGGTCATCCGCACGCGGCATGGTGTAATCCATGTAAGAGGCGCTGAGCAGTTGGCCATTTTCATCGTAGGTGGTGTTTTCCAACAGCGCCTGACCAATACCTTGGCCCAAGCCACCATGCACCTGTCCGGTCACAATCATCGGGTTGATCACATTGCCGAAATCATCCACCGCCGTCATCCGCTCCACACTGACTTTGCCGGTTTCCGGATCCAATTCGACCTCGCAACAATAGGCACCTGATGGATAGGTAAAGTTCGCCGGATCATAAAACGCGGTCTCTTCCAAACCCGGTTCGATGTCTTCCAATGGGAACTCATGCGGGATGTAGGCCTTGAGCGCCACTTCGCCAAAGGACACGGATTTATCCGTGCCCGCGACAGAAAATTGTCCGTCTTTCAGCTCAATGTCCCCATCAGAGACTTCCAGCATATGGGCGGCGATCTTCTTGGCCTTGTTGATCACCTTTTCTGTGGCACGCACCACGGCAGAGCCGCAAACCGCAAGCGAGCGGGAGCCATAGGTACCCATGCCAAACGGAATTTTGGACGTATCGCCATGCACAATGTCGATTGTTGAAGCGTCAATGCCAAGCATCTCTGCCACCACTTGAGGGAAGGCCGTTTCATGACCCTGCCCGTGACTGTGCGCGCCCACCATAACAGACAAATTGCCCGTGGCGTTTACCCGCACAGTGGCCGCATCATACAAACCCACACGAGAGCCAAGCACACCAACAAGGTTGGACGGCGCGATGCCGCAAGCCTCGATGTAGGCATTCACACCAAAGCCGCGCAGCAGGCCTTTGGCCTCTGATGCTTTGCGACGTGCGGCGAAGCCTGCCATATCGGCGACCTCCTCCATCTTGTCCATCAGCGCATCGTAGTTGCCGCTGTCGTACTCAAGACCCGCTGCTGATGCGAAGGGGTATTGATCGGGCTTGATGAAGTTCTGACGGCGCAATTCAATCGGATCGCGTCCAATCTCACGCGCAGCTTTGTCGATGACCCGTTCCAACG
>JBAUHN010000217.1:0-4341 GCA_049680295.1 Sulfitobacter sp.
ATTGAAGTGGATGAGGCTGAAACTGCCACCGAGGGTGCCGAGGAAGTCAATTTCGAAGAGATATTGGCCTCGGCTGATATCGAAAAAGGCGCCAAAGTCTTCAAGAAATGCAGCGCATGTCACAAGCTTGAAGCCGGTGCAAACGGAACCGGCCCTCACCTTTATGGCGTTGTTGGTCGCCCCGTCGGTGGTGCTGATGGGTTTTCCTATTCGGCTACACTGGCAGGCCTTGGTGGCGAATGGTCCGGTGACCGGTTGAACGAATTTCTGGAAAAGCCAAATGCTTTCGCGAACGGCACAACGATGAGCTTTGCCGGATTGAAGAAAGTTCAGGATCGCGCGGATGTTATTGCCTATCTCGACAGCCTTGATAACTGATTGAGCAATATTTGGAACAAAAGGGCCGCCTGCATGATCGCAGGTGGCCCTTTTTGGTCCTGACAGGCCTGTTCGTCGAAAATTGACCGTTAATCACGTTTTCGCAACTTGTAACTTGGCTTGCGGCTCCGTTAGCTTACATAACGACAAAAGGTGCTGGCCAGATTGGTCGGCGCCTGAAAAAACAAGGAATCTTTTGATGTCCAATGCTCGGGTCCGCACCGCACGCCATACTCAGCCGTCCAGGGGTCAGTTGTTAAGCTTTGGCATATTTTGGGTTTTGTTTGTCATGCTGTGTTGCGCGCCTGTCCAGGCGCAGGACGACACGATCTCCAGCCATGGCTATTCGTTCTACGGCGATCTGACATACCCTGCGGATTACCCGCATTTTTCCTATGTGAACCCTGATGCGCCCAAGGGGGGCGAGATTTCTTTTGCCACTTTAGGCACATTCGATTCGATGAATCCCTATTCGCGAAAGGGACGTGGCGGTGCGCTGAGCACGATTATGTACGAAAGCCTGCTGGGCGAAGGCACCGGCGGCGCTGTGGCCCCGGCGGATGTTTATGCAGAATACTACGGCTTGGTGGCTGAACGCCTGGAATATGATGCCGGGAAGAACTGGGTTATTTTCTACATGCGCCCTGAGGCCAGGTTTTCCGATGGCACTCCGGTCACTGCTCATGACGTCGCATTCAGTCAGCAGCTAATTCTTGACCAGGGTTTGAAATCCTACGCCGATGCGGTCAAAAAACGCATCACTGATATTGAGGTGATTGACGATCACACGATCAAATATTCCTTCACGCCCGGCATCTCGCGGCGCAGTCTGATTGAGGTGGTTGGCGGCATGTCGATCTGGTCGAAGGCATGGTATGAAAAAACCGGCGCACGTCTGGATGAAAGCCGATTGGAAACCTCGCCCGGATCGGGGCCATATATGATCGAAAGTATCGACGTGAACCGCCGGATTGTGTACAAAAGGAACCCCGATTATTGGGGCAAGAATTTGGCCTTCAATGTTGGCAGGAACAATTTTGACAGCATACGGATTGAATATTTCGGCGACGAAAATGCGGCGTTTGAGGCGTTCAAGGCTGGCGAATATACGTTTCGGACCGAAGGCAATTCACGGCAGTGGGCATCGGCCTATGATTTTCCAAAGGTGAACAACGGGCAGATCGTCAAAAAGGAATTGCCGGACGGGTCGCCGCCTACACCCGCAGGTATCGTTTTCAATCTTGGCCGCGAAATTTTCAAAGATCGCCGTGTCCGCGAAGCGGTGGCGTTGGGGTTCAACTTTGAATGGACCAATGAATCGCTGCAATTTGGACTGTTCAAACCGCGCGCCTCTTTTACACAAGATACCGCTTTGATGGCGGTTGGCGCGCCGGAAGGTGCCGAATTGGCCTTTCTCGAAACGTTGGGTGACCTGGTGCCAGAAGAAATGCTGACTGCCGAGGCCCGTGTGCCGCATACGTCCAGCGCTGACCGGCTGCTGGACCGACGCAACCTGCGCCGAGCGATGAAGCTGCTTGATGATGCAGGTTGGTCCGTAGGCGCAGATGGCAAAAGATCGAATGCCGAAGGACAACGCCTGAAGATTGGCTTTCTGATCAATTCGGCGGGGTCGTCAACGCTGCGTGCGGTGGTTGAAAATTTCCTTTCCAATCTCAACGCAATGGGCATCGAAACAGAACTTGAGGCGGTTGACGCCTCGCAATACACCAGCCGTCAGCGGGACCGGGACTATGATCTGGTCTATGATCAGTACATCCCTTTTCTGAGCACCGGCGGCGGGTTGCAGCAGGTCTACGGCTCGGAAGCGGCGGCGTATTCTGTGTTCAACCCGGCAGGATTGGCCAGCCCATTGGTTGATGAAATTATCGAAGCCTCGCAGCGCACCGAGACCAAAGAGGAAACGGATGTGACCCTGATGGCGCTGGACCGGGCCTTGCGGTATGAATTCTTTATGGTGCCGACGTGGTACAACGACAGTTTTTGGGTGGCCTACTATGACCAGTATGAACACCCCGATGAAATACCCGCCTTTGCGCTGGGGCAGTATGATTTCTGGTGGTACAATCAGGACAAGGCAGACGCGTTGCGCGCTGCCGGTGCATTGAGGTAACCAAACCCCGTGGGCGCCTATATTCTTCGCAGATTGCTGCTGATTGTCCCGACCTTGTTGGGTATCATGCTGATCAACTTTGCGCTGGTGCAATTCGTGCCGGGGGGGCCTGTGGAACAGGCGATAGCACGCATTCAGGGTGGTGGTGATGTGTTCGGTGGCTTTGCAGGTGCCGGCAATGATGCGGGCAACGCCGAGCTTGAGACGAACGACAGCCAATATGTCGGCTCGCGGGGGTTGCCGCCGGAATTCATTGCGCAGTTGGAAAAGGAATTCGGTTTTGACAAGCCGCCGGTCGAGCGGTTCGTGAACATGATGTGGAACTACATGCGGTTCGACTTTGGCGAAAGCTATTTCCGGTCGATCAGCGTCATTGATCTGGTCAAGGAAAAGCTGCCGGTCTCGATTACGCTGGGGCTGTGGTCGACGCTGATTGCCTATCTGGTGTCGATTCCGCTGGGCATTCGCAAGGCGGTCAGGGACGGCAGCAGTTTCGATACATGGACCAGTGGTGCGATTATTGCCGCCTATGCCATTCCGGGTTTTTTGTTTGCGATATTGCTGTTGGTGATGTTTGCGGGTGGATCTTACTGGCAGATATTTCCCTTGCGCGGGCTGACCAGCGACAACTTTGACCAGCTTAGCCCTTTGGGCAAGGTTGCGGATTACTTCTGGCACATCACCTTGCCGGTGCTGGCCTCGACCATATCGGCCTTTGCGACGCTGACTTTGCTGACCAAAAACAGTTTTCTGGATGAGATCAAGAAACACTATGTCATGACCGCCCGCGCCAAGGGGCTGTCGGAACGTGCGGTGCTTTATGGCCATGTGTTCCGTAATGCGATGCTGATTGTGATTGCCGGGTTTCCTGCGGTGTTCATCGGTGTGTTCTTTGGAGGGTCGCTGATAATTGAAACAATATTCAGCCTTGATGGCTTGGGCCGGTTGGGATTTGAGGCCGCCGTGGCGCGCGACTATCCGATCGTGTTTGGCACCTTGTTTATCTTTGGTTTGATTGGTCTGGTTGTCGGCATTCTGTCGGACCTGATGTATGTATTGGTCGATCCGCGCATTGATTTTGAACGGCGGGAAGGCTGATGGCTTTGTCGCCTCTGAACCAACGACGCTGGCGAAATTTCCGGCGCAACCGGCGGGCCTATTGGTCGTTATGGATATTCGCCGTGCTGTTCGGAATATCGCTTTTTGCTGAATTTGTGGCCAATGACAAACCGATACTGGTCAACTATCGCGGCGAATATTACATGCCGATATTCAAGTTTTATCCCGAAACGGAATTTGGTGGCGATTTCCAGACCGAGGCCGTCTATCGCGATCCGGAAGTGAAATGCCTGATCGCGACAGGGGGTCTTGATCAGTGTTTCGATGATCCCAATGCCTATATTGACGATGCGCAAGACGGAGAGATTGAAGGCGAAAAGATCACCAAAGGCTGGGCGATCTGGCCGTTGGTGCCCTATTCATTCAACACCGCCGTGGACCGACCCGGTGCCGCACCGCTGCCGCCCAATGCGAAAAATCTGCTGGGCACCGATGGCACCAAACGCGACGTGCTGGCACGGGTGGTGCATGGGTTCCGCCTGTCGATCTTTTTTACCTTGCTGGTCACAGGGGCTGCCAGCCTGATTGGTATTCTGGCAGGCGCTTTGCAGGGATTTTTTGGCGGCTGGGTCGATCTGATCTTTCAGCGGGTGATCGAAATCTGGTCCTCAACCCCGTCGCTTTATGTGATCATCATCATGTTCGCCATTCTGGGGCGCAGTTTCTGGCTGCTGGTGTTTTTGCTGATCTTGTTCAGTTGGACGTCACTGGTG
>JBAUHN010000218.1:0-3298 GCA_049680295.1 Sulfitobacter sp.
TCCATCATGATCCCGATCACGGTGATCAAAAACGGCGGCGGCCCCACTGCGCTTTTGACAGGTGCTAATCATGGTGATGAATACGAAGGGCCGGTCGCTCTGCAGGAATTGACCGTCACCCTGAAACCCGCAGACATCTCGGGGCGGGTCATCATCGTGCCTGCGTTCAATTATCCCGCTTACCGCGCCGGCACCCGCACATCGCCGATCGACAGGGGCAATATGAACCGGTCGTTTCCCGGCCGCCCTGATGGCACCCCGACCGAGAAAATCGCCGACTATTTCCAGCGCTACTTGTTGCCGCTTGCGGACATCGCCGTGGATTTCCATTCGGGTGGTAAAACGCTGGATTTCGTCCCCTTTGCGGCCGCCCATATTCTGGATGACAAAACCCTCGAAGCGGCCTGTTTTGCCGCGATGGCAGCCTTCAACGCGCCTTATTCAGTGCAACTGTTGGAGATCGACAGCACCGGCATGTATGACACTGCGGTTGAGAGCATGGGCAAGATTCTGGTCTCAACCGAATTGGGGGGAGGTGGATCAGCCACCGCAGCCTCCATCGCCATCGCTAAAAAAGGTCTGCGCAACGTGCTGATCCATGCGGGCATTTTGCGCGGTGAGATGAAAATCGACGCTACAATCCGGCTGGACATGCCCGACGATGATTGCTTTGTGTTTTCACAAAGTGACGGTTTGTTTGAACCGATGGTTGATTTGGGAGATGAGGTGCAAAGAGGCCAAACCGTCGCCCGTATCTGGCCAGTTGATCGCACAGGTGTCGCCCCCGTCACATTGACCGCCAAACGCGCAGGCATATTGATCAGCCGTCATTTTCCCGGCCTGATCAAATCGGGCGACTGCGCTGCTGTTGTTGGATTGAAAGCTGACGAATAAATAAGTCTGAGGAGAGACAGAATGCTAAAAAACGATAAACTTGATCAATGGGATCGCGAAAATTTCTTTCACCCCTCAACCCATTTGGCCCAGCACGCACGCGGGGAAAGCCCCAGCCGGGTGATCAAAACCGCCCAAGGCGTCCATATCGAAGACCGTGACGGCACAAAGCTGCTGGATGCCTTTGCGGGGCTTTATTGCGTTAATGTCGGCTATGGCCGTCCCGAGATTGCCGATGCCATCGCCGAGCAGGCCCGCGAACTGGCCTATTATCATTCCTACGTCGGCCATGGCACCGAGGCCAGTATCACCCTGTCAAAAATGGTCTTGGACCGTGCGCCTGCCAATATGTCAAAGGTGTATTTCGGCCTTGGCGGATCGGACGCCAATGAAACAAACGTCAAATTAATATGGTATTACAACAACATATTGGGACGCCCGAAAAAGAAAAAGATCATCAGCCGGTGGCGGGGCTATCACGGGTCGGGCCTTGTTACCGGGTCATTGACGGGGTTGGAACTGTTTCACAAAAAATTCGATCTGCCGCTGGAAAACATTCTTCACACCGAGGCGCCGTTCTATTACCGACGCGACGATCTGAACCAGTCCGAAGACCAGTTTGTGGCCCATTGTGTGCACGAATTGGAGGCTTTGATCGCCGGTGAAGGGGCCGACACCATTGCTGCGTTTATTGGTGAGCCTGTCCTGGGAACCGGCGGCATTGTCCCGCCACCAAAGGGCTATTGGGCGGCCATTCAGGCTGTGCTCAAGAAACATGATATTTTGCTGGTCGCTGATGAGGTTGTCACCGGATTTGGCCGTTTGGGCACCATGTTCGGCTCAGATCATTACGGAATCGAGGCCGATATCATCACCATCGCCAAAGGCCTGACTTCCGCCTATGCGCCGCTGTCAGGCTCGGTGATTTCCGATAAAGTCTGGAAAGTGCTGGAACAGGGAACGGATGAAAATGGCCCTATTGGCCATGGCTGGACCTATTCGGCCCATCCCATCGGTGCAGCCGCGGGTGTCGCAAACCTGACCCTGATTGATACGCTGGGTCTGGTGTCGAATGCTGGTGACGTGGGTGCCTATCTGAACACCGCGATGCAACAGGCCTTGGGGGGCCATATCCATGTCGGCGACGTGCGCGGCGAGGGGATGCTATGTGCCGTCGAATTCGTGAAAGACAAAGACAGCCGCACATTCTTTGACGCTACCGACAAGATCGGCCCGCAAGTGTCGGCGGCACTTTTATCACAAGACAAGGTCATCGCACGCGCAATGCCACAAGGCGACATCCTGGGCTTTGCGCCGCCATTCTGCCTGACACGCGCGCAAGCCGACACTGTGGTTGCCGCAACTGCAAGAGCGGTCAAAGCCGTATTGGGCTAAGCCACCAACACATCGCCACGGGTTTCACTGACAGCGCTTGAGAGCACTGTCAGGGGCCCCGGCTACACCCGATGTAAACGCCATTCAGAAATGTCACCCGGTCTGCAAAGACAAGAAGTGTCACCAAGGACGCCAGCGGTAGCAAAGCCTGACAGGGCGTAGACCTCAGATATCGCAGCCCTGGCTGGCTTTGCGGTGGTTGTGGAAACGCTCAACCCAGACTGCTGCTTGGCTCTGAGATATCCCAAGGTTTTTGCCAAGTTTGAGAGCGAACGAATAGTCCGTCCGGGTAGGGCGCATTTCATGAAGCAGCTCTACATGTCGCATTCTTGCTTCCGGGTAGTCCTCAAATAATGCCCCAAATTCGCTTAGTTCCATGCCCCAATGAACCCGCATTGCTTTGCGAATGAACATTTCATCATGGCCGTCGTCTTCCAGCCGTTTGCAATACAATTGGCAGGTTTCGTCGGCCTTGGGGAATCACTGCCTATAGTCGGGTTTGTTCATTTTGCTATTTTGGGCTCATTCTGCGGCCTGCAAATTGTCTTCTTAGCACGTGCCCCTGAAGGGCAGCCCTGACGCCGACCATTCGGCTTATAGCCCATCTTCTCAGAGTTTGTCCTGACTGGGTATTTTTGAGGGGTTGCGTCTTGCATCTCTTTGATGTGTTCCAAGACTGCGCCTAGGCGTTTGTTCTCGGTGATCGCGGCATGGGTTACGCGTTGGTCCATGTCGAAGATTTTGTAGGGCAGGGAGCGGCCTTTTGATCGCACTTCAAACCGACCATCAACAAAGGCATAGGTGTCTACATATTTACCGACCAGACCGCGTGTGATGTCGCTTTCTTCCAGCATGATCCGCTTGCGATCATAGGAAAACGTCAGCTGTTTGCCGACATAGCGTGTATCGCGCCAGCACAGCACTTCATCGATCCGATCCGGTTCCACATTGAGGGCGCGGTGCAGGTTATCAGGCTTGGCCGGTGCTTTGGCGAACTGCGCGTTGTAGC
>JBAUHN010000219.1:0-23530 GCA_049680295.1 Sulfitobacter sp.
AGCATCAAATCACCCTTTCCATCCCGGACGGACCGTGAAATAGCAAACCGCCAAATGAACACTCCCAAATCGAGGTTTGCCATGGAGATTCGTGAGGCCCTTACCTTTGACGATGTGCTGCTTGTACCGGGTGCATCCTCGGTCATGCCCAGCACCGCTGACACCCGCACACGCGTCACCCAACGCATCGCGATGAATATTCCGCTGCTAAGCTCTGCCATGGACACGGTGACCGAGGCGCGTATGGCCATTGCGATGGCACAGGCGGGCGGCATCGGTGTTATTCACCGCAATCTGGATATTCTCAAACAGGCCGAAGAAGTCCGCCGGGTGAAACGCTTTGAAAGCGGGATTGTTTACAATCCAATCACACTGCGCGCAGATCAGACCCTGGCAGATGCCAAAGCGTTGCAGGAACACTACCGCGTCACCGGGTTTCCGGTTGTGGACGGGGACGGCAGGGTTGTAGGTATCGTGACCAACCGCGACATGCGGTTTGCCAGCGATGACGCGACACCGGTTTCGGTGATGATGAGTTCGGACAATCTGGCGATCTTGCGCGAACCTGCGGACCGCGACGAGGCGATCAGCCTGATGAAGGCGCGCCGGATCGAAAAGCTTTTGGTCACGGATAGAAATGGCAAGCTGACCGGCCTGCTGACGTTGAAAGATACCGAACAGGCGGTATTGAACCCGACGGCATGCAAGGATGATCTGGGACGTTTGCGGGTGGCAGCGGCGACAACTGTCGGCGACGCGGGCTTTGAACGGTCAGAGGCGCTGGTGGATGCGGGCGTGGATATGATCGTGATCGACACCGCACACGGCCATTCCGAAGGGGTGGCCGCCGCCGTGCGCCGCGCCAAAAGCCTAAGCAACGAGGTGCAGATTGTCGCGGGCAATGTGGCCACCGGGGCTGCGACCCGCGCCTTGATTGATGCAGGTGCCGATGCGGTTAAGGTTGGAATTGGTCCGGGGTCGATTTGTACCACACGTATGGTGGCCGGTGTCGGTGTGCCGCAAATGACAGCTATTATGGATTGCGCGGCGGCGGCTGGCGATGTGCCGGTGATTGCCGACGGCGGCATCAAGTTTTCGGGTGATTTTGCCAAGGCGATTGCGGCAGGTGCATCCTGTGCCATGGTTGGCAGCATGATCGCAGGCACCGACGAATCCCCCGGAGAAGTCATTTTATATCAAGGCCGTAGCTTTAAGGGGTATCGTGGTATGGGGTCGCTTGGCGCGATGGCACGTGGTTCTGCTGATCGGTATTTTCAGGCGGATGCGGCCAGCGACAAACTGGTGCCCGAAGGCATCGAAGGTCAGGTCCCTTACAAAGGCAGCGCCGGGGCCGTGGTACATCAGTTGGTCGGCGGCTTGCGCGCCGCGATGGGCTATACCGGTTGCGCGACCGTCGACGAGATGCGCAAGAACTGCAGCTTTGTGAAAATCTCGGGCGCCGGGCTGAAAGAAAGCCATGTGCATGACGTCCAGATCACCCGCGAAAGCCCGAATTACCGAATTGGATAAGCGATGATTTTCAACGAGTTGCCTGCCGTTCCTGACAATGGATCAAGCCGTTGACACCCGGCGCACGCGTGGCTGGCGCCATCGAAGTTTTTGATGCGGTTTTGCAAGGCGCTCCTGCAGAACAGGTGCTGACACGCTGGGGGCGCAACAATCGCTTTGCCGGGTCAAAAGACCGTGCGGCCATTCGCGATTATGTCTTTGACGGCTTGCGCAAACGGCGATCGGCTGCGGATGCGGGTGGGGCCGATACCGGCCGTGGCATTCTGATCGGGCTATTGCGCCTGTCCGGAGTTGATCCTGCGACGCTGTTTGACGGGGTTGGGCATGCGCCATCACCGCTGACAGGGGATGAGCAGGCTGCGCACATTGCGTCCCAGGAATTGGGTGTGGCGTGGAACCTGCCTGATTGGTTGATCCCAGAGTTTCAGGCAAGCCTTGGCGCTACTGCCGCAGAAGTGGCCATCCAATTGCAAGCGCGCGCGCCGGTGACGTTGCGGGTAAATCTGGCCAAAGCCACCGTATCATCCGCGCGAAGTGCTTTGGCTGCGGACGGGGTCGAGACGACGACCAACAGCTTAGACAAAGCTGCCCTAACCGTCACTGCGGGTCCCAGAAAAATCCGAAATTCGCGTGCCTATGCCGAAGGCTGGGTCGAGCTTCAGGATGCGTCCAGCCAGGCGGTTGTCGCTGGGTTGCCACCTGCTACACGGGTGCTTGATTACTGCACGGGCGGCGGTGGCAAGGCGCTGGCCCTGGCGATGGATGACACGCGATCGGTCTATGCCCATGACATCGACCCGCGCCGGATGCGCGATGTGCCGTTTCGCGCTGCACGCGCGGGTGCCGATATCACGATGATCGAAACGGACGCGTTGCCAGACACCGAACCGTTTGATCTGGTGCTGTGTGATGCGCCCTGTTCTGGCAGCGGGGCGTGGCGCCGCGCACCAGATGCGAAATGGACGTTGAGCGCGGAACGACTGGATGAGCTGATCGCGATGCAGGATGACGTGTTGCGTGCGGCAAAAGACCAGGTCGGACCAAAGGGCACACTGGCCTATGCAACCTGTTCCGTTTTGACCCGCGAAAATGTGGACCGCGTCACAGGTTTTCTGGCCGAGAATCCAGATTGGGAATGCGTTTGGCAAAAACGGTTTGAGGTCTCGGCTATGGGTGACGGGTTTTACGTCGCACACTTGACGCGCGCGAGCTAAACAACGTACACAACCTTGAGGTGATCAAATTGCCGGTGATTAAGCCACGCTTAACCTGAAAGCGACCTTAATAGCCGATGATTCGAAACTTTAAGGGGCAGTCGTGCAACCTAGTGCTTTTTCATCCGGTGCGCTGACGCGTTTTTCTGAACTCCGCCTAAGCCGAACATTCAGTCTGGGACTGGTCGCTGTCATGCTGGGCATCGTTGGCTTTATGGCGTCATCGGACCTGACCCGGCACGCCATGTGGGCAGCAGCCTTGGCGCTGGCGTTGCTGGTAGGGTTGATTGCTACGGCGACATATCGGCGTCGGAGGCTACAATCATCGGCGGTTGATGTGATGTCTCAGTTTATTGCCAAGGATGTCTCGGCAAGTTTTGTGGCCAACGCGGAGGGTGAAATTCAATCGCATAACGCAGCCGCCGACGCGCGGTTCAATGACGATGTCAGGGACAATCTGGCCTCAACCCTGCGCAAAACCTTTGCCAATCCCACCGCACTTTTGTTCCGCCTGCAAACCCGCGCCGCGTCAGAGGGGGCATCGCGTGAAGATCTGGTCACGCGCGCAGGTCATGTGCGACTGTCTGTGCACCAGATGTCGCCTGATGCCTATCTGTGGCGACTTGAAGATATCGGTGATGCGGCAAACCAGGGCAGCTATGGGCCTACCTTGTCGATGGTGTTGGCGGGACGCACGGATGCCGTTCTTTATATGAACGGTTCGGCGCGGAAATTATTTGGCGGGCGGTTCAAAACCCTTGATCAGATGTTCAATGTTCTGCCGCTTGTTGATGGGGTGGTTTGTGAATTTAACGGCACTGACGGGCCAGAACGGGCCTTGATTTCGATCGTCGATGCAGGTGCCGGGCGCAGGGCTATTTATCTGTTGCCACCGGGGCCACAAAACGCGGTCGAACAGGGATGGAACGCGTTTCAGGATCTGCCGGTTCCTCTGGTCCGGGTCTGCGCAGAAGGGACAGTCCAATCCTTCAACCGAATGGCTGCAAATCTGCTTGGCCGATCGCTGCGCGATGACGTGCATCTATCTGATCTGATGGAAGGGCTTGGCCGGTCCATCAGCGATTGGATCACGGATGCGTTGGCGGGCCGATCCTCTCAGACATCTGAATTTCTTCGGCTCAAACGCACCGACAAAGAAGTCTATGTTCAGGTGACGCTGAACCGCGTGGTCGAAGACGGCCAAGACAGTCTGATCGCGGTCCTAAATGACGCAACCGAGCTAAAATCGCTGGAGGCGCAGTTTGTCCAAAGCCAGAAAATGCAGGCAATTGGTCAGTTGGCAGGCGGTGTTGCCCATGATTTCAATAACCTTTTAACTGCAATTTCCGGGCATTGCGATCTGTTGTTGCTGCGTCATGATCAGGGCGATCCTGATTACAGCGATCTGATTCAGATCAATCAAAATGCCAACCGGGCGGCGTCACTGGTAGGTCAGCTACTGGCCTTTTCGCGCAAACAAACGCTGCGTCCGGAAACTTTGGACATGCGCGATACACTGGCCGATCTGACCCATTTGTTAAACCGGCTTGTGGGCGAAAAGGTGACTTTGACCCTTAATCACGACCCGGTCCTGCGCCCCATTCGTGCCGACAAACGGCAGTTGGAACAGGTGTTGATGAACCTAGTGGTCAATGCACGTGATGCAATGCCGGAAGGGGGCGAAATCAAGATTTCGACCGAATGTCTGGATATGGCCGACCCGCTAGAACGCAACAACGTCACGGTGCCGAAAGGCAAATATGTGACCGTTTGCGTTGCAGACACCGGCGCGGGCATTCCGCCAGACAAGCTGCAAAAAGTGTTTGAGCCATTCTACACCACAAAGCGCACCGGCGAAGGCACCGGGCTTGGGCTATCGACGGCATACGGTATCGTCAAGCAAACCGGCGGTTACATCTTTGTCGACAGCATTGTCGGCAGTGGCACGACCTTTTCGCTGTATTTTCCGGTATTGGAAGATGCGCAAACTGTTGCCGCTGCGCCCAAAACGCCCGCTGTCAGATCTGCGACACAACACAACGGCGGTGTTATTTTATTGGTCGAGGATGAAGCGCCCGTGCGCGCCTTTGCCTCGCGGGCCCTGCAATTGCGCGGCTATTCCGTGCTTGAGGCAAGCTCGGCCGAGGCGGCGCTAAAGATGTTGGAAGATCAGGACTTATGCATTGATTGCTTTGTCACCGATGTGGTGATGCCCGGCATGGATGGGCCAAGCTGGGTCCGCGAAGCCTTGAAAACCCGCCCGGATGTGCGGGTTGTCTTTGTGTCGGGTTACGCCGAAGACAGTTTTGCAGAGGCGCAAATGAAGATCGCCAATTCGGTCTTTCTGCCCAAGCCGTTTTCATTGGGTGAACTGACCGACACGGTGCACAGCCAACTGAACTAAATGCGCTATGGCGCTAATGGGGCGGGCAACGAATCGTAAAGGTCAAATTCTTCTGCAAACCTGCGACGAAACTTATCCTCGACCCTGGGCGATAGCGTCAATGCCATCTGCGGCGAGACATTTAACCGGTCCAAAGACAGCGTAATGTCCAGACGGGCATTCAAAAATGCCATCACACCGGCCTGATCCTCGTAGCGGAACAGATGTTGGACCCCAACGCCATTGGGGCGCGGTTCAAGAAACTTGGCCTGGCTGCCGACATTTGCAAAACCGGGGCGCTGGTTTTCCATATAGGCGGTCACGAAATCATCAAAGCTAAGCCCATGGGTTGCGTTGGGTTTGCCTTTCATAAACGGGCGCTTACGGTACCTGTACCAGCTTCCCAGCCAGCTGATCGGTTCGCGCATCACTGCCATCAACTCCATCTCGGTGTCGCAGACTTTTTCGTACATGGGGCGCAAAAAACGATTGTAGCGATAGACCGGCGCGTGTTTCAACAATGGCGGATTGCTGATGATCAGGTCCGCGCGGTCCGCCAGCGCCACTTGATAGGCCGTGGTGCCGGTTTTGGGAACCGACAAGAATACCAGTCGTTCATCATAAAAAACGAGCATTTAGATCAACTTTCTAACGATTTGTCCAAGCCGCAGGGATCTGTAAACCTCTCATTAACCGGTTTCGGCGAATGCTCGGTACATAAAATAGATATTGAAATGTTCTTCTTTTGGTCTCATAAGGAACATAATAAGAACAAACCTTCTGGCACGACCGGTACGCATTGCCGCCCGTGCATGGATATGACACTAAAGGGAAACACAATGGCAACGGCAGATCTTTTGAGCATGGACAGTAAAAAGAATACAGACAAGCAAAAGGCGCTGGACAGTGCTTTGGCGCAGATTGAACGCCAGTTTGGCAAGGGTTCGATCATGAAACTGGGGGCGGAAGGCGCCATACAGGACATCCGGTCAAGTTCGACCGGGTCGCTGGGGCTGGACATCGCCCTTGGAATTGGCGGTTTGCCGATGGGCCGCATCATCGAAATCTATGGCCCCGAAAGTTCGGGCAAAACCACGCTGACGCTGCATTGTGTGGCCGAGCAGCAAAAAACCGGCGGCGTTTGTGCCTTTGTCGATGCTGAACACGCGCTGGATCCGTCCTATGCCAAAAAGCTGGGTGTCGACATTGATGAGCTGTTGATTTCACAGCCCGATACCGGTGAACAGGCGCTTGAAATTACTGACACGCTGGTGCGGTCGGGCGCAGTAAATATGGTCGTTGTCGATTCTGTCGCCGCTTTGACCCCAAAGTCCGAGCTTGAGGGCGATATGGGCGACAGCTCGGTCGGCGTTCAGGCACGACTGATGAGCCAGGCCATGCGTAAACTGACTGGATCAATCAGTAAATCCAATTGCATGGTGATTTTCATCAACCAGATCAGGATGAAAATCGGCGTAATGTTTGGCTCTCCTGAAACCACCAGCGGCGGCAACGCGTTGAAATTCTATTCCTCGGTCCGGCTTGATATTCGCCGCATCGGTGCTTTGAAAGACCGCGACGAAGTTGTGGGCAATGCGACCCGCGTCAAAGTCGTGAAAAACAAAGTCGCCGCACCCTTCAAGCAGGTTGAATTCGACATCATGTATGGCGAAGGGATCTCAAAAATGGGCGAATTGCTGGATCTGGGTGTCGCCGCCGGTGTTGTTGATAAGTCCGGATCGTGGTTTTCCTACGGCGATGAACGGATCGGGCAGGGGCGCGAAAACGCCAAACAGTTTTTGCGCGATAATGCCGCGATGGCCTATGAGATCGAGGATAAAATCCGTGCGGCACATGGCCTGGATTTCGATGCCCCAAAACTCGAGGTGGAAAAGCCAGCGGATGATGACATTCTTGAGGCCTGATTGGACCCCGTAGCCTGCGCGTACCACGTGGAAGGCGGTAAGCCAGTGAATTGAACAGGGCGCAGGTTGACTGCGCCCCGTTTCGTTTTGATCAACTTCACGCCGCCTGTGGACAGCATCCAATCTGAAAGGTATCTGAGAGCTTCAAACACATCTGATCCGAAGGCCCAGCATCCCATGCAATCTTTGAACGATATCCGGTCGGCATTTCTGTCTTACTTTGAGAAACAGGGGCATCGGGTGGTTGCGTCCAGCCCGCTGGTGCCGCGCAATGATCCGACATTGATGTTCGCCAATTCTGGCATGGTGCAGTTTAAGAACCTGTTCACCGGGGTTGAGACCCGCGATTATCAACGCGCCACCACGGCACAAAAATGCGTGCGGGCGGGCGGCAAACACAATGACCTGGACAATGTCGGTTATACCGCGCGCCACCACACCTTTTTTGAGATGATGGGGAATTTCAGCTTTGGCGACTACTTCAAGGCAGATGCCATCCACTTTGCCTGGACGCTGATCACCAAGGAACTCGGCATTCCGGCCGAAAAACTGTATGTCACCGTCTATCACACCGATGATGAGGCGGCCGAGATCTGGAAGAAAGTCGCAGGCCTGTCTGACGACCGGATCATCAGGATAGCAACAGATGACAATTTCTGGATGATGGGGGCGACGGGACCTTGCGGACCCTGTTCGGAGATTTTTTACGACCACGGCGATCACATTTGGGGCGGACCTCCGGGATCACCCGAGGAAGATGGCGACCGGTTTGTCGAAATCTGGAACCTCGTGTTCATGCAATACGAGCAATATGAGGATGGCACACGCCAGCCGTTGCCGAACCAATCCATCGATACCGGCATGGGGATTGAACGGGTTGCAGCCTTGTTGCAAGGCACGAACGACAATTACGCCACCGATCTGATGCGCAATCTGATTGAGGCCAGCGCGGATGCCAGCAACACCGATCCTGACGGTGATGGGCGCACCCACCACCGGGTGATTGCAGATCATTTACGCTCGACCTCATTTCTGATCGCGGATGGTGTCATGCCCTCGAATGACGGGCGCGGATATGTGCTGCGCCGGATCATGCGGCGTGCCATGCGCCATGCGCATTTGCTGGGGGCCAAGGACCCGTTGATGTACCGCCTTGTGCCGGCTTTGGTGCAGCAGATGGGGGCGGCATATCCGGAATTGGGACAGGCGCAATCTTTGATCACGGAATCGCTGAAACAGGAAGAAACCCGCTTTAAGCAGACGCTTGAGCGTGGGTTGCGCCTGTTGGATGATGAATTGGATGGGCTGGAAGAGGATGCTGACCTGCCCGGAAAGGCCGCGTTCAAGCTGTATGATACTTTTGGGTTTCCGCTGGATCTGACGCAGGATGCGATGCGCGAAAAGGGCCGTGGCGTCGACACGGATGGGTTTAATTCGGCTATGGCCGAGCAAAAGGCCAAGGCCCGTGCGGCGTGGTCCGGATCAGGTGAAATGGCCGATGCGACGGTCTGGTTTGACGTTGCAGACACCCATGGGGCGACGGATTTTCTGGGCTATGACACCGAAACGGCCGAGGGTCAGATCGTGGCTTTGGTGCAAGACGGGGCGCAGGTTGAAGCGGCATCAAAGGGGTCAACGGTTCAGGTTGCCTTGAACCAGACGCCGTTTTACGCCGAAAGCGGCGGGCAGGTCGGGGATACCGGTCTCTTACGCACCGCCAATGGTGTGGCCGAGATCACCGAATGTCGCAAAACCGCCGGCGTATTTATTCATTTCGCCACAGTCACCAAGGGCGTGATTTCTACAAATGAGGCTGCCGTTCTGGAAGTAGACCAACCACGCCGCACGGCCATCCGCGCCAATCATTCGGCGACCCATTTGCTGCACGAGGCCTTGCGCGACGCGCTTGGTGACCATGTGGCCCAACGCGGCAGTTTGAACGCGGCGGATAGATTACGGTTTGATTTCAGTCATGGTGCGGCGCTGAGCCGCGCGGAATTGACGCAAGTGGAGCAGGATGTGAACGCCTATATACGGCAAAACGCTGCTGTCGAGACGCGGATCATGACGCCGGACGATGCCCGTGCCTTGGGCGCGCAGGCGCTTTTTGGCGAAAAATATGGGGACGAAGTCCGCGTGGTGTCGATGGGCACCAAGGCGGCGTCGGGCAAGGGCAGTGACGGCAACACCTATTCGCTGGAGTTGTGCGGCGGCACCCATGTGCGCCAGACCGGTGATATTGGCAGCTTTGTTCTGTTGGGCGACAGTGCCAGCAGCAATGGCGTGCGCCGGATCGAGGCGCTGACCGGTGCTCCGGCGCTTACCTATCTGCGGGGGCAGGATCGCGCGTTGTCGGATATGGCAGATGCGCTGAAAACCTCGACCATGGATGCGCCCGACCGGGTGCGTGCGTTGCTGGAGGAACGCAAATCGCTGGCCAATGAGGTGGCGCAATTGCGCCGTGAACTGGCGATGTCGGGCGGGGGCGCTGCCGCACCTCAGGTGCGCGAGATTGCAGGCGTTCCGTTTGTGGCGCAGGTGTTGTCGGGGGTGACCGGGCGCGACCTGCCGGCGTTGATTGACGAGCATAAGACCAAACTGGGCAAGGGTGCGGTGTTGTTGATCGCAGATGCCGATGGCAAGGCAGCGGTTGCGGCAGGGGTCACACCCGATTTGACGGGCAGTGTTTCTGCAGTTGATTTGGTCAAAGCGGCTGTGGCAGAGTTGGGCGGCAAGGGCGGCGGTGGACGCCCGGATATGGCGCAAGGTGGTGCAAAAGACATCACAAATGCGGATGCAGCAATCAAGGCCGCTGAGGCGGTATTGGAAGGACTGGACTAAATGGGCGCGCTTTGGATTGCACATGTAACCGTGACGGATGACGTCGCATATTCGAAATATGCGGAACTGGCGACGCAAGCGATTGCGGATCATGGCGGCGTTTTTATTGCCCGTGCCGGTCGGTTCGTTCAACTGGAAGGTATCGCGCGACCCCGCAATGTGGTCGCCCGGTTTCCGGATGTTGATACGGCAGAAAAATGTTATAATTCAGAGATTTATCAGCGCGCTTTAAGCCATGCGCGCGATGCATCGGAACGTGAACTGATGATCATCGAGACCAACGAATAGGCGTTCCCGCCACCTGGTGATTTCAGGCAGCGGGGGCATTATCTTAGCTGGCCTTGGCCATCCGTTTGCGTTCGTGCGGATCCAGATAGCGCTTGCGCAGACGGATTGCGTTTGGTGTCACCTCAACCAATTCATCATCGTCGATATAGGCTATTGCCTGTTCCAGCGACAAAGTGATCGGCGTGGTCAAACGCACAGCTTCATCGGTGCCGCTTGCGCGCACGTTGGTCAGTTGCTTGCCCTTCAACGGGTTCACTTCCAGATCGTTTTCGCGGCTGTGTTCACCAATGACCATGCCGGTATAAACCGCCTCCTGGGCGCCGATAAAGAACTTGCCTCGATCTTCGAGTTTCCACAGGGCGTAAGATACGGACGTGCCATTTTCCATCGAGATCAGAACACCTGCACGACGGCCCGGAATGGCACCTTTGTGTGGCGCCCAATCGTGGAACACCCGGTTCAGAACGCCGGTGCCGCGCGTGTCAGTCAGAAATTCGCCGTGATAGCCGATCAGACCCCGTGATGGTACGTTGGCAATAATGCGGGTTTTGCCTGCACCTGCGGGCTTCATCTCCATCAACTCGCCCTTGCGCGGACCGGTGATTTTTTCAATGACCGAGCCGGAGTATTCGTCGTCAACGTCGATTGTGACCTCTTCGATCGGCTCTAACCGCTCACCGTTTTCACCGGTTTGAAACAGAACCTGCGGGCGCGAGATTGACAGTTCAAAGCCCTCGCGGCGCATGTTTTCGATCAACACGCCCATTTGCAATTCGCCACGACCTGCGACTTCGAAGGCTTCGCCGCCGGGGGTATCGCTGATCTTGATCGCGACGTTGCTTTCGGCCTCTTTCATCAGACGGTCACGGATGACACGGCTTTGCACTTTTTTGCCGTCACGGCCAGCCAATGGGCTGTCGTTGATGCCAAAAGTGACGGTGATGGTGGGCGGATCAATCGGTTGGGCGGGCAGGGCCTCTGACACGGATGTTGCCACGATACTGTCGGCCACGGTCGCCTTGGACATGCCTGCCAGCGTGACGATATCGCCCGCTTCGGCCAGATCAATCGCCTGTTGGCCGAGGCCACGGAAAGCCTGAATT
This sequence comes from Sulfitobacter sp., assembly GCA_049680295.1. GTDB lineage: Bacteria > Pseudomonadota > Alphaproteobacteria > Rhodobacterales > Rhodobacteraceae > JBAUHN01. The sequence goes on from JBAUHN010000219.1 coordinate 11,285, forward strand.
TTGGTGACGCGAAAATTCTCGATCAGGCTGCCGTCGCGCGCCAGTGCTTTGACGTTCTCACCGGTTTTGAGTGTACCGGATTCGACGCGACCCGTCAGAATGCGACCAATAAACGGATCAGCACCCAATGTGGTGGCCAACATGGTAAATGGCTCGTCCCGGCGGGCAATTTGTGCAGGCGCGGGCACATGTTCGACCACCAGATCGAACAGCGCCCCCAAATCCTTGCGTGGCCCGTCCAGTTCCAGATCAGCCCAGCCGTTGCGACCCGAGGCGTACATCGAGGGGAAATCCAGTTGGTCGTCATCAGCGCCAAGGTTGGCAAACAAATCAAAACATTCGTCCAGCGCGCGGTCAGGTTCCGCGTCCGGTTTATCAACCTTGTTCAGCACCACAATCGGGCGCAGGCCCAAGGCAAGCGCCTTGGAGGTTACGAATTTGGTTTGAGGCATTGGACCTTCGGCGGCATCAACCAGCAAAACCACACCGTCGACCATCGACAGGATACGCTCAACCTCGCCTCCGAAATCGGCGTGGCCGGGGGTGTCGACAATATTGATACGCGTGCCTTTCCATTCGACGCTTGTCGCCTTGGCCAGAATGGTAATACCGCGTTCACGCTCCAGATCATTGCTGTCCATGGCGCGTTCAGTCGTGGCCTGATTTTCGCGGTAGGTGCCGGATTGTTTAAGCAGTTCGTCCACCAGCGTCGTCTTGCCGTGGTCAACGTGTGCGATGATTGCGATATTGCGCAGGTCCATAGTCTTGCCTTTTTAGGAATTTGGCGCGCGAAAGCCTCGCGCTGCACGATTTTGCCCGCGCATACCGTGCCGCAACGCAGAATGCTAGGGTAAATCGCCAATTGATGATCTGGCAGTGCTTAGGGTCAGGACCCTAGCTGTGGGTCGCCGAGTTGGAAAACAGGTGAATGACCAGAATGCCCGCAATGATCATGCCAAGGCCCAGAACCGCCGGTAAATCCAACCTTTGACCGAACAGGACATAACCGATGCCCGCGATCAGCACGATCCCCAGACCGGACCAGATGGCATAGACAATCCCGACAGGCATGGTTTTGAGCGCCAGTGCCAGAAAATAGAACGATACCGAATAGGTAATGACCACAATGACGGACGGCCAAAGCCTGGTGAATTGTTGCGATGCCTGCAATGCGGTTGTGCCCATGGTTTCTGCCGCAATGGCGATGACCAGATAAAGATAGTGCAGTGGCATAACGAATCCCCTTGGTCTAAAGCGGCAACAGATGAGTGTCTTTGATCTGCTCCATTACGAAACTGGCGGATACATCCGACAAGGGCACCCGCCGGATCAACGCCTGATACAGCCGATCATAATCCGCCATATCGGTGACACGCGCGCGGATCAAGTAGTCCAGATCCCCTGTCATCCGGTAGACGCCCAATATTTCAGGCATGCACCGCGTCGCGGACGAAAATTTTTCCAGCCAGTCGGGCGCATGGGCGTTGGTGCGGATCAGCATGAACACCATCAGGCCAAGCCCCAGTTTATCGGGGTCAAGCAAGGTAACGCGGGCCTTGATCACGCCTGCGGCCTCAAGCGCTTTGACCCGGCGCCAGCAGGCATTGCGCGACAGGTGAACCGCATCCCCCAAAGCATCCAGTGACTGATCGGCGTTGCGTTGCAATTCGGTTAGGATTCGGCGGTCCGTATCATCAATTTTCAACATAAGGTCTAATATGGTGGGACTTTATCCCAACAACAAGCAATTTTCCGATGTGTTTGGGACAATTTTTCACGAAGGCAGCGGTAAAACCAAAGCAACAGACATCTCAGGAGTTTCTCATGTTCGCACGGATTTTTTTGGCGCACCCAGCCACGGTCGATGAAAGTTTCTTTCAGCATATGATGTTTGCGATGAAATTCGCAGGGCTGTTGTTTGCCGCTGCAGGCGCTGCTCTGGTGCATGCATTTGTCCCCTGTCTGTTCGAGAAAACCGCAAGCCGCATCATCACCCGGCTTTACACGCGCATCCACAACCGCGGTCACTGAATGTGTCGCTGGGCTGCGTATTCGGGACAACCGCTATTTTTGTCTGAGATACTGACCGCGCCGTCGCATTCGCTGATTTGCCAATCGCGCGCTGCATCTGAATGCAAGACCGCGATCAACGCAGATGGATTTGGACTGGCGTGGTATGACAAACAACCGCATCCGGGGCTTTACCGTGACGTTTATCCCGCGTGGTCCGACCCGAATTTACTGGCCCTGGCGCAACAGGTTCAGGCGCATTTGTTTCTGGCGCATGTCCGGGCGTCCACAGGAACGGCCACCAGCCGCAACAATTGCCATCCGTTTGTTCAGGGGCGCTGGTCCTTTATGCACAACGGGCAGGTCGGAGGGTTTGACACGATCCGCCGCCGGGCCGAGATGCATATCAGTGACGCGTTTTTTGCGCAGCGCAAGGGCGCGACGGACAGTGAAGCCCTGTTTTTGACGGCCTGTAGTGCGGGTCTGGATGCGGGGCCCAAGGCCGCGATGGAAATCGCCGTGCAAAAATTCGAATCCCTGGCAAGAACTGCCCATAGCGGGCAGGGACCATTGATGCGTGTTGCCGCCGCGTTTTCGGACGGTGAAACGCTTTATGCGGTGCGCTATGCTTCGGATGATCACGCGCCATCGCTTTACTATCAGTGGAATGACCCATGGCAGGGTTGGGCCGTTGTGTCAGAGCCATACGAAAAAAACGACGGCCAATGGACGGCTGTGCCAAAGGGCAGTTTTTGCGCGTTTTCAAAAGACCGGGTCGAGATTACTGACTTTAATCCAATGAAGGAACGAAAGGCCGCCTGAAGTATCACCGCTGATGGGCAAACAAGAAAAAGGGCTGCGATTTTGCAGTCTTTTTTTTGTGCCTATGGGAATTTGGTCCAGACCCTAGCCTTTGAGCGCCGCGTTCAGGTTCTCATCAACTTTTTCGAGAAAGCCCATCGTTGTCAGCCAGCCCTGATCGGGACCGACAAGCAAGGCCAGATCCTTGGTCATATGGCCTGCCTCAACCGTGTCGACCACCACTTTTTCCAGCGTTTCGGCGAAATGCTGAAGCGGTTTGTTGGCGTCCAGCTTGGCGCGATGTTTCAGACCACCGGTCCAGGCATAGATCGACGCGATGGAGTTGGTGGAGGTCTCCTCGCCTTTTTGATGCTGACGGTAGTGGCGGGTAACGGTGCCATGCGCGGCCTCTGCCTCGACGGTTTTGCCATCGGGTGTCATCAGAACAGAGGTCATCAGGCCCAGTGACCCGAACCCCTGTGCCACCGTATCCGATTGCACATCGCCATCGTAGTTTTTGCACGCCCAGACGTAGCCGCCATTCCATTTCATAGCGCATGCGACCATGTCGTCGATCAGGCGATGTTCATATGTGATGCCTGCTGCCTTGAATTTATCTTCAAATTCAGTCTCGTAGATGTGCTGGAACAGTTCAAGAAAACGCCCGTCATATTGCTTAAGGATCGTGTTCTTGGTGCTTAAGTACACCGGCCAGCCAAGGTTCAGCCCGTAGTTCAGCGAGGCGCGCGCAAAATCAATGATCGACTTGTCGAGGTTGTACATCGCCATGACCACACCGGCGTCGGGCGCGTCAAAGACCTCTTTTTCGATCTCGGTGCCGTCATCTCCGACGAACTTGATCGTCAGCTTGCCTTTGCCGGGAAATTTGAAATCTGTGGCGCGGTATTGATCGCCAAAGGCATGGCGACCAACGACAATGGGTTTGGTCCAGCCGGGCACAAGGCGCGGCACGTTTTTGCAAATAATCGGCTGGCGGAAAATCACACCGCCCAGAATGTTGCGAATGGTCCCATTGGGCGAACGCCACATTTTCTTGAGGCCAAATTCCTCGACCCGTGCTTCGTCCGGGGTGATGGTCGCGCATTTGACGCCGACGCCATACTTCTTGATCGCTTCGGCGCTGTCGATGGTGATCTGGTCGTCCGTGTCGTCGCGGGCCTGCATGCCCAGATCATAGTATTTCAGATCGACGTCCAGATAAGGCAGGACCAGTTTCTTTTTGATGAAATCCCACATGATGCGGGTCATTTCATCTCCGTCCAGCTCGACGATCGGGTTTTTTACTTTGATCTTGCTCATGGGGCACGCTCCTGCGTTTTTGAACTGCGGGTCGGTTGGCAGTGATCCAGCGCAGATTGCCGGACCATCGCCATTATCGGATTAATCCTGGCCAAAAAATCTGCGAAGTTTTGGGTGCAGCCACGCCCACAACTCTGGCGCGCCGCGCGTGACAGGCTGGCCGACACGGGCCTCGACCTGATCGAGCGAAACGTTGTAATCCGTCCAGGTGCCGCCGCCATTTTGAAGATTGCCGATGGGTGTCTGTACCCGATCAATGGATTTGGCAAAAATGGCGTCGGGTGTTTTGGCGGCCTCAAATTCATCCCAGAGGCTGCGCAGACCGCTTGCCTGATCGGCGGGTAGCAAGCCAAACAACCTGTCGGCGGCGGCCTGTTCTTCAGCGTCCTGTGCGGCAAGGTCTACCTGCCCAAAGATCGGGTTGTCGCCGGCATCAATTTCGACAATATCGTGCAATAGCAGCATCTTAAGAACGCGATCAATCCGAACATCCGGTCCGGCATGATCACCCAGAACCAGAGCATACAGCATGACATGCCACGAATGCTCAGCCGAGTTTTCGAACCGCGACGCGTCGTTCAGGCGGGATGCGCGCAGGACGGACTTGAGCTTGTCCGCCTCATTGAGAAAGGCAATTTGCTGTTCAAGCCGTGCCGTCATCTGCGATCTGCTTTTGGACTTTTGACTTGATCTGATCCAGCAACAGACGTGCGCGCTGTTCTGCGCGGCGCACACGGACGGCTGTCAGATACGCCTCTTCCATGGTTTGGCTGTAGCCACCCAGGGCCGACGATATCTGGGTGATCACACTGTCATCGCCCGTGGCGTCCAGAATTTTGAGCGTTTCGCGCGCCAGTTCGTCCGAGATGTCTTCGGTTACACCCATCTGCCAAGCCTACCGTGTGGTTTCGGTCAAACGACGTTTGACATAGTCGGTGGTGGAGCCGATCAGCGTATCCATATGCGGCTCTTCAAAAAAGTGCCCGGCGCCTTCGACCTCTTGGTGGGTGATGGTAATGCCTTTTTGTTCGTGCAGTTTATCGACCAGCGACACCGTGTCCACCGGGGGCGCCACGCGGTCAGCGGTGCCGTTGATGACCAGACCAGAGGCCGGGCAGGGTGCCAAAAACGAGAAATCATACATGTTCGCAGGCGGTGCGACCGAGATAAAGCCGGTGATTTCGGGGCGGCGCATGAGCAATTGCATGCCGATCCACGCGCCGAAAGAAAAACCCGCAACCCAACAATGTTTCGAGTTGTTGTTCATTGATTGCAGATAGTCGAGCGCCGAGGCCGCATCGGACAATTCGCCAATGCCCTGATCATATTCGCCCTGACTGCGCCCGACGCCGCGGAAATTGAACCGCAGAACCGTAAAGCCCATGTTGTAGAACGCGTAATGCAGGTTGTAGACAACCTTGTGATTCATCGTGCCGCCAAATTGCGGATGCGGGTGCAGTACAATGGCAATGGGTGCGTCGCGTTCTTTTTGCGGATGATAGCGGCCTTCGAGGCGGCCTTCGGGTCCGGGAAAAATGACCTCGGGCATGGGCGTCCCTGTGTTCAATGTCTGAGGGTCTACATGCGAATTCTTGACGGCTTCGCGTAAGCACCTTAGAACGGTTCTAAATAACTGCATATCCGTGAGCCGGACTGCAAAGCATGGACTTAGGCATTTCGGTGGCCCGCGTCAATCACATGACGGGCTGCAGAAGTATTCCAAGCGACCAAGGGGGGGCGCCTGCGATGAAATTGTCGACAAAAGGGCGCTACGCTATGGTTGCATTGGCCGATATTGCATTGCAACCGCCGGGACAATTGGTGTCTTTAGGCGATATTTCCGAGCGTCAGGATGTGTCGCTGCCGTATCTTGAGCAGTTGTTTGTGAAATTGCGCCGGGCTGAACTGGTATCTTCGGTACGCGGTCCGGGTGGCGGGTATCGCCTGACGCGGCCTGCATCTGACATTCGGATCGTCGATATATTGTCAGCGGTGGATGAAACCGTGGATGCGATGCACAAAGGTGCGGGGGCATCGGGGGCCGCATCGGGCAGTCGCGCACAGTCGCTGACCAACCGGTTGTGGGAAAGCCTGAGTGCGAATGTTTATGTGTTTTTGCACCAGACCCGGTTGTCGGATGTAGTGGCCAATGAACTGGCGCCTTGCCCGGCGGTTCCATCCCTGTTCGACGTGGTGGACGAGGCATGAGGTTTGATTTGCATATTTGTGGAACAATGAAGCCGTGAGCCGGGTCTATCTGGATCATAACGCGACGACCCCTTTGCGGGCGGAGGCACGGGCCGCGATGATTGCGGCGATGGATGTCGTTGGCAATCCGTCCTCGGTCCATGCCGAGGGGCGCGCGGCCAAAGGGGTGATCGAGCATGCACGGGGGCAGGTGGCGGAGGCGATCGGGGCCGAAGGCGCGGATATTGTGTTTACCTCCGGGGCGACGGAGGCGGCGGCGCTGGCCTGTTCGGCACGTGATCTGGCGGGCTCTGCGATTGAGCATGATGCGGTTCTGGCCTGGGTTCGCGATGTGTTGGCCGTGGATGGGGCCGGGCGGGTAGATGTATCGGAGCCAGGGCAATCGGTTTTGCAGTCAGCCAATTCGGAAACCGGCGTCTTGCAGTTCTTGCCCAGTGGGTTGGCAGTCAGTGATATGACACAATCCTTCGGAAAGGTGGCGTTGGATTTCAATGGCTCGGGTGCGGCGATGGGGCTTATTTCGGCGCATAAACTTGGCGGGCCAAAGGGTGTCGGTGCGCTGATTCTGCGGCGCGGGCAGGATGTGCCTGCGTTAATCCGCGGTGGCGGTCAGGAAATGGGCCGTAGATCGGGGACCGAAAACGTCATCAGCATTGCCGGATTTGGGGCGGCAGCGGCGGCGGCGGCGCAAGATTTGGCCAATGGGGTGTGGGATCGGGTTGCGCTTTTTAGAAATATTCTAGAAAACGCACTTGAGGCTGGCAAAAAGAAGACTATTTTTGTCGGGAAAGGGGTGCCGCGCCTGCCCAACACGTCCTGTTTTGCCACGCCAGGGTGGAAAGCTGAGACCCAAGTGATGCAGATGGACCTGGCCGGATTTGCCATATCGGCAGGATCAGCCTGTTCAAGCGGCAAGGTGCGGGCCAGCCGGGTGTTGCAGGCGATGGGGTATGGCGAGGCGGTGGCATGCAGTGCCATTCGGGTGTCGCTGGGCCCTGAGACGACGGAAGACCAGATTTTACGCTTTGCCGAGACATGGCTGGCGAAACGAGACAAACACGAGACGCGCGCGGCCTGATCTTGGGCTGCCCAGAAGAGGGAACGCAAAGTTGGACAATACACTTGTCAAGGAAGGCGTCGATCAGGACACCGTGGATGCTGTGCGCGAAGTGGGCGGCAAATACAAACACGGCTGGTCCACTGATATCGAGATGGACTATGCGCCCAAAGGTCTGAATGAAGACATTGTCCGTCTGATTTCGTCGAAAAACGAAGAACCCGAATGGATGACCGAATGGCGGCTTGAGGCCTATCGCCGCTGGCTGACAAAGGTAGAGCCTGACTGGGCGATGGTCGATTACCCGACGATAGATTTTCAGGATCAGTATTATTATGCGCGTCCAAAATCGATGGAGGTTAAACCGAAGTCACTGGATGACGTCGACCCCAAACTGTTGGAAACCTACAAGAAACTGGGCATTCCGCTGAAGGAACAGATGATCCTTGCCGGTGTTGAAGGTGCAGAAGGCCTGACAGATGCGCCGCGCAAAGTGGCTGTGGATGCGGTGTTTGATTCTGTGTCGCTTGGAACGACTTTTCAGGACGAGCTGAAAAAAGCCGGTGTGATCTTTTGCTCGATCTCGGAGGCGATCAAGGATCACCCGGAACTGGTGCGCAAATACCTCGGATCGGTCGTGCCGGTGTCGGACAACTATTATGCGACACTCAATTCGGCGGTGTTTTCGGACGGGTCCTTTGTTTATGTGCCGCCCGGCGTGCGCTGCCCGATGGAATTGTCGACCTATTTCCGCATCAATGCCGAGAATACGGGCCAGTTTGAACGGACGCTGATCATTGCCGACAAAGGGTCGTATGTGTCGTACCTAGAGGGCTGCACGGCGCCGCAGCGCGATATTTCACAGCTGCACGCCGCTGTCGTCGAGATCATCATCGAAGAAGACGCCGAGGTGAAATATTCGACCGTCCAGAACTGGTATCCCGGCGATGAAAACGGCAAGGGTGGGATCTACAACTTTGTCACCAAACGCGCCGATTGCCGGGGCGACCGGGCCAAGGTGATGTGGACGCAGGTGGAAACCGGGTCCGCCGTGACCTGGAAATACCCCAGCTGCATTCTGCGCGGCGATGACACCCAGGGCGAGTTTTATTCCATCGCCATCGCCAACAACTATCAGCAGGCCGACACCGGCACCAAGATGGTCCATCTGGGCAAGCGCACCAAGTCGCGCATCGTGTCCAAAGGCATCAGCGCAGGGCATGCGCAAAACACCTATCGTGGGTTGGTGTCGATGCATCCCAAGGCAAAGGAATCGCGCAATTATACCCAATGCGACAGCCTGTTGATCGGCGGGCAGTGCGGGGCGCATACGGTGCCTTATATCGAGGTCAGAAATAACTCCAGCCGGGTCGAGCATGAAGCCACGACATCAAAAGTCGACGATGATCAGCTGTTTTATTGCCGCTCGCGGGGCATGGATGAGGAAGAGGCCGTGGCACTGGTTGTCAACGGGTTTTGCAAGGACGTGTTGCAGGCGCTGCCGATGGAGTTCGCCATGGAAGCGCAGCAGTTGGTTGCGATTTCGTTGGAAGGGTCTGTGGGGTAACCATGAGCGGTGCGAGCAAAACAAGCGAACACGTGGCGACCGGCACTGGGATGATCCGCAGCTCCCCTTTTGGGCGCCTTGCAGTGACCCTACTTGTCTTCATGTTGCTTAGATTTGGCTTCACGCTGTTTAGCTTTCCCTATCCAGTATTTCTCGCAATTGCGATCACTGTGCTGATGGAGGTTTTGATGTTCTGGGCCCTTCGAAAACGACGCAGTCGACGGATGGCAAAGGCCGTCAGCCTGCAAGCAGAACTTCACGATCTGAAACAACAGGAATTTGCATTACGCTATCAAGAGGCTAAAGAAAGTGGCAAGCTTGATCGCTTTGAGAAATCCTAACTCACACCGACACAATACCGACAAAATACAGGCGTGAAACGCACGTCCTAGGAGACAATAAATGCTGAATATCAAAGACCTGCACGTCAAACTGGAAGAAGAAGACAAGCAAATCCTCAAAGGCGTCGATCTTGAGATCGAGGCGGGCAAGGTGCATGCGATTATGGGGCCAAACGGCTCGGGCAAATCGACGCTATCCTATGTGCTGTCGGGCAAGGATGGCTATGAAGTGACCGGTGGCTCGGCCAGCCTGGAAGGGGTCGATCTGCTGGAGATGGAGCCCGAGGAACGCGCAGCGGCGGGTCTGTTTTTGGCGTTTCAGTACCCCGTTGAAATCCCCGGCGTTGGCAATATGACGTTTCTGCGCACGGCAGTAAACGCACAACGCACCGCGCGGGGACAGGATGAGATGTCGGCGGCTGAGTTTCTGAAAACCGTGCGTGCGCGCGCCAAAGAGCTGAAGATCGACGCGGACATGCTGAAACGGCCCGTCAATGTCGGCTTTTCCGGGGGCGAGAAAAAACGCAATGAAATCCTGCAGATGGCCATGCTTGAGCCGAAAATGTGCATTCTGGATGAAACCGATTCCGGGCTGGATGTAGACGCGATGAAACTGGTGGCCGAAGGGGTGAATGCCTTGCGGTCCGAAGGGCGCGGGTTTCTGGTGATCACCCATTATCAGCGGCTGCTCGATCATATTCACCCCGATGTGGTGCATATCATGGCCGATGGTCGCATCGTCAAGACCGGTGGCCCGGAACTCGCACTTGAGGTTGAGCATAACGGCTACACAGATATTCTGGCCGAGGTGGCGTAATGGCGTTATCCGCTTTGAAACAAACGGCGACCGAGGCGCGGTTGTCGACGCATGAATTGCCTGACACCGGCTGGTCTGCGCCTGCGCGGCGTGACGCGCTGGAGCGGGTTCAGACGATGGGCTTGCCCGACCGGCGCGATGAATATTGGAAATACACACGTCCCGATACGTTGGCGCAGGCCGATGTGGTGCCCGCAGACGTGTTTCATACCGATGAGTCGCAAATGTTTGGGGCCATTGACCGGCTCAGCATTGTCTTTGTCGACGGTGTGTTTGACGCCGATGCCTCGGATGATCTGACGCTGAGCGGCGTTCGGATTGAGCGGTTGGCGCAGGCCGATGCCGATATCCACTGGGCGCGCGATCTCTATGGCGTGCTGGAAAAACGGGGATCAGACCCGGTGCAACGGCCTTTGGCGGCGCTGAACACGGCCTTTGCCGAGGATGGTGTATTGATTCATGTTACAGGCACGCCTGAAAAGCCGATCAGCCTGCAATATCATCACCGGTCTGAGACGTCGGACGCGATGTTGCACCATGTGATCAAGCTTGATCCCGGTGCCGAAGTGACCGTGCTGGAAAACGGACCAGCGGCGGCACGGCTGAACAAAGTGATGGAAATTGATGTCGCAGAAGGCGCAAAATTCAACCATGTGCGGGCACAGGGGCGCGATCATCAGCGCCGCGCCGTGACGCATATTTTTGCCCGTCTGGGGTCTGAATCGGCGTTTAAGTCATTCACTTTGACGGCCAATGGGGTGATGACGCGCAATGAATGTGTGATCGAACTGCTGGGCGATGATGCATCGGCACATGTCGCCGGGGCTTGCGTGGGTGATGGCGATTTTCACCATGATGACACGGTCTTTATCACCCATGATGCGCTGAATTGCGAAAGCCGTCAGGTGTTCAAAAAGGTCTTGCGCAACGGGGCGACGGGCGTGTTTCAGGGCAAAATTCTGGTCAAGGCGGGGGCGCAGAAAACCGATGGCTATCAGATCAGCCAATCGCTGTTGCTGGACGATGACAGCCAGTTTCTGGCCAAGCCCGAGCTTGAGATTTACGCCGATGATGTGGTTTGTTCGCACGGGTCGACATCTGGTGCCATCGACGAAGAGGCGTTGTTTTACCTGCGCTCGCGCGGGGTGCCTGTTGGGCCTGCGACGGATCTTTTGACGCTGGCGTTTCTGGCCGAAGCGGTTGAGGAGATTGAGCACGAAGACCTGCGCGCCGAAATCAATAGCCGCATGGCTGCGTGGTTGGAGCGGCACCGGGGCTGATGGCAGTCACGCAGGATATATTGCAGACTTACCTGTCGCCCACGCGGGTAACGCTACGGCTGTTGGCTGACGGGCGTCAGGAAGTGCGGGCGCTGATTTTCGTGCTTTTGGCCGGGGTTTTGCTGTTTGTGGCACAATCCCCGTTTCAGGCCCGCGAGGCGCATATCAACCCAGAAGGCCCGGTCGAAGTACGCCTCTATTGGAGCGCGATCATCTGGATATTCATGATGCCACTGGCGCTATACGTGCTGGCAGCGCTGGTCTGGGGCATCTCAAAACTGGCGCGGCGTCAGATCACCGGCTACGCGGTGCGGTTCACATTGTTCTGGGCGGTGCTGGCATCAACCCCATTGGCGCTGCTGGTTGGAATGGTCGCAGGCTTCATCGGGCCGGGGCTGGAACTACGGATCGTCGGTTTCATCTGGTGCGCGGTTTTTGCGTGGTTCTGGGTCGCAGGGTTGATCGCCGCAGATCGGACCGCATCATGATGGGTCAGGTCAATTGGGGTGCTTTGGTGCTTGAGACTGTGCGCGATCCGCAATCTGCCGCGCGCAAGATACTGGCGTGGAACCTGCCGGGGCCGGTGGTCTGGCAGGTGTTGGCCGTAATGGCGATTGCTTACACGCTGGTGTTCTCGGTCTCATCAATTGTTTTGCAAACCTCAGCGGGAATGCCGCCAATTTTGTCCAGTCCGATTGTTTTTTTCCTGTTGAATTTCGGTGGATTGGTGTTGACCTCATATGCTTTTTTCTTAGCCAGCAGGACGATGCAGGGCGGCGGAACATTCAAGGACATATTGATCCTTCTGATATGGCTGCAGGCATTACAGTTAGCATTACAAGTCG
>JBAUHN010000220.1:0-3060 GCA_049680295.1 Sulfitobacter sp.
CGGCGCGCCTGAAAATCAAACCCGGTATCACATTTCCTGCCACCCCGGCGATGGCCACGGGGGACGCGGATTTCAAGGAAAAAGGCCTGTTCAAACGCTGGCGCAAAGGACCGAAACAACCTTGGGAAATCCACCCCTCAGCGGTTGAACGTATGACCAAGCGCGCTGACTATCGTCCGCGCTGCTTAAGCCTGTTTTTCCCTGCCTAAGCCAGTTTTCCGTCTGCGCCAAGCAGCGTTTTGCCACCCAGATACGGGGCCAGCACGTCCGGCAGCACCACCGATCCATCCGCCTGCTGCCCGTTTTCCAGCACAGCGATCAGACAACGCCCAACCGCCAGCCCTGATCCGTTCAGCGTGTGCACGAACTGCGGTTTACCGCCATCCGCAGGCTTGAACCGTGCGTTCATGCGGCGGGCCTGAAAATCACCGGTGGTTGAAACGGATGAAATCTCGCGGTAGGCATTTTGCCCCGGCATCCATGCCTCAATATCAAAGGTGCGCCGCGCGCCAAAGCCCATATCGCCGGTGCACAGGATCACGGTGCGGTAGGGCACGCCCAAGGCCTCCAGCAACCCTTCTGCGCAGCGCAGCATGCGTTTTTGTTCTGCGTCGCTGTCATCGGGGTGCACAACGCTGACCATTTCGACCTTTTCAAACTGGTGCTGGCGCAGCATGCCGGCGGTATCGCGCCCCGCCGACCCGGCCTCGGAGCGGAAACAAAGGGTGTGGGCGGTCATCCGAAGGGGCAAAGCGTCCGCTTCCAGCACATCGCCTGCGACCGAATAGGTCAGCGTCACTTCGGATGTCGGGATCAGCCACCAGCCATTGGTCGTCTGATAGCTGTCTTCGCCGAATTTTGGCAATTTATCAGTGCCATACATCGCCTCATCACGCACCAATACCGGGCTGTTATGCTCGGTCAGCCCGTTTTGGTCGACGTGGGTATCAATCATGAACTGTGCCAAGGCCCGGTGAATGCGCGCCACGCCGCCTTTCAGCATCACAAACCGCGCGCCGGATGTCTTGGCGGCTGTTCCAAAATCCAGCGCGGCGGCGGCGCCTGCAATCTCGTAGTGTTCCTTGGGCGCAAATGTGAACTCGGGCACATCGCCCCAGCGGTTGACCTCGACGTTATCCGCCTCATCCGCGCCGTCCGGCACATCATCGGCGGCCAAGTTGGGGATGCGGGCCAGAATATCCGTCAGCTTAGCGTCAAGTGCCTTGGCCTCGGCCTGCATATCGGCAACTTCGGCCTTTTTGTCCGTGACCAGAGCGCGCAGCCGTTCAAATTCAGCCTCGTCGCCCTTGGCTTTGGCCGCACCAACCAGTTTGCTGGCCTTGTTCTGTTCGGACTGCGCAATTTCAGAGGCGTTGATTTTACCGCGCCGCGCCTCATCCAAGGCCAGTATGTCGGACGACAATGGCGCATCCCCGCGTCGCGCCAAAGCGGCATCAAAGGCGTCTGGATTATCGCGAATGGCACGGATGTCATGCATTGGGGCGGTCCTTGAATGTGAATCGTTTGCGCAGGCTTATGCCTGATTTGGATTGCGTGGGGTAGGGGTCTAACCGCCTGACCTGAAAACCTTCGTGGCATGCGCGCCCTTTGTACCTTGCAACGACACGCACCGCGCCATAGGTTGCGCCGAAATTCCAGTGGCTGAAACGGCCATAATCGACCACGTATAAGGATTTGAACGCTATGGAAGCCATTCAACAATTTATCCCGCTCATTCTGATCTTCGGGATCATGTATTTTCTGTTGATCAGACCGCAGCAAAAAAAGGCCAAGGCGCATCAGGCCATGGTTCAGGGTCTGCGTCGCGGTGATCAGGTTGTCACCCAAGGCGGCATGCTGGGCAAAGTCGTCAAGGTCAAAGATGACGGCGAACTAGAGCTGGAAATTGCCGATGGCGTCAAGGTCCGCGTGATCCAATCCACGATCGCCACCGTGATTTCCAAAACCGAACCAGCTAAATAGGCTGAGCGTCACAAGTATCTGAAAATGATTAGTAATGCTGCAGATTGATCTTTGGAAGCGGATCTTGATCCTGCTCACCTGTGTGGCTGGTCTGATGCTGGCCCTGCCCAATGGGTTCTACACTCGTGTCGAGCAGCACAATGACGCCGTCGCTGCGATTGAGGTGTCAGGTGCGACGCCGGAATTGACCGCAGCCGCTGACAATTGGCCATCATGGATGCCGTCGGGACTGGTCAATCTGGGCCTTGACCTGCGCGGTGGCGCGCATCTGCTGGCCGAAGTGCAGGTGGATGACGTCTATGCCGCCCGGATGCAGGCGACATGGCCGGAAATTCGCGATGCTTTGCGCCCTGAACGTGCCACCATCGGCACTGTGCGCCTGCAACCCTCAGCCGACGACGAGGTGCGCGTGCGGATTTCCGAAGCCGCCGGGATGGAGCGTGCGCTGGAAGTTGTGCGCGCCCTTGCACGGCCAGTCCAGAACCTGACCGGTGCCGGGTCTAACGACATCGAAGTGCGCGGCGAGGGCAATGAGATCATCGTGACCCTGTCTGAGGCCGAAAAACGGGCCAGTGACGAGCGCACGTTGCAACAAAGTCTTGAGATTATTCGCCGCCGTATCGACGAAGTTGGCACCCGCGAACCGACCATCCAACGGCAAGGGGCCGACCGGATTTTGATCCAGGTGCCCGGCATTGGATCGGCGGCTGAGCTAAAGGAAATCATCGGCACCACCGCACAGCTGACTTTCAATCCGGTGGTCAGTCGCGGCACGGATGAGACCGCAGCGCCCGGCATCGGCAACAAAATCGTGCTGTCGCTGGATGATCCCGGTGTGTATTACATCATCGAAGCAGCGCCCGTTGTCACCGGTGAGGAACTGGTCGACGCGCAGCCCTCGTTTGACCAAAATGGCGGACCTGCGGTGTCGTTCCGGTTCAACACGTCGGGCGCGCGCAAGTTTGGCGATTACACGGCCGAAAACATCGGCAGCCCGTTTGCGATTGTGCTGGATGATGAGGTCGTCAGCGCCCCCACCATCCAAAGCCATATTCCCGGCGGGTCCGGTATTATCAC
>JBAUHN010000221.1:0-18841 GCA_049680295.1 Sulfitobacter sp.
TCAAACGCTGTGCTGAACTGGGGGCGCTGCCGATGGTTCACGCTGAAAACGGTGATCTGGTCGCCGAGCTACAGCAAAAATACTTTGACCAAGGCATCACCGGCCCCGAAGGCCATGCCTTTTCCCGCCCGCCAGAGCTGGAGGGCGAAGCCGCCAATCGCGCCATCACAATCGCTGATACCGCAGGGGTGCCGCTTTATATTGTACATGTCTCTTGCGAACAAACCCACGAGGCGATCCGGCGCGCCCGGCAAAAAGGCATGCGCGTCTATGGCGAGCCGCTGATCCAGTTCCTGACATTGGACGAAAGCGAATATTTCAACAAAGATTGGGACCACGCCGCGCGGCGGGTGATGTCGCCGCCGTTCCGATCCAAGGATCATCAGGACAGTCTGTGGGCAGGTTTGCAAGCCGGTAGCTTGCAGGTCGTCGCCACAGACCACGCAGCCTTCAACACCGACCAAAAACGCGCAGGGCGCGACGATTTCCGGATCATTCCCAATGGATCAAACGGACTTGAAGAACGACTGGCGGTGCTGTGGACCGAAGGGGTTGAAACCGGGCGTCTGACGCCAAACGAATTTGTCGCTGCAACCAGCACCAATGTGGCGAAAATCCTGAACATCTATCCGCGAAAGGGCGCCATCGTCGAAGGTGCGGATGCAGATATTGTCGTCTGGGATCCAAAAATCAGCAAAACGATCAGCCCGGCCAACCATCATTCTGTGCTGGATTACAATGTCTTCGAAGGGTTCAAGGTCAACGCCCAAAGCCGCTACACCCTCAGCCGCGGCGAAGTGATCTGGGCCTGGGGACAAAACAGTCAGCCCAATCCCGGTCGCGGTAAATTCATCCCGCGCCCGGCATTCCCGTCTGCCAATGTCGCACTGAGCAAATGGAAAGAACTGACTGCGCCGAAAATGATCAAGCGCGATCCGTTGAATATTCCGGCGGGGATTTGATTGCATGCAAAATGACTGCCCTACGAGTGACTGTAATGGTGGACACGGTCGACAACGCGAGTTCTATCCAACGGAGCAATCTCAGGTTCCGGCAGAAATTAGAAATGTTCCAGGAGGCTTGATGAAATGTGGTTATTGCAGTGCGGTCTATTCGCGAAGTTCATCTAGGGTTTTCGGAGAATTAGACGGTATGTTAGGTGCGGGTTGGCACGGTCGTGAAAAGCCATGACCATTATTTCAGCTAGCGATTTATCGCTAACGTTCCAAACAAACGATGGGCCGGTACATGCCCTCAAAGACGTGAACCTTGAGATCGACAAAGGTGAATTTGTTAGTTTTATCGGGCCGTCCGGGTGCGGGAAGACCACATTCCTGCGGGTTATGGCGGACTTGGAACAGCCAACTGGCGGGACGATTACAGTCAACGGGACCTCGCCTGAAGAGGCACGTAAATCGCGGGCTTATGGCTATGTGTTTCAGGCTGCAGGGCTTTATCCATGGCGCACGATTGGCGGCAATATTCGACTTCCGCTTGAGATCATGGGTTATTCCAGATCCGATCAGGCCGAAAGGGTCAACCGCGTGTTGGACCTGGTTGAACTGGCCGGGTTTGAGCGGAAATTCCCGTGGCAACTCTCAGGCGGCATGCAGCAGCGCGCCAGCATTGCCCGCGCGCTGGCCTTTGATGCGGATATTCTGCTGATGGACGAGCCCTTTGGCGCCTTGGATGAAATTGTGCGCGATCATCTGAATGAGCAATTGTTGAAACTCTGGGCGCGAACAGAAAAAACTATCGCATTTGTCACCCATTCCATCCCCGAAGCGGTTTATCTAAGCACCAAGATCGTTGTGATGAGCCCGCGCCCCGGCCGGATCACGGATGTCATTGAAAGCCCCCTGCCACGCGAAAGACCGCTGGACATTCGGGACACCGCTGCATTTCTGGATGTGGCTCATCGGGTGCGGGAAGGATTGCGCGCGGGGCATCAAGATGAATAGGAAGTTAACAGCGGCCCGGACAGATGTGGTGCCCCACGCCCGTCCGGGACCGCTTCGCCGTTTGTGTCGGGAGGCGTGGTCCCTCTTCATCGTTCACGGCCATCGGCTTGCCAGCCTGTACCGCCCTGCCCAAAAACCACCAAAACCTTTCATTGTTCTTAAAATATGCAAAGCGCCACACCTGATGCGGGCGCCGTATTATGCATATTTGTGGAACAATGAAGCTGGGAGCAGCGCATGAGCCGTAACATCGTTCCTGTATTGACCGTCGTTGGGGCATTGTTTGCAGTCTGGTATGCTGCCGCGATTTGGCTGAATGCGCCCTGGGCCTATGACAAGGCGACGCGATCGGGTGAGACTTTGACGATCCCCATGCTGGTTGCTGACACATGGGCACAGGACAAACCCAAGCTTCCGGCTCCACATCAGGTTGCTGAGGAGCTTTGGAAGACCACGGCGTTGAAAAAAATCACCTCCAAGCGGTCGCTGATTTTTCACAGCTGGGTGACTTTGAGCGCGACGCTTTTGGGGTTTGCTCTGGGAACCGGGCTTGGCATCGCTTTGGCTGTTGGGATCGTCTACAACCGCACGATGGACATGTCGGTAATGCCGTGGGTTATTGCCAGCCAGACAATCCCAATATTAGCGATTGCTCCGATGATTATTGTTGTGTTGAACGCGGTTGGTGTATCAGGATTGCTGCCCAAAGCGATGATTTCAATGTATCTGTCTTTCTTCCCGGTTGTTGTTGGCATGGTCAAAGGCCTGCGCAGCCCCGAAGTCATGCAGTTGGATCAGATGCGGACGTGGAATGCTGCTGCACCACAGACGTTTTGGAAGCTGCGGCTGCCGGCGTCTATGCCCTATCTTTTCACCTCGCTCAAAATTGGGATGGCTGCGTCACTTGTTGGCGCAATCGTCGGCGAACTGCCTACCGGTGCGGTTGCCGGGCTTGGGGCGCGTTTACTGGCGGGCAGCTATTACGGACAGACCATTCAAATTTGGTCGGCATTGATCATGGCGGCCGCTTTGGCGGCAGCGTTGGTTGGTCTGATCGGACTGCTACAGCGGATCATTCTTAAACGCATGGGGATGGCGTAATGGGCTGGTTGGCGATTGCTCTGGTGGCTTGGGTGTTGGGCTGGGCGCTAAATGCTTGGTTGGCACGTCGGCCAAAATCAAGGGTCACTGCTTTGACCGTTCCGGTGATTTTTGGCGTGACGTTGATCGTGATGTGGGAAGGCATTGTGCGTGGATTGGATGTCAGTCCGGTGCTGTTGCCGCCGCCGACAATGATCGCCGAAAGGTTTGCTGTATCGACTTCGATCCTTTGGGAAGACTTTGTACAAACCGTGCTGAAGGGCGCTTTGAGCGGATACGTCATCGGATGCGGATCGGCGTTGCTGATCGCTGTCGCCATCGACCGGTTTCCGTTTTTGCAGCGCGGGCTATTGCCGGTGGGCAACTTCGTGGCGGCGCTGCCTGTCATTGGCATGGCACCGATCCTGGTCATGTGGTTCGGGTTTGACTGGCAGTCCAAGGCCGCCGTGGTCGTCGTTATGGTGTTTTTTCCAATGCTGGTGAATACCGTGCAAGGGCTGCAAAGCAGCGATGCGATGCAGCGCGACCTGATGCAGACCTATGCCGCCGGATATTGGAAGACGTTGTTCAAACTGCGTGTGCCAGCAGCGATGCCATTTATCTTCAATGGCCTGAAAATCGCGTCAACACTGGCGCTGATCGGCGCCATTGTTGCTGAATTTTTTGGCTCGCCGATCCGTGGCATGGGGTTTCGCATCTCGACCAGCGTCGGGCAGCTTGCGCTTGATCTTGTTTGGGCAGAGATTGTGGTCGCGGCGATTGTCGGCTCGGCATTTTATGGCGTCGTTGCCTTGATCGAGCGGATCGTGACATTCTGGCACCCATCACAACGACAACAACGACACTAAGAAACGACAACGAAAACCAACAAAGGAGAGTATCATGAAGACAATCACAAATGTTGCGGCGACACTTGCTGTCGGTGCATGGGGCACCCTGGCGCAGGCCGCCGATGATGTAACCCTGCAGCTCAAATGGGTCACGCAGGCACAGTTTGCCGGCTATTACGTCGCCTTGGACAAGGGATTTTATGACGAAGAAGACCTGAACGTCACCATCAAACCGGGCGGTCCCGACATTGCGCCAACTCAAGTGTTGGCCGGTGGTGGCGCAGACGTGACAGTGGAATGGATGCCCGCCGCCCTTGCCGCCCGCGAGAAAGGCCTGGCGATGGTCAATATTGCGCAGCCTTTCAAATCAAGCGGCATGATGCTGACGTGTCGCAAGGACGCAGGGATAACGAGCACGGATGACTTTCCGGGCAAAACACTTGGCGTATGGTTCTTCGGCAACGAATTCCCATTTCTCAGCTGGATGTCCCAGTTGGGTATTGCGACAGACGGCAGCGATGCGGGCGTAACGGTTCTAAAGCAAGGTTTTAACGTAGACCCGCTGCTGCAAGGCCAGGCCGCTTGTGTGTCCACAATGACCTATAACGAATACTGGCAAGTGATTGACGCGGGCCTGTCACCGGATGATCTTCAGGTTTTCAAATATGAAGATCAGGGCGTCGCAACATTGGAAGACGGGTTGTACGCGTTAGAAGAAAATCTTTCCGATCCTGCATTCGAAGACAAAATGGTCCGTTTTGTACGTGCGTCGATGAAGGGATGGAAATATGCCGAAGCGAACCCGGATGAGGCCGCAGACATCGTGCTTGATAACGACGCAAGCGGTGCGCAGACCGAAGAGCATCAAAGACGTATGATGAGCGAAGTTGCGAAGCTGACCGCGGGCAGCAACGGTGCGCTGATTGAAGCGGACTATACCCGTACCGTCGAATCGCTGCTTTCCGGTGGATCTGATCCGGTGATCTCAAAGGCACCTGAAGGGGCGTGGACCCATGCGATCACGGACAAGGCGCTGAACTAAGGCGCTTCGCGAGAGATGCTACTAACCTTGTGAATTCGATCAAACAAAAGGCCGGTGTTTTCACCGGCCTTTTTTTGGCGCGCTTTGTTTGATGGTCAAAGAACGGTCACAACCGTTCCAACGGGAACCCGTTCATACAAGTCTTTGACATGTTCATTCAGCATCCGGATACAGCCGTTTGACACCGATTGCCCGATGCTTTTGGGCTGGGTCGTGCCGTGAATACGGAAATAGGTATCGCGTCCGTTCTGGAACAAATACAGTGCCCGTGCGCCCAACGGATTGTCAGGTCCACCCGGCTGCGCATTTGTGTTGCCGATGAACCGGCCATATGCGCTTGGGTTGCGTTCAATCATCTCGTCCGTGGGGCGCCAGGTGGGCCATTCTTTCTTGACGTCGATGGTGGCGGTGCCGGTAAATTCAAGACCTGCACGACCGACGCCGACGCCGTAGCGCATCGCCTGACGCTCGGCGGTCACGAAATACAGGTAGTAACTGCGTGGCAGAATAAGCAATTGACCGGGTTTGAATTGCTTTTTGATGCGAACGATCTGGGGCGTCGGATCAAAGGTCGCGTCCTGGGCAGAGACGATCTGAGGAAGGGCGGTGGCAGCCAATGTACTGGCAAGAAACGTGCGGCGTTTCATGAAAAAGCTCCGAAAAAAAATGCAGACAGGCAATAATCAGCCGAAACCACTGATTCAGGCAAGCCCCATGATGCAAAAAAACCGGGCACCCATGTGGGAACCCGGTTCTGTTTTTGGTCAGGCTTGCGCCCGAAAAGGCTTATGCCAGTGCGATATTCGACGCGCTTTCGCGGCCATCACGGCCAGCTTCAATGTCGAAAGTCACTTTTTGGTTATCAGCCAAGCCTGTGAGGCCTGCGCGCTCAACTGCGGAAATATGAACGAAAACGTCCTTGCTGCCGCCGTCTGGTGCGATAAAGCCGAAGCCTTTTGTGGTGTTGAACCATTTCACGGTGCCTGTGGCCATATCCGTGGTCTCCTCGTAGTGGTGCTATCCGCGTTGGTGCGATAGCCTGGCGTGGTCGGTCTGGATCGAAGACTGAGCGCCGCTTAAACGGGAGACAGTGGGTCGAAAAAGAATAACGTTTGCGGGGGTCTTATGACAGGCGCGGTTGAGTCGGGCAAGCGATTTTAGAACCCGTGTCCCGATCTGGACACAATTTAAGCGAGAATCTGCCAAAGATCGCCGGAAGTTAAATATCGTTCAGTGCCAAGGGCTTCTGCCGCTAAAAACCCTATAATGCGGCCCCAACACCACGAAAATCCGACCAAAGCGGTATCTGCCGCAGACTGCACCCGCATGAGAAAGCCCCAATACGGTCGTAAAGTCGCCTGTATTCACGCCCACGTGTAGGGGGGTCTCAACAGGTCGCAGGGCGCGCATTTTTGTTGGGGAAACCGCGACAGGGGAATGACCGCAATGCGTATTTTGGCCATCGACAATGATCCTTTGATTTTGGATCTGCTGTGTTTGTGTTTGCCGGGCAAGGCGGGCCATCAGGTGATCCGCGCGCCCGATGCAAAGTCGGCGCTTGAGGTGATCAATAACGCAGATGATCTGATCGACTGCTTTTTGGTCGATATGGAATTGCCCGGGCTGGATGGCATCGGCATGTGCCAGACGATCCGCGCCCAGACCCAATATGGGGCGACGCCGATTGTGGTGATGACGACACAAAATGACGGTGACATCCTTGAACGCACCGTCGCTGCGGGTGCCACTGATTTTGTGAGCAAACCGTTTGACAGCATGGAACTCAGCGCGCGTGTCACTTTGGCCGGTATTCTGAACGCATCGCTGGCGCGCGAACATGAAAGCAAACAGGCGTTGCACGATCTGATGCATGTGCCTTTTGACGACGCGTTTTCGCTGGGGCATGTGGATGGCATTTCCGACATCAATGCGATGGAAAACCAATTGCTGCGCATGGGGGGAGAGCCTGAGCCGATGACCTTGTTCGCGATTGAAGTCCAAGCGGCTGAGGCGCTTTATCAATCCGGCCCATCCCCCGCATTCCGCCATTACCTGGAGGCGATTTCCGAGGCTGCAGCCGCTTGTCTGGCCGGGCGGCCGGTATTGCTGTCCTACGGGGGACGCGGGATATTTGTTGGCGCCCTGCAGGGTGGCGCCGACGCGAGGCTGCCCGATCTGCAAACGGATCTGGACGCGAAGCTGAAAGAGATCTGGAGCACGACCGGCACAGCGCCGGATGTGGTGATCACGCCCGTTTCGAAACAACGCATGTGGACCGGCCTGTCCGCCAGCGACATGCTGCGCGGCTATCTTGCCCCGCAGGCAGTGTCGATGCGGAAAGATGGCGCGCGCGGGCATGACGGCGTGGTCAAACTGCAGAGCAGGTCAGCGCGGTGAAGGTGACCGATCTGCACGTGACTATTTATAGCGTTTCGCCTTCCGCGACCTGAAACCGTCTCCGCTGGACAGTTCGCAAGGCAGCCAGTGACCCGCGGTCGGGTATTTGTTGTGATGCAGAAAGCGAAAGGGCTGTCCGAAGACAGCCCAATGTCATCGAAAAGTGTCGATGAGCATCAGTGCGAGAGCAATAGTCGCGACTATGTCACGATACTTCACTCGCCCTTTCAACTTAGTCAAGAAACGCATGGCATTAGCCTTTTTGCGATGCTCGACCGGTCGAGCGATTTCACTCGCTCAGTATTTATATCCCGCCCTTATAACGGCGGTTCGGTCTGCTCCTATGTACACTTGGAGCTCCCAATCGACGACCCCCCGCTCAGGTTATTCTTGGCCATGCCAAGAGTCCTGCCGGACCGCCTTAGCCGGTCCAGGCTAAGGACCGACATAGCACCGCTAAGCGCTTACAACATTCGGGCCAACACAGCGTTATGCCTCCGGAGAGGGGCGCAGGTCGGCCTCACGGTGCGTTGAGCACCTCCGCTGCCACTGCTATACATAGTAATCGATACCCTATCCGTCAATAAATAGGGTATTGTTCGCGCCTAAGTTGCAATCGAGTGCGAACGCGCCTGCTGGGCAGACGCTGCCTCGCACCCGTCCGAAAATTGCAAAGCGATTTATCGAACGAACTTCTTATGCTTCAACCGTTTTGGCTCCAACGCATCGGCACCCAGGCGACGTTTCTTGTCTTCTTCGTAATCGGTAAATCCGCCTTCGAACCATTCCACATGGGCCTCGCCCTCGAACGCCAGTATATGGGTGCAAATCCGGTCGAGGAAAAACCGGTCGTGGGAGATAACCACGGCGCAACCGGCGAAATCGACCAGCGCGTCCTCTAACGCGCGCAGGGTTTCGACGTCGAGATCGTTGGTCGGTTCATCCAGCAGCAGCACGTTGCCGCCTTCTTTCAGCAAACGCGCCATATGCACGCGGTTGCGTTCACCGCCCGACAGCAGGCCGACTTTTTTCTGCTGATCGCCGCCTTTGAAATTGAACGACGAACAATAGGCGCGGGAATTGACTTCGGCGTCGCCCAGCTGGATCAGCTCGGCCCCACCCGAAATGGCCTGCCAGACGGTTTCCTCAGCGGCCAGATCATCGCGGGACTGGTCCACATAGCTAAGATCGACGGTATCGCCATATTCGATGCTGCCTGCGTCGGGTTTTTCCTGACCTGTCAGCATCTTGAACAGCGTCGATTTACCGGCACCGTTGGGGCCAATCACACCGACAATCCCGCCGGGCGGCAGGTTGAAATCCAACCCGTCGATCAATTGTTTGTCGCCCATGTGTTTTTTGAGGCCCGCAACCTCGATCACCTTGTTGCCAAGGCGTGGGCCGTTGGGAATGACGATCTGCGCGCGGGTCAGTTTTTCACGTTCAGACGTTTCGGCCATTTCATTGTAGGAATTGATCCGGGCCTTGGATTTGGCCTGCCGCGCCTTGGCGCCTTGCCGCATCCATTCAAGCTCGCGCTCCAGTGTTTTTTGCTTGGATTTGTCTTCGCGGGCTTCCTGGCTCAGACGTTTGGCCTTTTGCTCCAGCCAGTCGGAATAGTTGCCCTCATAGGGAATACCTTTACCGCGATCCAGTTCCAAAATCCACGTGGTGATGTCATCCAGAAAATACCGGTCGTGGGTGACGATCAGAATTGTTCCTTTGTAATCAATAAGATGCTGTTGAAGCCAAGCGATGGTTTCGGCGTCAAGGTGGTTGGTTGGTTCATCCAGCAGCAGCATTTCCGGCGCTTCCAACAGCAGCTTGCACAAGGCGACACGGCGCGCTTCACCGCCGGACAGATCGTTGATGTTGGCGTCATCGGGTGGGCAGCGCAAGGCCTCCATGCTGACGTCGATCTGGCTGTCGAGGTCCCACAGGTTTTCGGCGTCGATCTGGTCTTGCAGGGCGGCCATTTCATCGGCGGTTTCATCGGAATAATTCATCGCCAACTCGTTATAGCGATCCAGAATGGCCTTTTTGCCTGCAACGCCGAGCATCACATTTTCGCGTACCGTCAGCGATGTATCTAGTTTGGGCTCTTGCGGCAGGTAGCCCACTTTGGCGCCTTCAGCGACCCAGGCCTCGCCCTGAAATTCAGTGTCGAGACCGGCCATGATTTTCATCAGCGTCGATTTACCGGCACCGTTGACGCCGACCACACCGATTTTCACACCGGGCAGGAAATTCAGGTGGATATTCTCAAAGCATTTCTTGCCACCGGGGTAGGTCTTGGAAAC
Organism: Sulfitobacter sp.; assembly: GCA_049680295.1. Taxonomy (GTDB): domain Bacteria; phylum Pseudomonadota; class Alphaproteobacteria; order Rhodobacterales; family Rhodobacteraceae; genus JBAUHN01. The sequence goes on from JBAUHN010000221.1 coordinate 9,632, forward strand.
GCCGGACATGTGATAGACGTATTGATAGGCGGCCATATTAGAATTCCTGACTGTGGGAAGTGACGATTTGCGCCTGCAATATCCTTCACAGACCACAATATCAAACGGTGTCAGGCTGTGGGGCCGAAATATTCCGTTGCCAGTGGCGGTATAGACCGATCCGTCCGGTGATTTTGCAAGGCTTGGCCGTAATGTCGGGCGGCGTTTGGATTGACAAAAGATGCCGCACAGCTTTCAACCGATTGTGCATCATGACCCAAAGGCAGCTTCACGTGTCCGACAAGTTCCCCATTGCGCGACCCGGCCAGACGATTGGGCTGTTGGGGGGATCATTTGATCCGGCGCATAAGGGCCACGTTCACATCACGCGTGAAGCTTTGAAACGGTTTGGGCTAAGTCAGGTATGGTGGCTGGTCAGCCCCGGTAATCCGCTGAAAGAACGGGGGCCCGCGCCATTGGATCAACGCATGAAACGGGCGCGGGCATTGATGCAGCATCCGCGCGTCAAGGTAACGGATATCGAGGCCTATTTAGGCACACGTTACACTGCGCAGACGCTGCGTGTCTTGCGCCAGCGGTACATCGGGGTTCGATTTGTCTGGCTGATGGGTGCAGACAATCTGGCGCAGTTTCACAAGTGGCAAGACTGGCGCCAGATCATGGACACTGTTCCCGTGGGCGTCCTGGCACGCCCTGGTGACAGGATTTCCGCCCGGATGAGCCGCGCTGCGACCTTGTACCAAAACTATCGGATCAGCGCGTGGGCGTCGCATTTGCTGGCGCAATCGAATGCGCCTGCGTGGTGCTTTGTGAATGTGCCGATGTTGGCGCTTTCGTCATCTGCAATTCGGGCGCAGGGCGGGTGGACATCGCCGGACGACGACCATGTCCTTGATCGGCCACACGAATAATTGGAAAAGAGACGGTTGTGTCAACACGCGGGGTCGGGTTAATTCAGGCTATGACTGGTGATTTTACACGACGCGGATTTTTAGCCGGACTATTAAGCAGCGCTGCCTTACCTGCATTTTCAGGCGCACCGGAGCAATCGCTCCGTCCAAAACTGCGCGGCGGCAAGATTGCCAAAGCGCAGGCGCGCGGCGCGGAAGAAATTATTTCCAAGGCAAATCTGGCTGGCCGGGTGATGTATGCTGTTGCGGACGCTAAAACCGGGCTGCTGCTTGAAGGGCGAAACCTGCGCGATGGCACCCCGCCCGCCAGCGTGACCAAAGCGCTCACGGCGCTTTATGCTTTGGATGAACTGGGTGCGTCACACCGGTTTGAGACCCGGCTGCTGGCCACCGGGGCGGTCAAGGACGGGATCATCAAAGGTGATCTGGTGCTGGGCGGCTATGGCGATCCGACGCTGGATACCGACGGTCTGGCCGAGATGGCGGCGGCGTTAAAAAAGTCCGGTATTCGCGGCGTGACCGGGAAATTTGTCATCTATCAGGGTGCGCTGCCGTTCGTGCAGTGCATTGACCCGGCGCAGCCAAACCACGTTGGATATAACCCCGCTGTGTCTGGAATAGCCCTAAATTTCAACCGGGTGCATTTCCAGTGGAAGCGCGCAGGCGCGGATTATGCGATCACAATGGATGCCCGCACCGCCGCCGTGCGCCCAGATGTGGCGATGGCACGGATGCGCGTCGTTGACCGGAAATCGCCAATATACGCTTACGCCAGTTCCGCGGCCCGCGAAGATTGGAGTGTGGCACGCCATGCATTGGGCAAGGGTGGTGCACGATGGTTGCCGGTGCGCAAACCGGCGCTTTATGCAGGCGATGTGTTTGCCACTTTGGCGCGGTCGCATGGGATTGTGCTGGCCAAGCCGACGTTGGCCAAAACCGCCCCCGGCGGGCGGCTTTTGGTGCGGCGGCAAAGCGACAGGTTGCAGGATATTCTGCGCGGAATGCTCAAATACTCCACCAACCTGACGGCCGAAATGATCGGGATGTCCGCCAGTAAGCATCGCAACCCCGACATCCGGACCCTGAGGGCGTCTGCCGCTGAAATGAACCGTTGGGCCAAAGACAGGCTTGGCCTGTTGTCACCTGCGCTGGTAGATCATTCAGGCCTTGGCAGCACCAGTAAACTAACGGCCGATGATATGGTTAAAGCACTGGTCAAAGCGAATGCAAACCAGACGCTGCGCCCGATCCTGAAACCCGTCGCATTGCGCGATGGCGATGGGCGGCCCAACAAAGACCATTCCGTCAAGGTAGATGCCAAAACCGGAACGCTGAATTTTGTGTCCGGTCTTGCAGGCTACATGACCGGAACCGATGGCACCGAGCTGGTTTTTGCGATTTTTGCGGCAGACCATGAAACCCGTGGAAAACTATCCAAGGCAGAACGAGAGGCCCCAAAAGGGGCCAAAGGATGGAATCGTCGGGCCAAAGTCATGCAGCAAGATTTGATCGAGCGCTGGGACACGCTTTACGGCAACCATGGCGAAACACAGTAAGGTTTTGCTTGTGTCAGCAGGTTAGAAACCGCAGCACGGTGTTCGCAGTCAATCCTGCATTTTGCAGCGCATATCCGTTTTCAATCTGGCGAAACCCGAGATTTGATTTTTTGATAAACGCCAGACAGGTTTCCGCGTCCGTCATGGTGAGATCCATCCCCGCAATGCAGGGCAGCGGATCGTCGCGCAAAGCGTTTGGCAAGGGCCCGATCATGCGTTCAAACGCGTCAGCGTTCATCAACCGGAGGACACCGTTTGCGGTTTGAAACTGAAAACCGCCGTCAAATTCAAGAGGCTCAGAATACAGCCCGCCAAAGCGTGCCTTCAGGCGCGGATGAAACCGGTCATCAGCCAGAACATTGACACCGCAAATTCCATTCACCTTGTTGGGGTGCGCCAGCCAGTCCGGCACATAGATCAGATCAGGGCGGTGCTGCTGGCATAAAAATATCGACAGGCGAGGAAATTCGCGATCGGGAAGCAACGCAAGCGTTGTCTTTGTTTTACCAGTCGTCCCATCCGGCAATGTCACGTCGCGGCCAAACTCCAGATGGCCCGCAACGGCGAACCCGGCAGCTTGCGCATATCGCGCGTCCGCATCCGAATGGGTGCTGTGCAACGCGGTCAGCGCCACACCTTCGCGTACCACAAGGTGGTCGTGGACATGACGCCCAAATCGGAAATCCCCTGCGGGCACCTTGTCCAGAAGCGTGTTATCATAGATGCCCATGATTTCGATCAGACAACCGTTAAACATCGCAAGACTGGTGCTGGTGCCCCATGGATGCTTGCCGATTGCGGTCATGTTGAACCCAAGCGATATCAACCGCGCGCGCAGCCCTTCAATGTCATGCGTGGCCAGTAACGGGTGATCAATCCCAAAAGACGCGTTCATGAGGCATCTGCGTTGCGGGAGAAATCAACGCGGGCCGTGCCGTGGATTTTTGCCTTGGCCCCCACGGCCAGTGCATTCTTGGGGATGTCCTGCACCACGATTGCACCGGCTGCGATGTTGGCAAATGCGCCCACCGTGATGCCACCCAACAGCAGGGCTCCTGCGCCAATGACAACGCCCCGGCCAATCTGCGGATGCCGCTGCGAGCCACTGTCGGTTAAAGTGCTGCCAAGGGTCACGTTGTGCCAGATTGAGACATCTTCGGCGATCTGAACCGTCTCGCCTGCAACAAACCCCAATCCGTGATCCAGCCACAACCCGGCCCCGATCTGTGCGGCCGGGTGAATATCCGTCGAAAACGCCCGACCGAACGCACTTTTTATTGCCAAAGCCAGATTTGTATCACCGTCACCCCAAAGCTTATGGGCCACACGGTGCGCCATGACGGCCTGAACACCGCGCGAGAAAAGCACAGTTGCGGCAGGCCCGCCAGGCTCAAAATTCCGGCGCGCGGTCTCGGCGATGTCATGGCAGGACATCTCAACCAGTGACGGCGTGTCGGCGTAGGTTTCGGCGACCGTCTGGCCCAGGGCAGAGTTGTTGCAAAGCGCGCCAAGCAACGCCCCGGCCATGTGCGGAAAATCCGAAAACTCGGCTAGGTTCAGCACATGTGCCAGCCGTGGTTGCGTATTCAACAGCCCGTGCACATCACCCACCAGTTTCATCGGGTTTCTCACGACACATACCCGAAAGCGATGCGTGGTTTTGGGGCGCTGTCAAGCCAGACGCTTTTGGCGGATGTATATTCCAGCAACGCATCTGTCCCACTTGACCGACCAAAACCGGAATTCAAAGACCCACCAAAGGGCGATGAGACATGTATGGCTTTGTAGCTGTTGATCCAGAAGGTCCCGGCGCGCACGGCTTCGGCCATTCTATGTGCGCGTCCGACATCATTGGTCCAGACCGCTCCGGCCAGACCGAAACGCGTGTCATTGGCCAGTGCAACTGCCTCTGCCTCGTCCTCGAACGGGATGACGGCGGCAACCGGGCCAAAGATTTCCTCCTGCGCGGTCTTGGTCGCATTCGACAACCCGCGCAGAACAGTGGGGGCAACGAAATATCCCCGGTCCGGCAACCTGCTGCGTGACAGTACGGTCGCCCCTGCCTTGGCCGCCTGATGGATCATGCCGGTGACATGGGCAAACTGGCGGGCGTTACTAATGGGTCCGATTTCCGTCGCCTCGTCCAGCGGATCACCAAGGGTGATGTTGTTCATACCCGCCGCCAGCATGTCGATCAGCCCTGCGTGAACAGATTTCTGGACAAGCAAACGCGATCCCGCAACACAGCTTTGGCCCGCACCAGAAAATATCGCCGCCTGAGCACCCAGACAGGCATGTTCCAGATTGGCATCCTCAAATACGATATTTGCCGATTTGCCGCCCAGTTCTAGCACCGTGGGTTTCAAGGCCGCCGCCGCAGCCATCGCAACCCGCCGCCCGGTATCGGGGGAGCCTACAAAAACGACTTTGCGCACAGCGGGGTGATCAATTGCAGCTTGGCCCGTTGTCGGCCCTAACCCACAAAGAACATTCACCAAACCACGTGGCAGCCCGGCATCTTCGGCCAGTTTGACCAGTGCGACTGTGGTGACGGGCGTCAATTCGCTGGGCTTGATCACCACGCCGTTTCCAGTGGCGATGGCCGGAGCAATCTGCCAACCGCCGGTAAAGACGGGCGCATTCCAAGGGGTGATCTGAAACACAACGCCCAGCGGTTCGCGCAATGTGTAGTTCAAATGACCCGATGGGACCGGAATAACCTGGCCGTGCTGTTTGTCGGTCCAGCCAGCATAATAGGCAAACATTTCCGCGACTTTCGCGACTTCGACACGGCAATCCCGGATCGGTTTCCCGGCTAGGATCGCCTCGACCGTGGCCAGATTTTCAGCGCAGGCCAGAACCCTCGTTGAGATGTCCTGCATGATCTGCCCGCGCGCGGCGGCCGACAGATCATGTGCCCACATGCGCTGGGCGTCTTGCGCGGATTGGCAGGCCTTGGCGGCCAATTCAGCACCGGCATCAGGGTAGGTGAACAGCCTGTCCTCGGTGAACGGGTCAATCAGGGTCACATCGCTACCAACACCGTCCACCAAGCTGCCGCTGACAATGCTTTGCGGGCGATCACCCAGCCCCAGTGTGGCCATTGCGTCCAATAGTCTTTGTTTGCGTTCAAGCATTTTTGGCCACCTTCACTATCTCGTTGAAATCGGCATTGTCGGGGATATCAACCGATCCGTTTAGCCACAGATCAGCGATCGCCGCAAAGCCGGTCAGGTCCACATTTTTGTCTTCCGCCAGACCAAGGGCAAGACCCACATCCTTGCGCATCAGCCCCATGGTGAAGCCCGAATCGAATGCGCTGTTCAGAATCCACGTGGGGAAATTGACCTCGCTGACGGCGCTGCGACCTGAACCGGCATTGATCCCGTCCAGCAGCGCCTTTGGATCAACACCCGCAGCCTTGCCCATGCGTACCGCTTCGCCGACCAAGACCAGATTGGCGGCACACAGCATGTTGTTGGCGATCTTGGCCGCGTGCCCGGCGCCAGAGCCGCCAACGATTACGGTTTTGGCAGTAATAATATCAAGAACGGGTTTAAGGCGTTCGATAGCAGAGACATCCCCGCCCAAAAGCATCGTCATGGTCCCGGCATTTGCAGCGGCAGGGCCGCCGCTGACCGGACCGTCCACAAAGGAAAACCCCTGCGCTTTGGCCCGTGTGTCCATAGCCTGTGAGGTGCCGGGTTCAGATGTCGACGTGTCCAACACGATTGTGCCGGGTCGAATGTCCGGCAGAATACCCCGCATCACCGCCTCGACAACAGCGGCCTTTGGAAGCGACAGAATGATGATGTCTGCAATCTGCGCCAGGGCGTTGGGCGTTGCGGTAACCTGCGCGCCCAAAGCCTGCATTTTGTTCAGTGTTTCAGGATCGGGATCGTAACACGTCAACTGACATCCCTTGGCGACCAGTTGAGAGGCTATGCCGCCGCCCATGTTCCCACATCCGATAAGTCCGATTTGCATAATGACAATCCTATTAGCGCCGCGATTACCCGGCACTATGCCCAGTAATGAAAATTCAAGGAATGCCACGAAATCGAATTTTTTGTTGCGTTGAATGCAACAAAGATGCCCAAATTGGGCTCAGATCCTAGTTAAAGGCCGACATTTTCCGTAGCTGCCGCAAAAGAAATTCTGCGGCCTGGGGTAACTTGCGACCTTCCTTGCGTATCAATGCCGAAACGCCTCCCGAAAATACTTTTGACGGCAGGGGGTGGGCCGACATGAGACCGGAGGACACTTCATGTTCGACCACGAATTTTGGCAGGATCGTGCAGCCCATGTCATTGCGCACAAAAGACTTAAGCGCCGCAATTGATCCGGTTTCAACCAACGCGTTCAGCCGCAGGCCGTGTTTGGCCTCAATCGCGGTAATGATCGCGCCGATGCCGAATGTCTTGGGCGGAACAGTGCAGGGTATTGTTGCAAGGGTTTCCAGATCAATGGGGGGGCTGTGGTCGTATTTGCCGCTTCTTCGGACCAAGGCGACAAGAGGTTGCGCGGCTGATTTGTCGATGCGGATTTTTGGATCCGCTGCGACATTATAGGCCATTCCGACATGCGCCTGTTCGGACGATATCTGTTGCACGACATGTTCGGTCGATCCAACCGATATGGTGAATGTGATATCGGGGAATCGCGTGGAAAACCGGGCCAGCGCACTGTCGAACAAATCACCGACAAAGCCTTCGCCCACAGCGATTGACACGGTGCCGCGCTGCATATTCGCAAGCGCGTCAAATTCAGAGCGCAGCAATTCCAGCGCCCCGGCTTGCTGATTCAGATACGCCAGCATCAGCCTACCCGCTTGCGTGGGCCGGACGCCTGACCTGCCACGTTCAATCAATGTGGCGGCGACGCTGGTTTCCAAGGCCGAGATATTGCGGCTGACGGTCGACGGCTCAAGACCGATTTGCATGGCTGCGGCCCGGATCGTCCCGGTTTGGACGGCCGTCAAAAAGCATAGGGTGTTTTTGGGATCAAGCTGATGCATATCACGAGGCTGGCGCAACGAAGATGAAAAATCAATGCGCCCAATGCAACGATGTAGTTTGCGTCGCCTAAGGCTGCGTTCTGTACGACGGCCAGGTGTCCGTCAGCCTGTAGCCCTCTGGCCAAGGATCATCAGGATCAAGCATATGTTGATGGGTTCCGGTGATCCACGCGCGACCGGTGATTTCAGGGATAATCGCACCCTCGGTGCCAACTGTCGTTGTACTGGCAATCTTGCCCTCAAACGTAGACCCAAGAAGGGAATGCGCGGTGAACGTGTCGCCAACCTGCATATGCCCTGAGGCATGCAGCAATGCCATCCGGGCAGATACTGCGGTGCCGGTGGGTGAGCGATCAATCTTACCCGGTTGGATCGACACAACTGATTTGGCGCTCAGATGGGTGCCACGCCGTTCAACCGGCCCTGCGAACAGGCAAAATGAAAAATGATCCCATTCAGGGTTTACAGGGTGATGAAAACGCAATTGTTCATTTGCCGCGTTGGTGATCTGCACGCCAAGCTCGGCCAGTGCGCGCGCCTCGGCAGGCACGAAGTCGAAACCAAGTGCTTGCGCGTCCACAACAACAAAGCTGTCGCCGCCGTAGGCCGTGTCGACATTCAACGCGCCAATGCCGGGCACGGTCAGTGTGACGCCTAATTCACCCGCAAAGGACGCAAGGTTTTGCACCGTGATTTTTTGGGCCTTGCCGTCGCGGCAATCCGCGCGCACCCGGATAAGCCCGCCGGGGGCTTCTAACACCATCTCGGTCACAGGTTCGACCATTGGGATGATACCGCTGTCCAGCAACACGGTGGCGACACAGATAGAATTTGAGCCAGACATCGGCGGTGTGTCTTCCGGCTCCATGATGATCCAACCCATCTGGGCATCGGGATGCTTTGGTGGGACCAGCAGGTTCACATGACGAAAGACACCGCCGCGCGGTTCGTTCAGAACGAAATTGCGCAATGTCTGATCTTGGGCGATCCAATTGCGCTGCGCCCAAAGCGTGTCGCCGGGGGGTGGTGCGACGCCGCCGACAATGACATCGCCTACCTCACCCTCGGCATGGCAAGATACGACATGAATAGTCTTGCTGCTGCGCATGGGCCTATGTCACGTGCCGCGCGCGCGCGCCTCTCTCAATCGCGGCGGCGTGCAGGCGGTCGAGGCTGAGCTCATAGCGGATTTCCTCAAGCAGGCGCAATTCGGCCTCGTCCAATGTGCCATCTGCTGCGGCCACGTCACAGGCCAATGCATATGCGGTTTCATACAGACGCTCTGGCAGGGAATCGCGGATCAGTCCGAACAGAGCGTCCAGACCGTCCTCTTGTTCAAACAGATCAAAGACAACCTGGCTGACCGTATTCAGGCGGTCGGTGTCAAATCCCGCAAAAACCGGCAAATTATTGACTGCCGATTGGATTTTGACCAGCTCAGCCGTTCTAATATCCTCGTCCGAGGCTGATACGGCGATCATCAGGGCGACAAGGCTGTCTTGCGCGCTCAGCGCATGGGAGGAAATGTCATTCGGCACTGGGTTTTGCTTTCTGTGAGAGGTGTTCTGTCTGAGGCAGATTATTGACGCTCCAGCCGCGAGGCAATAGGGACAGGCAGAACCGCGCGCATTGGGCGCATCGGCTGGAATTTCAGGATACCACATGTCTGATATGCGACAAGCTGCAATGACGAGCAAAGCATGGCCCTTTGAAGAAGCGCGCCGCG
>JBAUHN010000222.1:0-3303 GCA_049680295.1 Sulfitobacter sp.
GTTCTACGGTCTCGCCAAATGCTTTGCCGAAGATTTGGCCAGCCTGTATTGGGAAAAGCGCGGCGTGGAATCCGTCTGTATGCGCATCCTAAGTGCCGCCAAAGTCGGCAATCCCCGCGCGCTCGGCTCATGGCTCAGCTATGATGACCTTATCCACCTTGTCACCCGCGCCATCGACACCCCTGTCACCGGCTTTACCGTGGTTTACGGCGTGTCCAACAACGACCGCGCGCCCGTGGACAATACCCTTGCCCATTACCTCGGCTACCGCCCGCGCGACAACGCCGAACAATTCGCCGCGCAAATTCTGGCCGAAGCAGCCCCCCTGAACCCCCAAGACCTGACCGACATGTGCCACGGTGGCCCCTTCGCCTCGATCCCCTTGGGCGAAAGCGGCGTGGCAAAACTGAAAATCGTGGACGACGCCAAGAAGATCTAACCCCAAGGGTGTTAATTGTCACTGAGAACTGACCCGGCAGCGGCCAAAATTGTCACTGAGAATTGACCCATGTGCAACCTTGCCCCTAGCGGAATTTTCCGGGGGGCTTCGGAGTGATAGACATGGGACTTTTGAGGGTTATTCGACTTTGGGCATTGCGTAAGAAGATGCCTATTCGCGAGATTGCACGGCGAACGGGGCTGTCTCGCAATACGATCAAAAAGTATCTGCGGGCGGGGATTGTTGAGCCGCAGTTTCAGTCGCTGGATAGACCGAGCAAGCTGGATCCCTTTGCAGAAAAGCTGACAGGCTGGCTGGTGACGGAACAGCGCAAGTCACGCAAAGAGCGCCGCACGGCCAAACAGATGCATGCGGATCTTGTGCAGCTTGGCTTTGACGGGTCTTACGAGCGCGTTGCCTCCTTTGTTCGGGAATGGAAGGGCGAGCGGCAGCGCGCGACGCACACGACCGGTCGTGGAACATTCGTGCCGCTGGTGTTCCAACCGGGCGAGGCATTCCAGTTCGATTGGAGCGAGGACTGGGCTTATGTCGGTGGCGAGCGCATCAAGCTGCAGGTGGCCCACATGAAGCTGTCGCACAGCCGCGCGTTTTTGGTCAGGGCCTATCTTTTACAGACACATGAGATGTTGTTCGACGCGCATTGGCACGGCTTCCGCGTCTTTGAGGGCATTCCGAGCCGAGGCATCTACGATAATATGAAGACGGCGGTTGCTCGCATCGGCGTTGGCAAAAAGCGCGATGTAAATGCGCGCTTCCTATCGATGACCAGCCACTATGTCTTTGAGCCTGAGTTCTGCAATCCTGCTGCAGGCTGGGAGAAAGGACAGGTCGAGAAGAACGTGCGCGATGCGCGCCACCGGCTGTGGCAGGTGAGGCCGGCCTTCCCTGATCTTGAAGCGCTCAATCGCTGGCTGGAAGAGCGCTGCAAAGTGCTGTGGGCTGAGACTGCACATGGCACTTTGCAGGGGAGCATTGCCGATATCTGGCAAGCTGAGAAACTCGCGCTGATGCAACTGCCCATAGCCTTCGATGGCTTTGTCGAATTGAGCAAGCGCGTGTCTCCCACGTGTCTGATCACCTTTGATCGCAATCGCTATTCTGTTCCTGCCAGTTTTGCTAACCGGCCAGTCAGTCTGCATATCTACCCCGACCGGCTGGTTATTGTCGCCGAGGGACACGTGATTTGCACGCACGAGCGTATTATTGATCGCTCACACCAGCCCGGACGCGTCATCTATGATTGGCGTCACTATCTGGCGGTGGTCCAGCGCAAGCCGGGAGCACTTCGCAACGGGGCGCCGTTTGTCGAGATGCCGGATGCCTTCCGAAAGCTGCAGGATCAAATGCTGCGCAAACCTGGTGGAGATCGAGAAATGGTCGATATCTTGTCGCTGGTGCTGCATCACGATGAGCAGTCTGTGCTTTGTGCGGTTGAAATGGCGCTGGAGGCCGGCGTTCCAACCAAAACCCATGTGTTGAACCTGCTGCACAGGTTAGTGGATGGCACCCCGACCGATCAGCCGGATGTGACCCCGCCAGCAGCTCTGACGCTGCGCAATGAGCCAGAGGCCAATGTCGCGCGATATGACGGCCTACGCACCACAGGAGGCACCCGCCATGCGTCATGATCCCGCTGGAGCCGCCATCGTCATCATGTTGCGCAGCCTGAAGATGCCGGGCATGGCGCAGGCTGTGCAGGATCTGATGGAGCAAGGGGCACCGGCATTTGATGCTGCGGTGCCGATCCTGTCACAGCTGCTCAAAGCCGAAATGGCAGAACGAGAGGTGCGCTCTATCGCCTATCACATGAAAGCGGCACGATTCCCGGCATACAAGGATCTCTCCGGATTCAACTTTGCTGCCAGCGAGGTCAATGAAGCCCTCATGCGCCAACTTCATCGTTGCGAGTTCATGGATGCGGCCGAAAATGTGGTGCTAATCGGTGGACCGGGAACAGGCAAATCGCATGTCGCGACCGCCATTGGCATCCAAGCCATTGAGCATCATCGTAAACGCGTGCGCTTCTTCTCGACGGTCGAGTTGGTCAATGCGCTGGAGCAGGAAAAGGCCCAAGGCAAGGCTGGGAAAATTGCCGAGATGTTGGTGAAAACCGATCTCTTGGTATTGGACGAGTTAGGATATCTGCCATTCAGCTCCTCCGGCGGCGCCATGCTGTTCCACCTTCTCAGCAAACTTTATGAACGCACCAGCGTCATCATCACCACAAATCTGAGCTTCAGCGAATGGGCCAGCGTGTTTGGCGACGCCAAAATGACCACCGCGCTGCTCGATCGCCTCACCCATCGATGCCATATTTTGGAGACCGGCAACGACAGCTACCGCTTCAAGGCAAGCTCCGAAACAGCGAAAAAGAAACGGAAGGAGGCAACAGCATTGACCGCATCATGACGTTGCAAACATAATGACTGGGCGGGTCAAATCTCGGTGACAATGCCGGGTCAGTTCTCAGTGACAATTAACAGGCCTAGGCCAAAATGCCGCCAACTGGCAAGCTTTGATATCGAACAGGATAGGATTAAAGGGGAGAACAAAACTGTCCCACTTTCCACAGGTCTTGATGAAAGTGGGACAGTTTTTGTCGCTAACTTATTGATATGCGCGCATATCAATAGGCGATTGGTGCCCAGGAGAGGACTCGAACCTCCACACCGTGCGGCACACGGACCTGAACCGTGCGCGTCTACCAATTCCGCCACCTGGGCCCTTGTCGTGAGGGCGATGTAAAGCGGCCCTGCGGGACTGTCAACGGGGGACAAACAAAAATCGTAAAGCCTTTTGTTGCTTGTTTGAACGGGCGCAGAAGGTTATGCAGACAGCTAAGC
>JBAUHN010000223.1:0-2712 GCA_049680295.1 Sulfitobacter sp.
GTCAAAGCCACCTATCGCGGAAACAACGTCGAGATATTATATGCAAATGGTTGGCGTGAGGAGATATCTTCAGGCCGATACAGTCTGACGGATCAGTATGGCAGAACCGTCGCCTCACGCAGCGCGACGCAAAAGGATCGAAATCGGCTGAATCGCTTTCGCAACAAATAGGCGATAGTGACCGAACCAGTCACTTGTTCCAGGCGTCGTGGGCGATCAATGCAGCCTCTACCCTGTTGCGGGCGTGAAGTTTGCTCAGAATGACAGTCATATAGTGTTTCACCGTCTTCTCCTGAAGGTTGAGTGCATCAGCAACCTCCCGATTGCTTTGACCCGTCGCGACCAAACGCAGAATTTCTTCTTCCCGCTTTGTGAGTTCGTCTATCGGGTTGTGAGTATTCCCCTTTGGGGCCTGCATAATTTTCAGGACCTGTGCTGCAAGCCCAGGGGAGACATGTGCTTCGCCTTTGGCAATTCCTTTCAGAACCCGCCGTAATTCATCTGCTGAGACGCCTTTGAGAACGTAGCCTATTGCACCTACCTGGAGGGCATTGGTCACATCCGTGTCGTCTTCTGACACTGTCAGCATTGCCACGTGTCCTGCGAGTTTTTCAGCGACGATCACCTTCGCCGCGTTGATCCCATTTCCCGGCATCGACAAATCCAAAAGGGCCACATCTGGCGTGTGCCTTCGCGCAATTTCTATGGCTTCTTGTGCCGTTGCTCCGGTGCCTACAACATCAAATTCTCCAGTTTCAGAGAGGCTTTGTACCAACCCATCTCTAAAAATCGGGTGGTCATCCGCTACAATCATCGTAATGGTCATGCTGTTTCCTCAGTATCTATCTCAAGGGTTAGGACGGTTCCCTTCCCAATGTTGCTTTCAATCGTCAATGAGCCACCAATGCTCTCCACCCTATCTTTCAGGCCGATCAGACCCTGCCCGCCATGTGCGTCGAGTTGGATCGGATCACGGACATTAAATCCTTCGCCGGCGTCCTCAATATTGATCCGTACACACTCGGGCATACCGGTTACCGTGACGACAGCGGTTTCGACTTTCCCATGTCTGAAAGCGTTGGACAGCCCCTCTTGCAGGAAACGATATATGCACAGTTTTTCAGCGTAGCTCAGTGTTTTTGGCTCTGATCCTTCGAATTTCAGGTCTACGCTATACCCCGATTGCGCTTCCCGCTCGGTAACCGCGCGCCGGACAAGCCCTGCAACATCAAGCTCTTCAAGTTCGGGCAAAGCCAGTCCTCGCGAGATGGCACGGATTTCTTCCAAGGCTTTGTTCAGAGAGGTGCGGATTTCTTTGCGAGCGTCGGGTTCCCCCTCTTTTTCGAAGGCAGAGTCGAGCCTCAAAGCGGCAAACGAAAGGTGCTGCGCGGGCCCGTCATGAAGGTCAGATCCGACGCGCCGTATCGTTTGTTCGGTCTGCGCTGTTGCGCGCTGGTTTGCCGTGATCGCACGCTTTCGTAGAGTGTCATTTTGGATTGCAAGTCTCTCAGAGGCCGCCAACTGGGCCTTTAGTTCTGCACGCTGAACTTCAATCGTGCGTCCGCCCGCCTTGACGATACCAATAAGGAGCAACCCGCTAAGCGCAAACGCAGAACCAACCACCATCCAAGTCGTGCGTTGTGCATCCGACAATTCGATCTGTAAGGCGTCAGCGCGTTCGTAGAATTCGGCAACGGCAATGATCTCACCACTAAAGACCTCGTGAATTGGACTGTAAACTTCCAGCAAGGGCACCCCAAGCGAAGCTTCAGACGCGTCTTCAGGATCATTTAGATCTTCAAATGACGCTGAAACCTTCCCCTGCCAGGCTGCACGAAGATCATCGGAAGGATCAAATTTCTGACCGGCGAGCAACGGATCTGAGGCATGGACGATCAAGCCGCCCTTTTTCCATATTTTGTAGGATACTATTCGACCACTCAGAGCCGAGCTGGAGAATATCTCTTCCATCGCTTGTTGCGCAGGATCCGAGAGTTCGGTGCCATCTGCCAGATCTTGTGTGACAGGGGCGATAAAACTCTCAACATAGTTTGCGGCAGTAATTGCGAAATTCTGCACCGCTGCCTGCTCAATCCTATGTGACACCCATGATCCCACGGCCATCAGTGCAACAAGCATGACGGTGCCCCCTGCCAAAATGAATTGACTGGGCAACGACAAGCGCTTCCAAAATTGTGACACTGAATTTTGGCTCATCCGGATACTTTAGCTTGAGCTATCAAATCCGGAAGGGACTTTCGTCTGAAATTAATTGGCAAAGTAGGCGTTTGCACTTGAGTGTTCTCGCGCGCGCGAACTGCCGCAGAAAATTCTTTGCTACGCCACCATTGATGTAATCTCGGTGCCGGAATCTACCAACTTCCTGTGATGCGTCGAATGACCGCTATGCGCAAGACGCAGCAGTAGCGAATTAGCGCTTTGTCCGCATGTCCCGTGGCCGGGAAACCTGCGGCGAATGTGCGGTTTTGGTTCTGGCGAGAATGATGACTGCGAATGACCGGTTTGCCGGCATTTGCTGCGACGCGGTGTATCTCGCGCCGCAACCGCAAACAAATGCTGCGTCAGCAACATAGCAAAACGTCAATGTCGGCTTGGTCCCGCATCTTTCGAGTTCGTGGACGTTGCAGCTAATGGCGCAACGCCCTAAACCAGTCGCTCGTAGTCAGCGCAGCTAAGGTGTCGGAAGAGCCC
>JBAUHN010000224.1:0-6170 GCA_049680295.1 Sulfitobacter sp.
ATCTATTCCGGCATCAAACAGATATCGCAAACCGTCTTTGCGCAGTCTGAACGTTCGTTTGAGAAGGCCTGCCTTATTCAGTATCCGCGCAAGGGCATTTGGGCGATTGGATTTATTTCAACAACCACCAAGGGCGAGATTGCGGCCAGCACCGACAACACCCGCGACATGCTGAGTATCTTTTTGCCGACAACGCCAAACCCGACGTCGGGTTTTTTGCTGTTTGTCCCTGCAGAAGATGTGGTTGAACTGAATATGAGCGTCGAGGACGCCGCTAAATTGGTGATTTCCGCCGGGCTGGTCTATCCCAATATGTCACCCGACGGGCAACCACCGGAAAATCATTCAGACTAAGGGTACGCCATGCCTTGCGTCGGTGCTACGCTATGTCAGACTGACATGCAGCACCATCAACAGATTTTGGGGGAAAACCTTATGGGACGCGACACAAATATCCGCACCACGGCCGGACGCGGACGGCTTTATGACAGCGTTTTGGATACAATCGGCGATACGCCGGTGATCCGTGTCAACAACATCGAAACCCATGGCGCCACGATCTACGTCAAATTCGAAGCCTTCAATCCCGCCGGATCGGTCAAGGACCGTCTGGCCGTCAACATTATCGAAGCGGCGGAACGTTCGGGCGCGCTCAAACCCGGACAAACCGTGGTCGAGGCGACCAGCGGCAATACAGGCATCGGTCTGGCAATGGTTTGCGCGCAAAAGGGCTATCCGCTGGTTGTGACCATGGCCGACAGTTTCTCGGTCGAGCGTCGCCGGCTGATGCGCATGCTGGGCGCCAAAGTCATCCTGACACCGCGCGCGCAAAAAGGGTTTGGCATGTATTCCAAGGCCGCTGAACTGGCGCAAAAACACGGCTGGTTTCTGGCCTCGCAGTTTGAAACCAGTGCAAACGCCGACATTCACGAGGCCACAACCGCGAATGAAATTTTGACCGATTTTAAAGGGTCCAAACTGGACTTTCTGGTGACGGGATACGGCACCGGCGGCACAGTCACAGGATTGGGCCGCGTCTTGCGCAAGGCACGCCCCGACACGAAAATCATTCTGACCGAACCTGCCAACGCGCAGCTTGTAGGCAGTGGTACAGCGCAGGAGCGCGGCGCAAACAACGCGCCCGCAGGCAGCCATCCCGCGTTTGAGCCACATCCCATCCAAGGCTGGACACCCGATTTCATCCCCGCCGTGCTGCAAGAGGCGATAGACGGCGCGTATTATGACGATCTGATCCCGGTCGCAGGTCCGGACGGCATTCAGGCCGCCCGCGATCTGGCCCAGAAAGAAGGTATATTCACCGGCATCTCCGGCGGCTCGACCTTTGCGGTTTCCCTGACGGTGGCAAAAACGGCGCCGAAAGGATCGGTCATCTTATGCATGCTGCCCGACACCGGAGAGCGCTATTTGTCAACGCCGCTGTTCGAGACAATTGCCGAGGACATGGATGAGGCCGAGATTGAGATATCTCTGTCCACTCCCGGCGCGCAGATGGGGTGACACAAAGCTCTTTACCCGCCCAGGGCTTTCAGTAATGCCAGCGACGGATTGCCCGTGGCAGGCAGGCCCTGGCTGGACTGATAGGCACGGATGGCGCGGCGCGTGTTGGGGCCAATGACGCCATCGCTGCCTTCGGTGTCAAAGCCTTTGGCGGTCAGGCGTTGTTGCAACGCCTGACGGTTGGCTTTGGTCAGCCCGGTCGCATCGGGTGGAAAACTGCCGCGCAATGGGCCCGCGCCGCCAATCCTGTCGGCCAGATGGCCGACGCCAATCGCATAGGCATCTGAATTATTGTAGCGTTTGATGGCGCGGAAATTGCCTGTGGTGGCAAATCTTGGACCACCCGGTTGCGGCTGCAGGTTGCCGCCGCTGGCGACTTCGCGCCCCCAGCTTTGCCCGCGGGTCCAACCGTTTCGCGCCAGATAAGCGGCCGTAGAGGCCAGCGCATCGCTGGGATCATCCGACCAGATATCGCGGCGACCGTCGCCGGTAAAATCCACAGCAAAGGCCTGATAGGACGTTGGAATAAACTGGGTATGGCCCATGGCACCGGCCCAGCTTCCGGTCATTCCGGACGCGGAGATATCGCCGCTTTGCAGGATTTTCAGCGCCGCGATCAGTTGCTTTTCAAAAAACGCGCCGCGCCGCCCGTCATAGGCCAGCGTCGAGGTCGCCGAGATGACCGGCACGTCGCCGCGCCGCTCTCCGTAAAAGCTTTCCAAGCCCCAGATGGCGGCAATGATCGTTGCATCAACCCCGTAACGCCCCTCAAGGGCATTCAGTGTTGCCCGGTGTCGCGCAAAGGCCGCGCGCCCCTTGGACACGCGTTCGTCCGAGGCCGCGATGGACAGGTAATCCTCAAGACTGCGTTTGAATTCGGTCTGGTTGCGGTCGCGTTTGACCACACCGGGTAAATACCCCGCCCCGCGAAACCCCGCTTTCAGCGTCGCATCTGACAGGCCCTGCCCTTTGGCGCGGGTTTTGAAGGCGGCGACCCAGGCGTCATAGCCTGTGTTTGCAACCGGTCGCAGATCAGCGGCAAGCCCTGCGCGGGCAACCGGGTTGCTGCCGCTTAGCGCGTTCGATGAAGTGCATGCCGTCAACCCGAAGGCGGCGATACCAAAGCCAAAATATCGTCTGGAAATGCTCATGTTTTTGCCTGTCTTTTTTTGTTGTTCACTCAATCCTGCCGGACCAAGTTCCGTATCTTCGTGTTTTTCTATCACGTCCTGCGGTTAGCGCATGCACCCTGCCCGCGTTTGATCCGGCGTGCGCAACACTCCGCCGATCCAGCCGAAATACACGCATAGAGGGTACTTTTTCAATCCTACCTGTGATATGAACCTGTCATCCTAAGTGCCATTTGCCAGGAATTAGCCTGGCCTGACATAGGTCGTCCCGATGAATAAACGGATCGTTATCGTATTGTCAGAACCCCACGGCGCTTTGGAGAGCAACTGGGATCAAATTAAGACTGATCTCGCACAACTGAACCTAAGCGATGTGACCCGTTCAACTCAGCCGGGTCCGGTGATTGTCACCTGCAACATTGACGCAGGTGCGGATATCGGCGCGGTACTAAAAACGCTGAACGACATGTCGGAAATTCGCAATGCCGAAGAAGATTCGTGGTCATTCAACCAGTAAAGTGTTTCGTGTTTGCCTTGAAGTATTACATGTCGCCTGACGCGGTGAAATCGCTGATTTCAGGCAGAATGTAATGATTTAGATATTTCGCGAAACACTATGAATTTTTCTGAACCACTGCGTGTTGGCTAAATATTGAAATGTCTCGTGGCAGGTTTTGCCGTCGAGCACACCCAGGGACAGCCACAATTGTCTCAGGATGTTGCCGCACGCCAATATTTTGAAAAATTGTCACCCCTCCTTGGGGGGACGCCATTGATCCCTCCGGCTGCGGATTTCGCAACCCAATGAGGATATTGCAATGAACGATTTTGACGAAGTCCCCGACGGCACAAACGCCATACCGGGTCAGGTGATCATTAAATTGACGCAAACCGCGCAACGGTCGATGACGGCGGATGTGCCGTCTGGCCCGTTGCATGGCATCATGGATCACGTGCCCAACAATCTTGGCGTGCCATCGATCGACAGCGTTCTAAAGAAGTACAAGGCGCGTCTGATCAACCGGCTGCACAGCCCCATGCCTTCCGCAACCTTGACCGCCAGCGCCACGGCAGAAGCAGCAGGCGCGCTGACTTCGACGTTTCGGGTCCGGTTCGATGATGCAACCGACCCCGAAAAAGTCGCCAAGGAACTGGACAAAGCCTCGGGCGTGTCCGATGCGTCCGCCGAATACTACCGCTATTCATCGGCAACCCCGAATGATCCCGACTTTGGGCGTCTTTGGGGCATGCAGGCGATCAATGCGCCTGCAGCATGGAACCGCGACAAAGGCTGCAGCAACGTCATTGTTGGCGTGTTGGACAGTGGCTGCGATCTCAACCATCCCGATTTGGCGGCCAATCTGATCCAGGGCCGCGACATGGTGGATCTGCCCGGTGCGACGCCGCCACCCGGCTTTCATTTCGAAGGCGACCGTGTTGGCCGCGACAATATCCCCCAGGACGAAGTTGGCCACGGCACCCATGTTGCCGGCACAATCGGTGCCGTTGGCAACAACGGAACCGGCGTGGTTGGCGTATGCTGGCAGGTCAAGATGATGCCCGTCAAAGTGCTGACGCGGATTGTGAACAACAACGATCCGACGGACGTGCGCGGGTCAGGGTCTTCGGCTGATGTGGCTGCGGGCGTCAGATGGGCCGCCGATAATGGCGCACATATCATCAACATGAGCCTCGGGTCATCGCAGTCCACTTTTGTTGAACGTGATGCCATTGCCTATGCCATCGCCAAGGGTGTGTTGATCGTCGCGGCGATGGGCAACCACGGGACCAGTGCCAATCACTTCCCCGCCGCCTATCCCGGCGTGTTTTCGGTGGGTGCCATCAATCAGGCCGAACAGCTTGCCGGTTTTTCAGGCACCGGCAGCCATATCGATGTTGTCGGACCGGGCGTAAATATCTGGTCGACCGACTGGGATGATACCTACAGCGCCAAATCAGGGACCTCGATGGCGACGCCGCATGTGGCGGGTTTGGCGGCATTGATGAAGTGTTGCAAATTCAGCCTGACCGCGGATGAGATCAAGGACATGATCCGGCAGACGGCCAAACCCCTGCGCGTCAACCCCGGCGATCCGGTGCCAAACAACAGCTATGGTCACGGGCTAATCGACGCAAAAGCTGCATTGGACCGCAGTTGCCCGATGGTGCTGTTGCCAGGCCGACCGCCGCTGCCGTGTGTCTTTGTGCCGCCGAGCCTGCCGTGCATCATTCCGCCACCCTGTCGCATACCCCCGCCGCCACCGTGCCGAATACCGCCGCCGCCTTGTGGCCCGTGTCTGGGTTGTCTGCCACCGCCACCGCCTTGTCTGGCACCTTTTGGGGGGGCGCAAGATAGCGCTGCACCCACATCCGAGACCGCAGCGGCACCCTCTGCGACGCCGCCTTGTGTGCCATGTGTCGGACCTGCGCCGGGGCCGTGCCTGCCACCGCCCCCCTGTGTGGCCTGCCCGCCACCGCCGCCCCCTTGCGTGCCATGTGGCCCGTGTTTGCCACCGCCCCCCTGTTTCCCATGCGGGCCCTGCAAACCGTGCGGGCCTTGTGGACCATGTGGGCCTTGCACACCGTGCCTGCCACCGCCGCCCCCTTGCCTGCCCTGTGTACCGCCGCCGCCCTGTGGTCCGTGCATTTTGGCACCCAATGCACAGGCGAATGCTGCGCAAACGGCCGCCGGGACTTACGCCGAAAGCGGTCAATACGACTGGTCCCAATATGGCGCGAACCCCTACGAGCACGCGCAATATGACTGGTCGCAGGTTGATTGGTCGCATTACGCCAAGCCGGATGGCGACGGCAGCTGACCCTGCCTGAGTAATCGCGAAACCCGACGGCGGGCAGATCCGTTCTGCCCGCCGATTTGACACAGTAATTTGCAATCCACGATTTGAGGCGTCACATTATGAACATCCAAGACCTGACGAGAACGCAGCACCAGATGCAGCAAACGCGCATGTCCATTACCATTGTCGGAACCGGACAACTGGCTGAAAGCATTGCCCAAAAGCTGGACACCGTCCCGCGCATCATGGCCACGTCAACCGGTCGTTCAGTGGCGTTTTCCGATCAGATGCCACAGGCCGCGATCCTCGTGTTGGAACAGGCCAACCGTGATCTGGCAGCGCAGGCGTCTGCCGCCTGTCTGGCCCAGAACATTCCTTTGCTTCCGGTGATTTCAATGAACGAAGTTGTACAGATCGGGCCAATGACCACTGCCGGTGTGACGGCGTGCCTGAATTGCGCCGATATTCGTATGCAGGTGGTGACGGGGCGGTCTTGTATAGATGCAAGCTGGCCTGCGCAGTCGGCACAAGTAGACCGGATTGCCGAACACGTCGCAGAAATGGCGTCCGATTGGGCAAGGGCTGCATCCCAACACAAGGGCGCGGTCGTGTTTCATTGGCAAAACGGCGCCCAAAGCCGCCACCCGGTCTTGCGTACCAATGCCTGCACAACCTGCCGCAGTTACCCGCCGCGCGCGCCTTACTGCGCGCCTAAGATATTGAC
>JBAUHN010000225.1:0-4772 GCA_049680295.1 Sulfitobacter sp.
AAGCTCGTTTGCCGATCGCGCCAAGTTCGACACCATCTACAACCGCAGCCTGTCGCTGAAAACCGACGTGACCGTGCTTTGGGCCACCGTCGGCGTCGTATTGCGCGGCACCGGGTATTAAGATTTACAGCGTTCCGCGTTTGACGTGATACATCACTTATCGCCTAACGCGTTGAAATTGCAGATTTCAGGCAACGTTAGGTGTTTCGGGTTAATGGGGAATGCTATAGGCTGGTCCCCGTTGACCAGGGGACCAGCGCGCTATCAGCTTAACTCAACACGGTATCCTGAACGCGGAAAGTGAACACAAACCGTGCCGACATCGGCGGCCTTGCGTTCGATAACGACCGTCTCGGCGTCCGCATAATGCAACGTGCCAGTGACCGGTTGCTCCCCGCCATTGACATCAGGGCCGATCGTTACGGATTGGCCCAGTTTAAAGCCCTGCGGCTCATGCGCCGCCACGCCAGCCTTTGCAGTGGAACCGAGGTCCTTTGCGCGTGCAATCGCCTCATCCGGGCTCATTGTGGTTGAGGTCCCATGGCCGATGGCGCGGACGTTGTCCTCCCATCGGACCAGATCCGCGAATTCGGACAAAAACGAAGGCCCATTAGACCAACGTCCGCGCAAGAACCAGACAACATGGTAGATTTGCGCATCAATTGCAGCCGGTGCAGACCCCAACAGAAACGCCCGTCCGTCCGCCAACTGAGTATTCAGCCATGACAAGGGCGCGCGCATTTGGGCAACGAGATGCGGCAGATCGGCGTGGGCCTGCTTTAATGCGTTGGCCCAGTCTTCGCCCAGATAAAGCCGCCCGCGATCAGCGGCAAATTCCTTGTCCAATTGATCGCCTGCTGATCCCAAAACATGTCGCACTGTTTGGTCAAACAAGGTGCCGTCCGTCCACCGGCTAAGGCACCACATCAAGCCCGCTTGGGACGTGGGCATAATGGAGGGGGACGGGTATCGCCGCTCAAGCTCGCGGATGATGCATTGGCTGTCGCAATAAATGTCGGCTCCAATTTGCATGACAGGGGTTCGGCGGTATCCACCCGTCAACGCGGTTAGCATCGGTTTAGGCGGCAGGCGCGGGATGTCGACACTGCGCCACGCCAGCCCTTTGATGCCAAAAGCGACGCGCACTTTTTCGGCGACGGGCGATTGCGGATAGGCGTGGAAAATGATCTCAGAGATTGCATCAGACATCCATTATTCCTTTCAGTACGGCATCCATCTGGGTCCGGATCGGATCGCCCGGCGGCTCCCTGCTTGCCCGGTCCGATCAGAGGTATAACACCGATCACGGACGGGGTATTGGGATGGTTCAGAACCCTTGCAGGCGCTTATAAAGCGCCGAGGTATCCCAACGACCGCCCCCCATTTTCTGCACGTCCTTGTAGAACTGATCGACCAGGGCTGTCACAGGAAGGCTTGCGCCGTTTTCATTGGCAGTATCGAGGCAGATGCCAAGGTCTTTGCGCATCCAGTCCACGGCAAATCCGTGTTCGAAATGATCGTCCAGCATTGTCTCATAGCGGTTCGCCATTTGCCAGCTTCCGGCGGCACCCTGGCTGATCACTTCAACCACATCACGGCCGTCCAGGCCCGCTTTGGTGGCAAAGTGCAGCGCTTCTGACAAGCCCTGAACCAAACCCGCGATGGCGATCTGGTTGGCCATTTTGGTCAGCTGCCCGGCGCCGCTTTCACCGATGCGGCGTACCAGTTTGGCGTAGACGTTCATAATCGGCTCGGCCCGGTCATAATCCCCCTGATCGCCTCCGCACATGATCGACAGCTGGCCATTCTCGGCACCCGCCTGACCACCAGACACTGGCGCATCGACAAAGCTCAGGTCTTGCGACTTCGCTTGCGCATAAAGCTCGGATGTGACTTTTGACGAGACGGTTGTATGGTCGACAAACAACGCACCTGGAGACATCCCGGCAAAGGCACCCGCATCGCCCAGACATACCGCGCGCAGGTCGTCATCGTTGCCGACGCAGGCCATAACCAATGTCGCGTCTTTGGCGGCCTCGGCTGGCGTTGCAGCACTTTGACCACCGTATTGTTTTGCCCAGGCTTCAGCTTTGGCGGTCGTGCGGTTATAGACGGTTACGTCGTGGCCTGCGGCTCGCAGGTGGCCCGCCATCGGGTAGCCCATGACGCCGAGGCCCAGGAATGCAATTTTTGTCATCGTGATTGTCCTTTTGAGGGAATTAAAGCAAGTCGCCGGGGCGTTGCCCGGCAAAGAATGCGTCCAGATTATCAAGTGCGCGGAACCCCATCGCATCGCGGGTCTGGCGTGTGGCGCTGCCGATATGGGGCAGCATAAAGATGTTTTCGTGGGCTGCAAAGGCGGGGTTGCCGCCGGGTTCGACCTGAAAGCAGTCAAGACCAGCGCCCGAGATTTGACCGCTGGCTATCGCGTCCAGCAGGGCCGTCTCATCCACCAAAGCGCCGCGGGCGCTGTTCACAATTACGGCCCCCTGGGGCAGCAGGGCAAACCGGTGTGCGTTCATTAGATTGGTTGTCTGGGGCGTTGCGGGGCAATGCAGTGATAGAAAATCCGCGACACCCAGCACGCTTTCGACGGTGTCATGATAGCTGGCACCCTGCGCCTGATCCGCGGGCAGTTTATTGCGGTTGTAATAGTGGATTTCCATACCGAACCCACGCGCCTTGGCGGCGAATGCACGACCTACGCGGCCCATTCCGATAATGCCCAACCGCGCGCCGGTGACTTGTTTTCCAACCATAAAGGCCGGCGACCAACTGTTCCACGCGCCGGTGCGCACGATACGGTCGCCAGCAACGGCATTGCGCGCCGCCCCCAGCATCAGCAGTACGGCCAGCTCGGCCGTCGCATCAGATAAGACGTCGGGCGTGTTGGTGACCGCAATGCCGCGGGCTTTGAGGGCGGGCAGATCACAATGATCCACGCCGACCGAGTGATTGGCCACAATCTTAAGACGGTCACTGAACTGCGCCACCACCTGCGCAGTGAAATGTTCAGAGTGGCAAGGAATGATGGCGTCAAAGTCGGCACTTGCGATGATCAGGTCGTCTGCGGTGCCGGGCATGTCGTCGTGGTTTATGACAGCGTCATAGTCACGTGCCGCCCGTTCCAGCGTCGCGTCCGACAAACGGCGGGTGATCCAAAGGCGTTTTTTGCTCATTTCTTGCGAACACATTCATCCCAGAAGTCATAAATCGCCATGGCGCAAACAATGAAGGCAATGATCATGAAAGGTGCGCCACCTTTAAAGCCTGCAAACCCGGACGAGATGCTTTGTGACAACCCGCCGATAAAGATGCACAGGATCGCGGTGCCGATCAGCCCAACGATGAGTTTGACGGTATATGGCATGTCTTGTCCTTTTCTTTACTCTGCGGCTTGCGCAAGATGGGTTTGTAGCCAGCGCGCGGTGCGCAACAGGCGGTCGTCTTTCTCGGATGGGCCGATCAGTTGCACGCCGATGGGTAAATCATTGTCACCCATTAGCAACGGCAAACTGATGCAGGGCAACCCGGCCAATGTCCATAAAGTACAGAAAATCGGATCGCCTGTGCCTGCACCGAACCTGGGCGCTTCGCCTGCCGCAGAAGGCGCGATAATGGCGTCGAACTCGACAAAGAAATCGGCAAAAAACGCCTCGGCCGAAGCTTTGACCTCAAGCGCGTCTTCATATTCCATCTTGGTGATTTGGCGCGCGCGGTTGATGATGGGTTTCAAAGTTTCGCTGATCAGATCCCAGTGGCCGTCAAACACTTTTGCTTGATGCTGAGCGATTTCATATTCATGGATGCGCGCCTGAACGGCGACCAGATTGGAGAGCGTGCCCGCAGGCTCCATCCGGGTGACTTGGGGCCCGAGGATGATGAGAATTTCGTCAAACGCGTCGCGGGATACCCCCGAAAGCCGATTATTGAACGGCAGATTGAACCACACCAGATCAGGGGTCACCGGCGCGTCTGCTTTGGCACCAGCCGACATATCGGGGCGCGGGCGGGCAAAACTGGCAGGATCGTTTTGGTCGTATCCTCCGATAGCGTCCGTCAGCAAAGCAACATCCGCCAACGTCCGGCCAAAGCATCCCACTTGATCCAGCGACACGGATGTTTGCAAAAGCCCCGTCCGCGAGATCACGCCGCGGGTTGGTTTGAAACCGAATGTGCCACAAAAAGATGCAGGCCGAATGACTGATCCGTTGGTCTGCGTTCCGACCGCCAGGGGGACATGCTGTGCCGCAACAGCCGCTGCAGACCCGGACGATGACCCGCCGGGGCTGTAGTCGGGATTGTGCGGATTGCGTGTCTGATTTGCGTGCACAAAGGCCAGTTCGGTTGTGACCGTCTTGCCCATGATCACGGCACCTGCCTCGCGCAGATGTTCGACCAGACGCGCGACGGTGTCGGTGGTGCGCCCCGCGAAAATTGGCGTGCCACGCTGCGTCGGCATCTTGGCCGTGTCGATGATATCTTTCAGACCCACAGGTATGCCATGCAGCTGCCCCAGCGCCATGCCGGCTTTTCGTATCCGGTCGCATTCCGCCGCCTGCGCAAGGGCTGCGCCCGGATCAAGAAAGGCCCATGCTTTGAGCGTGTCATCGGTGTCCTTGATCCGGTCCAGACAGGATTGCACCAGTTCAACCGAGCTGAGGCGGCCGACCTCCATATAGGTCAGCGCCTCAGCAGCGTTTAGTTTGTAGGCGTCTTTGATCACGGGATGTATGTACCAAACAGGAAGTCTGGGAACCACAGCGCGATGC
>JBAUHN010000226.1:0-19917 GCA_049680295.1 Sulfitobacter sp.
TGCCGTCAGGGCGGCGGGCGAAAACCCCGCAGCCGTCGCGGCCCAAGGTCTGTCCGTGACGGGTATTCGCATGGGCGCTGTCATCATCGGCAGCGGATTTATGGCGATGGGTGGCGCGTTTCTGACCATGTCTGCCTTTGACAGTTTCTTTTTTGAAATGGTCAACGGGCGCGGCTGGATATGCATTGCACTGGTCGTGTTTGGATCGTGGAAACCCGGCAAAGCCTTGCTGGGTGCCGTCCTGTTCGCTGCGTTCGATGCATTTCAGATCCGCGTGCAGCAAACCAGTTTTGGTGCCGGTATCCCCTATCAGATCTTCCTGATGATGCCCTATATCCTGTCGATTTTTGCGCTGGTCCTGGTCTCGCGCCGCGCCGAAGTTCCGGCGGCACTTATGGTGCCATTCAACAAAGGAGAACGCTGATGTTTGATCTGATCGTCAAAGGCGGAACATTGACCGACGGCCGCGTCACCGACATCGGCATCACCAACCGCAAAATCAGCGCCATCGACAATCTGGAGGGCGCTGAGGCAGGTCAGGTGATCGACGCTGCGGGCGATCTGATCAGCCCGCCCTTTGTCGATCCGCATTTTCATATGGATGCAACGCTGTCTTATGGCCAGCCGCGCATCAACGCATCCGGAACACTGCTGGAAGGCATCGGTCTGTGGGGTGAGCTAAAGCAGGTCATGACCCACGAAGATGTCGTCACCCGCGCGCTGGAATATTGCGATTGGGCGGCCAGTATGGGGCTGCTGGCCATCCGCAGCCATGTCGATACCTGCGATGACCGCCTGCTTGGGGTTGAGGCGCTGCTGGACGTTCGCGCCCGCGTCAAAGACTATATCGACCTGCAACTTGTGGCCTTTCCACAAGATGGATTTTACCGTGACCCCACCGCCCGTGCCAACACGCTGAAAGCACTGGATATGGGCGTCGACGTGGTCGGCGGTATCCCGCATTTTGAACGGACAATGGCGGATGGTGCGGCCTCGGTCAAAGAACTGTGCGAGATCGCGGCGGCGCGTGGTTTGCAGGTTGATATGCATTGCGACGAATCCGATGATCCGATGTCGCGTCATATCGAAACCCTGGCCTTTGAAACCCAGCGGCTTGGGTTGCAGGGGCGTGTTGCCGGGTCGCATCTGACGTCGATGCATTCGATGGACAATTATTATGTCTCAAAGCTCCTGCCGCTGATCGCCGAGGCTGAGATATCCGCCATTCCCAACCCTCTGATCAACATCGTCCTGCAAGGGCGTCACGATACCTTTCCCAAACGCCGGGGCCTGACGCGGGTCAGGGAAATGCTGGCAATGGGAATCAATGTCGGATGGGGCCAGGATTGCGTGCTTGACCCGTGGTATTCGCTGGGCACGGCCGACATGCTGGATGTTGCCTTTATGGGGCTGCATGTGGCCCAAATGACCAGCCCCGACGATATGCGCAAATGCTTTGACATGGTCACCGTGAACAACGCCAAAACCCTTGGGTTGACCGATTACGGTCTGCACGTCGGGGCTAAAGCATCGCTGGTCGTGCTGGACGCAGGCAACCCGGTCGAAGCGCTAAGACTGCGGGCATCGCGCCTTTATGTCATCGCAAATGGCCAGGTGATCAGCCGCGCACCAAGGTCAGATGCCACATTGGATATCGAAGGTCGCGCCAGCAGCGTTCGCAGGCGGCACAAAACGCACTAGGGCGCGGGCCTGCCCGTCGTATTCTTGTCGGAAGATGACAAAGCCCCTGCCCGCCACAGCGCTTGATTTTGCACCATCTGTCGTTAGCATCCGAATGAACAACAGATCATTGTCTGGTTGATCACACACGGAAGGTTCACAAATGTCTCACGCAAAGCTGGTGGTTAAGAATATCGGCCAAATCCTGTCGGGCAAATTGGAATCTCCGATATTTGAGGGCAATTGCATTGTCGCTATCGACGGTAAAATCAGCGCCTGGGGAAATGAAAAAGATCTCGATTGCGACGATGCAACAACGGTGATTGATGCCCATGGGGTGACACTGGCCCCCGGTCTGATCGACAGCCATATCCATCCCGTTGTCGGCGACTACACCCCCCGTCAACAACAGCTTCACTGGATCGATTCCACCCTGCATGGCGGCGTCACAACCCTGATTTCCGCTGGCGAGGTTCACATGCCCGGACGCCCCAAGGACATTGTGGGGCTGAAAGCCATGGCGATTGCGGCGCAGCGTTGGTACGAAAATTTTCGTCCCTCTGGCATGAAGGTCCACGCCGGTGCGCCGGTCATTGAACACGGCATGGTCGAACAGGATTTCAAAGACCTGTCCGAGGCAGGCGTCACCCTGCTGGGCGAAGTCGGACTTGGCACAGTCAAGGACGGTAAAACGGCGCAGCAAATGGTGACCTGGGCGCGCAAATACGGCATCCAAAGCACAATCCACACCGGTGGTCCGTCCATCCCCGGCTCTGGCCTGATTGACGCGGATATGGTGATGGAAACCGGAACAGACGTTATCGGCCACATCAATGGCGGGCATTCGGCTCTGCCGGATGATCAGATCATTTGCCTGTGCGAAAGCTGCAAGGCCGCGTTTGAGATTGTGCACAACGGCAATGAACGCGCAGCAGTTTTGACAATCAATACAGCCCGCGAATTGGGCAAGCTGGATCAGGTCATCCTGGGCACCGACGGGCCTGCCGGATCAGGTGTGCAGCCGTTGGGCATTTTGCGGATGATCGCAATGCTATCTGCATTTGGCAATGTGCCTAGCGAACAGGCGTTCTGCTTTGGCAACGGCAATACCGCACGCCAACGCAAGCTTGATACCGGCCTGATCGAGGCCGGGTATTGCGCCGATTTCGTATTGCTGGATCAGGCCCAACATGCGCCCGGAAAGACCATGCTGGAATCGGTTCAACTGGGCAATTTGCCCGGTGTCGGCATGACCATCATTGACGGCGTCGTGCGGTCCGAGCGTAGTCGCAACACACCGCCCGCCATGCGTTTGCCGGAAATCCTGAGCGCGCAATGATTACACGTTGCGTGGCTTGCGTCAGGCTTTTTCCAGCGCGGCACTGCCCATAAGTTCCTTCCAGCGATGGCAGGACACGGAATGTCCCTTTTCGCTCATCTCCAACACTGGAACCTCCTTTTTACAGATGTCCTGCGTAAACGGGCAGCGCGTGTGGAACGTACACCCCGAGGGCTGTTGCGTCGGCGATGGAATCTCGCCTGACAGTTTCTGGCCGGTTTTTTCAGCATCCGGGTCCAGCGACGGGATCGCCGAAAACAGCGCTTTGGTGTAGGGGTGACGGGTCTTGTCAAACAGCTCTTTGGTGGGCGCGCTTTCCACGATGCGACCCAGATACATGACCGCAACATGATCGCAGGTATGCGCGACCACCGACAGATCGTGGCTGATGAACATGAAAGTCAGCCCCATCTCCGTCTGAATTGATTTCAGCAGGTTTAACACGTCCGCCTGAATGGAAACGTCCAAGGCGGCGACACTTTCATCTGCAACAATAAACTGCGGCTTTGAGACAAGCGCCCGCGCGATAGATATCCGCTGTCTTTGCCCGCCCGAAAACGCATGCGGGAAACGGCGCAGATGTTCCAAATTCAAACGACATTTGGCGGCAATCTCGCGCACGCGTTGGTCTGTTTCCTCGCGCCCTGATGTCAGGCCCATAACCTCAAGCGGTTCTGCGATAATATCACGCACGGTCATTCGCGGGGACAGCGCCGCATATGGATCCTGAAATATCAACTGCGCGCGTTTGCGATAGTCCTTAAGCTCGGCTGGTGACATTGTGGCAAGGTCGTACCGCACTTCGCCATCGTCGTAAGTGGCCCCGCCTTTGGCAATCGGCACTGCATTCAGCAACGCCCGCCCCAACGTGGTTTTTCCCGACCCGCTTTCGCCCACCACGCCAAAGAACGACCCGTTCGGAATATCAATGGAAATCCCGTCCACTGCTTTCAAAACTTTGGACTTAAAGACACCGCCCCGGATCAGAAACTCGACGGACAGATCGGTGGTGGAAATCAACGCTTCTGTCATTTGCGGGCCTCGCTTTCGTACAAGTGGCAGGCCCCGAAATGATCCTTTGAGGTTTCCGTCCAAGTCGGGATATTCGACATACACACATCGCCAACAACCTGACTGCATCGGGTGTGAAAAACACATCCCGTGGGCCGTTCAAGCGGCGAAGGGATATCACCCGGAACCGGTTGCAAAGGCGAATCCAGATCATCCATTTTCGGCAGTGCCGCAAGCAGACCTTGGGTATAGGGATGCGACGGCGTGCGGATCACATCGCGCACCTGGCCCATCTCGATGATCCGGCCAAGATACATCACCGCGACCTTATCCGCGGTTTGCGCGATCACGCCCAAGTCGTGCGTGATAAAAATGATCCCCATCCGGAATTCATCCACAAGTTCGCGCATCAGATCAATAGCCTGCGCCTGAATGGTCACATCCAGCGCCGTCGTTGGTTCATCTGCAATCAGCAATTTCGGCTTGGTCGACAGCGCCATTGCGATCATCGCCCGTTGCCGCATACCGCCCGACAATTCGAACGCATATTGATTGAAACGGCTGGAGGCGTCAGAAATGCCAACCCGGTCAAGCATTTCAATCGACAGTTCCTTGCACTGCGCCTTGGACATGTCGGTGTGCAAAAGAAGCTGCTCAACCATCTGTTTGCCGATGGAAATCGCTGGCGCAAAACTGGCCATTGGTTCCTGAAAGATCATCGAAATGGCCCCACCCCGAACAACATTGCGCTGTTTCTGGGTGGTCAGTTTCAACACATCCAGCGACACGTCTTCGGTGTTTAACAATATCTCGCTTTCTGGTGCATAAACCGCGTTTCTTGCGTTCAGATACATCAGCGACTTCGCGGTCACAGACTTGCCCGACCCGCTTTCGCCGACCAGGCCCATAACCTCGCCCGGCATGACAGAAAAACTGACGTCGTCCACAGCTGTGATCCGCCCCTCGTCGGTGTCAAATTGCAGCGTCAGGTTTCGTACATCTATCAGTGGCTTCATTTCTTGGACTCCGAATACGGATCAGCAGCGTCGCGCAATCCGTCGCCCACGAACACAAAAGCCATCACCAAAGCGATAAAGAAAATCACCGGAATAAAATACCAATGATAATTCAAAAGCACATCCGCTTTGGTCACATTCTGCAACATCACACCCAGCGAATTTACCGGATCCTTCAGCCCCAAACCGATGAAACTAAGCCCGGTTTCTGTCAGCACCATATAGGGAAAGGAAATCACCAGATCGACGATGATATAGCTGGTAAAGCTGGGCAACAAATGCCGCCGGATGATATGCGCCGAGGACGCCCCGCACAGCTGTGCCGCCAGCACGTATTCCTGACTGCGCTCTGTCAAAAGATGGGTGCGCACGCGCCGCGCCAACGTCGGCCAGCCGATCAGGCCCAGAATAATTGCGATCATGAAAAACCGCTGCTCGGCAGTCCATTCTTTGGGCACGAATGCGGCCACAGACATAACCAATGGGATCGCCGGGATCGTTCGGACGGCATCTGTGACCATCTGAATAACGCTGTCCAATCGCCCGCCGTAATAGCCCGATACCCCCCCTATTATCAACGCAAGGACAAAGGATATCAAAACCCCCAATGTGCCGATCTGAAGCGAGGTAAAGATCGCATGCAAGGTCCGCGAAAAGATGTCCTTACCGGCGCTGTCTGTGCCGAAGATGTGGATCTTCTTGTCGGCTTCCTGCATGCCGAACAGGTGCCTTTCCATCGGTATGAAACCAAAAAGCTTGTACTTGGTGCCTTTTGGGAAAAACGCGACGTAGTGGCGGATATCCTCATTCGGGGCTTCGACCCAGCGAAAGTTGGTTTTTGCCGATCTTGTGCGTTCGACCCCATGCAGGAAGGGGCGTATTGAGCAGCCGTTCTTGTCGCAAAACTGCGGGATTTGCGGGGCGCCGTTCAGATAATCCTTGTCGCGACCTGCGATTGTCGGATCATAAGGCGACAGTGCCGGTGCAAAAATACCCATCAGGATGATAAAGATCAGAACGCTGGCCGCAATCATCGCAGCACGCTGTTTTTTGAACCGCGCCCAGATCAATTGGCTCTGCGAGGCAGTGAAATAGGATTCCTTGGACTCCTGAATGCTTTTTACCTTCGTGCTCATGCCTGCTACCTCAGAATACTTTTGCGGATGCGCGGATCAATCGCCGCCAGAAGAAGATCGGTCAGGAAATTTAACGTGACGATGGATGCCGTCAGCAGGAAGATAATCGCACCTGCAAGCTGTTGGTCGTTTGACTTGGCCAGCGCATCAATCAGCAACGATCCCGCCTCGGTCAGCGTCAAGATCAGGGCGACAATCGGCAATTCGTTGAAAATCCGGTTCAGATCGAACCCAAGCGAGTTTACAATCGGACCCAGCGCGTGACGCGCAGGATACCGCCACAGCAGTTTTGATCCGTACAGCCCGCGCGCCTTTGCCGCCGTCACATAAAGCTTGCCGATCTCATCCGACATCAGCGCCCGCACGGTCTGCAAGGCAAAGGCCGTCGCCGACCACCCCAGAATAAAGATCGGCAACCACGCATGTTTCATCAGATCGACAAACCGGGCCCATGACCACGGCGCATCCCTGTATTCCGCTGAAAACAGCCCCGTAAGGGTTTCGCCAAAATAGACCGTGGCAACCAGCATGATCATCAGCGCCAGCAAAAAGTTCGGCATCGCCAGGCCCAGATAGCTGACAATCCGCAAGCTGTTGTTCAGGAACGCATTGCGCGAGGATGCGGCGATAATACCAACCGGAATGGCTATCGAATAGGCAAGCAAGAGCGACGACATGCAAATCAGCAGCGATATCCAGTATTTGGACCCCAATAGATCCGCGATGTTGACGCGCAGGATACAGCTGTCGCCAAATTCACCCTGAAACGCACCTATGACCCAGGTGCTCCACCGGGTAAAGAACGGCCGATCCAGACCCAGACGCACGCGCTCGCTTTGGATATCTGCCATCGAAATGGCGACGCCTTGGGTTTGTTTGTAGGATAGATACCGTTCGGCGCAATCGCCCGGAACCAGCTCCATCAATGAGAAAACGACAATTGAAACGATCAGCAACGTGATCAAAGCCATCACAGCCCGCGTCAGCGCAAAGCGCCCGAATTGCAACATCATCGTCCCCTAGAAAATGTTATTGGATGCGGGCGAACCAAAGCCCGCCCGCATCAATTGTTGGGTTATTCAGACAACCACCACTGTGATGGATTGTAAGGATAAGAGCGATAGAAATCATAGCTCGTTGTTTTGAACTGCACAGCGTTCTGCAGTGCATTCGCACGGTAAACTGGCGAAGATGCATTGACCGTCCCAAGGAACAACAAGTTGCCAGCCATGGCTTCTACCAATGCATTTCCTGCGGCGGCTTGCTCGTCCGATCCCGGTGCGGATGATTGCAACGCGTTGATGTCGTTCATCATGCCTTTGACATAGTCCGGCGGCTCAACACCACTTGCACCATCTGTATCGACCCATTCAGCCCACAACATCCCTGTGCGCGCGTTAAAGTAGGTCGAGAACGGCGGCACATAGAGCTCATTTGACCCCATCGCCACACCCAATGGTGCACCCTGCGTCCAAGACATAATGTCCAGCTGGTTGGCCGATTGTGCCGAACGATATTCATCCGGCGTGACCTCTTTCACCACCGATGCGACACCGACCTCAGCCCAGTTATTGGCCGCAATCTCGATCAGCTGTGACGAAATCTCCTGTGTCGAGAACTGAAAGTTCATGACAAAAGGGCTGCCATCGGGAAGATCACGATTGCCGTCGCCATCCGCATCGACCAGACCGATTTCGTCCAGCAGAGCGTTTGCACGGTCAGGATCAAACGCGATCTCATGCGAAGCCCATTTTTCATCAACAAAATTCGGTTTTGGTGACAGACCGGTATATTGCTCTGGTATCCCCAGATCAAAAAACACAACTTCGTTGATCTCATCCCGGTTCATCGCAACCGACATGGCTGTGCGGAACCGCAAGTCATTAAAGATTGCGCGTTTCCCCAGATCTTCAGACGTTACGTTGAACGCAATCACCGGCATCGAAATGCCCGGATTAACATCAACAGTGTAGTCGCCGCTTTCTGCGTTATCCAAAAGCACCGGCAACATATCCAGCGTAACGGACTGCGCCTTATACGTCACCTCGCCGTTGATCAGTTTAAGCGTCCGCACCTCTGTGTCAGGCACATAGCGTTCGTCCTGTTCGTTGATATAAGGCAGTTGGTTTCCCGCCGTATCCACCTGATGGAAATACGGGTTTGCGACCAGATGACGACCTTCAGCATCTTCGGCAACAAGGATGTGGCTTTCCAACGTCGGCATCGTATCGGCTGGCAAGGCGCCAACTTTGTCGGGGTTGATGAACATCATGGTCGGCGTGTCCGTCCAGTCGGAACTGCCGAAATACCCTTTGATGACTTCATATCCATTCTCGAAACCCGCCGCCTGAGCAAGCGCGTCCGCATCTGGATTGATCTCTGGGTGGAATTGACCCAGGAATGCAACAGGCTGATAAGGCTGGATAAAGCTGGATGTGAAGGTTTCAATCAGGCCCGGCTTTGCGGCTTCAAGATCAAAGATCACAGTCTGCGCATCAGGTGTCGTCACCGTCATCGGCTTTCCGCCTGCCAGCACATAGTCTTTTGCGTTCTCGATGATGTTCGTGTCCAGCATCAGATTGTCATGCCAGAACTTGATGTCGGCTGACGTGAAATCGGACCCGTCCGACCACTTGTGACCTTTGCGCAAAACAACAGTCAACTGCGTGAAATCGTCGTTCCATGCCCAGGACTTTGCGACGTTCGGCACGATCGTCTCCAGATCATCGGAATATCGAAACAACGTTGTGTGACGTGTCGAAAGGAAATCCGAAGTCCCGGATTCTGTGGCATTTGATAACGCGTTGAATGTCCCGCCATACTGCCCGATTGACGCATATGGAATAATCACCAGCGGCTCGGACGGTAAACGGTCTGCAACGGCAGGCAAATCGCCGTTGCCACGAATTTGAGCGTTCAGCCCTGCAATGCCCGGATTCTCAGAAAAGGTCATTTCGCAAGACGCCGCGTCCTGAAGTTCCGACAATTCGAATTGGTTCGGATAGGCACCAGCTGAGACACCCTGCATGTCATCAACCGTGACCTGCGGGCAATTCGCAAGCGCGATGCCCGGCAAGACCGCGCTGATCACGCCAGTTAAGATAAACTTTTTCATTTGATCTCCCTTGAGTTTTTCCACCACGACCAAGACATTGGCCGGGTCATTTTTTTCTTAGTCGCGTTTTGCAAAAGTTATGTGATTTAGCTGACAATTCGTTCGCAGTCGCCTTTGCTCCCAATAGACATTGCGCCAGCCCAGTCATCCAGACGCATTTCGATGATTACAGCAGAACAAGCAGCCAATGCGTCCCCCGGTTTGTCGCCGCAATGATCATGAATCGTCCTCACAACAAGAGCATGGCACAATTTCACACAATGACCAACAAATGTTTGTTGATTTATGTTGAAATGTGGATATTCGTGAGGGATGTAGATTTTGACCGCTAAAACCACAGGTATTTGTTGTCCTGCCCGTTGACTGCGCCACCGTTCTGGCAACCTCAGGCTTTGTGCAGCCGACAAATCGGACAATGACCGCGCGTCAAGGCGATTACCCATAATCGAACTGGTTGCAGTCACCGGTGTTTGGTGGTCCCAATGACAACCAAATCACCGCATCAGATTTATCGGAGCACCCTTATGCCCGCTGTCCAAAACGCCCTGTTTATCACCATTGATCAACTGCGCGCCGATTGCCTGATCGGAGAGCTGTCAGGCTTTGTAAACTTGCCAAATATGCGGACCCTGATGGACGACAGCGTCACCTTCACCAGGAATTTTTCGGTTGCCAATCCATGCGGACCTTCACGTGCTTCGATGCTAACGGGGCAATATGCGATGAACCACCGCTCGGTACGTAACGGAACCCCGCTGCGGCACGATGCGCCCAACATAGCGACGCAAATGCGCAAGGCTGGGTATCTGCCGATGTTGTTTGGCTATACCGATACCTCTCAGGATCCGCGCGCGTTTCCGGCCAATGATCCTGCCCTGAAATCCTATGAATTTCCGATGAATGGCTTTCACGAAATGACAGAGATGCGGCTGGAAATGTCCTATCCATGGCGGTCTCATCTGATGAAACAGGGCTATGCGTTTCAGCAATATTGGGACCTGTACAAACCTGTGTCGCCCAGCGGCGGTGCGCCCAAATTGAATGATCCCGCAATCTATGACGCCAAAGACAGCGACACCGCGTTCCTGACCGACAGCTTTCTGGACGGCATGCGCGGCTATCAGAACGAAAGCTGGTTCGCCCATCTGACCTATATTCGACCGCATCCGCCGCTTGTCGCACCAGCCCCCTATAACGACATGTACGACCCCAAGTCGCTGCCTTTGCCCAAACGTCTGAATGATGTTGCCGCGGAAATGGCGGTCCATCCTTTCCTGGGTGCCACCGATCCAACGGCAGGGCTTTCCAACAGTGTCGTTGGCTTTGATCACGTCCCGGCGACGGAGGAAAACACGCAAATTTTGCGATCCATCTACCTTGGGCTTGCCACGGAAGTTGACCAGCACATCGGGCGGGTCATCCAGTTTCTGAAAGACAGCGGCCAGTATGATCACACGATGATTGTATTGACCGCAGATCATGGCGAAATGCTGGGCGACAGATACGCCTGGGGCAAGATGAGCGTGTTCGACGCGGCCTATCAAACCCCGCTGATCATCCGCATGCCGGGCGCGCAAAACGCGGGTCAGCAAGTCCGCGCAATAACGGAATCGATAGATATTTCGCCAACTATTCTGAATTGGATTGGACAGGACGCGCCCAATTCCATGGACGGGAAAAGCCTGCTGCCATTCCTGAACGGCGAAACTCCGGCAGACTGGCGCGACTATTCATTCTCGGAGCTTGATTTTGGCGGTGTTCCGACCCCCTCAGACTGGCAAAAAGCTCTTGGAACCACGCCAAGCGATTCCTGCCTGGGCATTTTGCGTGAAGACCGTTTTTCTTTGGTCGAGTTCGCAGCCGACTTGCCGCCATTGCTGTTTGACAAAAACGGAATGGGAGAGTTGGCAGACGTGTCGCAAAACCCAGACTACGCGGCTGACCTGGCCCGTCTGACCCGCAAAATGTTGCGCCATAGGATGCGCAATATGGACCACACGCTGTCACTTGATGCGATCACGTCAAACGGTGCTGTAAATCTGCCGCGCCACTCGAAGCCTTAGACGACGCTGCGCGCTATTGCACCAAACGAGAGTCCAATAATTGCCCCTCGCGGATCAAGATCGGATGTGCGACGGTCAGCACCCAAGAATTTAATTCCTTTAGCGAGTAGGCTGTTTCAAGATGAATATCGCTTGAAGACAGGCTGTCAGCGTCACCAGCGCTGAGACGCCGCAAGTGCTTTTTTCGGCTCGCACGTTCCATCCGGGCCATCTCGGCCTTTTCTTCCAGCAACAATCGAGCGGTTTCGACGTCAGACGAAATCAATACATTGGCGGCCATCCGCAAATTCGCCTCGACCTGATCGTTGATGGCGGTCAGTTCAGCAAATCCCGCCCTGCTCAGCCTGATTTTCTTGTCAGCCTTTTCCTGCGCAAGCGGCAAAAGACGTTTCACAATGATGTCACCCGCCGCTTCCAAGGCGATGGCGTAATCCATCAACGCACGGACCTCTTTCATCTGGGCCTTGCTCATCGCATTACGCGGCATGTTTGAGGCATAGTTCCGCACCAGATCCAGCGCCTCGTTCACGATCAAATCCTGATCTCGGATCTGGGCTACACGTGGCCTGTCAAAGTGCTCATAGAATCCCATCACGGGCGACAACATTTCGCCTACAACCCCCGCCATTCGCAACACTTCGCGCCGCAGTGACGAAAGGGCAAGGTTTGGCGATTGCAGATCGGACTTGTTTAACACCGACTGATGTTGAATTGGCGCAGGCCTCGCTGTCGTCGCCAGCGTCGGGTAGCAAATCTCGACTGGGCGTTGCAGCAAAAACAGCAATGGCAGAAAAGCCAGCAACATCGCGTTAAAACCGATGTGCAGGAAAATCAGACTTTGCCCCGGCGGAAATCCCTGTGGAATTGGCGAAAAAGGCGTCAAATTCAACACCATCAAAACCAGCACGGCTGCCGTGCCGCGCACCATCAGGTTGGCCAAAGGTATCCGCTGCGCCGCAGGCGTCATCCCGCGCGACAACCATATCGGGATCAACGCAGACCCGGTATTGGCGCCCAGCAACAATGACACCCCAACCGTCAACGGCAACGCCCCCAACGCCACAATCGCCACCACCATCAAAATCGCCGCAACCGACGAATGCATGATAAACGCCAGTCCGGCGCCCACGATGAATGCCGTCAGAAAGTCACGTTCCAGATACCCTGAAATCGCGGGCAGCAAAGCGCTGTCACGAATGGGATCAATCGTCTCGCGCAGGAACCGCAATGCTATCAGAATAAGTGCGATACCGATCACAATCCGCCCCGCCTGCTTTAGCATTTTTTGATCGGTTTTCAGAAACAGGACACCGCCAATCGTCAGCAAAACCGGCGTCAGCCATTCCAGTTTCAGCGACAGGATCTGGATCAGCAGCGCCGATCCCAGATCGCCGCCCAACACAACGGCCATGCCCTGAACAAACCCTAGCGCGCCTGCCCCGGAAAACCCGGCCACCAGCAATGTCACCGCCGCCGAACTTTGCAGCACAATCGCCAGCAAGACGCCGACTGATGCCAACCCCAGCGGGTGCTGGCGCCGCGCCACTTGCCGTTGAAAGCCTGATCCAAAGGCGCGTTCAATCCCGGTCCGCACCATACGCACAGCAAACAAAAGCAACATGGTCGCCCCGAAAAGCTGCACCAAGAATGAGAGGATGATCATCTGCCTTTGTCGCCCTTCTCACTGGCGACAACATTGATTTCAATGTCCCAGGCATTCAGCTGCTCGCAAAACTGATCGCCCGGCATTTTGTCGATCAGGATCGTATCCACATCCGTCGGATCACAGGCGATCATCGGGGCGCTTTGACCAAATTTTACCACATCAGTTACGACGATCACGCGCCGCGCGCGCTGTGTCACGACCCGCGCCAGTGCCGCTTCGGCTGAACCTGCCAGCAAAAATCCGGTCGAGCTGTCAAATCCGTCAATGCTAATCACGGCGAAGTCGATGTTAAACTTCTCGACAAAAGCAATTGTGTCTGACCCAAACGTGCCGCTTTCGAGATGCCGCAACTCGCCCCCCGCCATAAACACCTGATTGTCATTGCGGTCGACCAATGCCCGTGCGGCATGAAACCCGTTGGTCACGATGGTCAAATTTCGATGCGCGCGCAGGCTTTCTGCAACGTGGGCCGTTGTGCTGCCAACATCCAAGAACACACAGGACCCATTCGGGATCAAACCAGCAGCCGCAGCGGCAATCTGGCCTTTGGCCTTGGATCGTTTTTCCAGACGCGTACCTACAGGCGCCTGCGCTTCCGTATTGGACAGATATACGCCGCCATGCGCACGCTGCACCAACCCGGCTTTTGCCAATGCCTTTACGGTACGCCGCACGGTTTCTTCGCTGACATTCAAGGTCTCGGCCAAATTCGATGTGCGGGCCGATCCACCATGCGATCTTAGGGTTTCGAGCAACTCAACTTCTCGATGGGTTGAGTGTGAATCTGTGTTGGGCATATGTACTCCTTGTGCCAATAGACTATTTGGCAGTCGGATTGTCTAGACAATTTATGTGAATATATGCGTTTTTGTGGATTATCCGCCTAGTACCAAGTCAACACGATAATGCCAATCGCGACGACAATCGCCGCACTCACCCGCCTGCCGATGGGCCGCTCATTCATCAGAACAACGCCGATCAGGGCCGCAAAAATCACCGATGTTTCGCGCAATGCAGAAACGATACCAAGCGGTGCAAGTGTCTTGGCATATAGCACCAGGCCGTAAGCCAGCCCTGACAGAAGACCGCCGCCAATACCAAACATGGTCACACGGGCACCCACAGCCACCAGCCGTTTGGGAAACCTAAACCAGACAAAGAAGATAACAAAAAGTTCAGCAATAAAGAGCCAGCCAATATAGGCTACAGGGTCGCCCGAGACGCGAATGCCAATGCCATCGACAATCGAATAAGACGCAATAAACAGCGATGTCACCAGTGCTGCCGAAATCGCAGCGCCCGAAGCTTTGGAGCGATTGAACGCGAGGATCAAAATGCCAAAAGACACAATCATGATGCCAACCCACGCTATAAGCGGTAACGTCTCAGCCGCCCAATATTGCGCGCCGATGGCGATCAGAACCGGCGCAAGACCGCGCGCAATCGGATAGATCAGCGACAGATCGCCCAGACGGTACGATACATTCAAAAAGTAGTAGTATCCCCAGTGAATAACCGTAGATGCGATGATGTAAGGCCAGGCCTCGGACACGATGTTCGGCGATATTGCGACCAACGCAAATCCCGGAATCACATGGCCCAATGAGATATGCGCCAGCGTCACCGCCCGGTCGCTGGACCCTTTGACCAAGGCGTTCCAGGATGCATGAAGTATCGCCGCGAACAGCACAACGGCAATGATCCCAATGGTCATCTCATGCCCCGCAGGCGTGCCAATGTTAGCGGCATTTCCCTGCCACAACTGTAAACTGTGGCCACCATTATTTTGCAATTCATGGGAAAAGCGGTGGCGCGCAATGGCGCCACCAATGTGAGGTTTTCCGCAATCTTATTCGATCCAGGGCAATGAATAGGTTTTGACATTGGTAAAAAATTTCATCGCTTCAATCACGCCTTCTTTGACGCCGTTCCCGCTGTCCTTGATGCCCCCAAAGGGCGACATCTCGATCCGGTATCCGGGCTGTTCCCAGATGTTGCAAGTACCGACATCCAACCCGTTGATATAGGCAATCGCACGGTTCAGATCATTGGTGCAAACGCCCGATGACAACCCAAAATCCGTTGCATTGGAAATCCTCATCACTTCCGCATCATCGTCCGGCACCCGCACAATCGGGATGATCGGGCCAAAGGTTTCTTCCATCACCAATTCGCACTCATGCGGTACATGATCGACAACAATCGGCGGCAGCAATGCACCGCGGCGCGCCGGGTGATACAGGATCTTTGCACCTTGCTTTTCGGCGTCAAACACCCGGTTTTCAAAAACCTCGGCCGCTTGACTATGGATCACGCAGCCCAATTCAGTCTCGGGGTCCTGAGGATCGCCAAACTTGATCTTTTTGGCCTTTTCCAGCACCAAAGGTACGAATATATCTGCAACACTTTCCTGAACCAGAATGCGTTTGATTGCAGTGCACCGCTGACCAGAGTTACCCGTCGCACCCGCAACCGCAATCGTCGCCGCCTTGTCCAAATCCGCATCCGACAGGTCATTGCAAACAATCAACGGATCATTGCCGCCAAGTTCAAGCGCCTGCCGCTTGTATCCCGCTTTGCCGGCAATAATCTTGCCGACCGGAACGCCCCCGGTAAACGTGACAATGTCGATATTGTCATTGGTCACCATCTCATCGCCAATGTCTTGCGGCAATCCGGTGACGACCTGAAACATCTGCGGCGGCAGACCCGCTTCATAAAGAATATCAGCCAAAGCAATACAAGTCAGCGGCGTCAGTTCAGTGGGCTTGCACACCATGCAATTGTTTGTCGCAATCGACGGCGCAATCTTGTGGCTGACCATATTCAACGGATGGTTAAACGGTGTGATCGCCGAAATGGCACGCACCGGTTCGCGCTTAGTGAAAATCTTGCGCGCCTTGCCATTGTGGGTCAGATCGCAGGAAAAAATCTCGCCGTCGTCATTCATCGCCTGAGCGGCAGCAAACTGATACACATCCTGCGCGCGCTTGGTCTCATAGATCGCGTGCTGATGACAAATGCCCAGCTCAAGCGTCAACCATTTGGCCAAAGACTCGCGCTTCTCGCCGATCAATTCACCGGCGCGTTGAAGGATTTGACTGCGCTCATACCGGGTCAGGGTTGATTTGTAATTCGCCGCAATCTCAAACGCGCGGCGCGCATGTTCTGCAGTACCCGCAGGCACCGTCCCCACTACCTCGTCGGTGTAAGGATAAAGCACCTCGATGACCTTGTCGGTAAAGACAACCTCGCCGCCAATGCGCATACCTTCGTTTCGGATATCAGATCTCGTCATGTCATCGTCTTTCATATTAAAGCGCCGCAGCGGTTGTCGCGTAAAACAAAGCATCAAAGTTGCGCAGAACCGGTTGCGATGGCAAGTCAATCACCCGGTTTACGATGAAAGGCACCTCTTGTTCGGTCAGGCCGCCATGGCTGCGCAACGGTTCATTTAACGCCGCCAGATCATGGCGATGCGCCGAGGTGCCGATGGTCATATTCTCGGTCGAGATCATCACAATGTCGCCAATCCGGTCGCCCGGCAATTCGAACCGGTCAACCGCGTCCTGCCGTGTCATCACCTCAAGAATTTCGTCGCGGGCAGACAGGCGCGTCACAATGTCAGCAACATCCGCACCGTCCGGCAAATACGCCGTACCGAACCCACCCAGTGCGCCGTGGTGCACAACATAAGGGTCGGTAATTGGCAATATCACCCGCGCCGCAGCCTCGCCCAGCCATTCGTCCAGCAAATCCTGAACATAGATCACCGCCGGATCACCGTTTGCATCATGTTTTGGCTTCATACCGTGGTCAGCGGTGACAACAATCGCCGCACCCATCGCGTCCAGCTCGGTCAGATACTTGTCGAACATCTTGTAAAATGATTTCGCCTCGGCATCATCGGGCGCGTACTTATGCTGCACATAATCCGTCGTCGTCAGATACATGACGTCCGGTTTCCATTCTTTCAAAAGTTTGACGCCGGCGGCGAAAACAAACTCTGACAATTCAGCCGAATAGACTTCGGGCTGGGGCATGCCCAACCAGGTGCTGGCCGCGTCCTGACCATGAACTTCTTTTGTCGATGTATCCGATTTTTCCGCCGAAAAACACCGCGCGCGATCTTCATCAAACTTCAGCCCGGCACCTAAAAGTGCGCGCAGTTTGTCCTTGGCTGTGACC
Organism: Sulfitobacter sp.; assembly: GCA_049680295.1. Lineage (GTDB taxonomy): Bacteria > Pseudomonadota > Alphaproteobacteria > Rhodobacterales > Rhodobacteraceae > JBAUHN01. The sequence continues at coordinate 17,215 of JBAUHN010000226.1, forward strand.
ACGGCCACCCGCGCGCCCGCTTCATAGAATTTCGAAAACACGGTCGGCGCGCGCAGGAACCGCACATCATTCATCATCACCTCTTCACCAGTGTCCGGATCATAAAGAAAGTTGCCGCAGATACCGTGCACAATGGGCGGGCGCCCGGTCGCAATCGACAGATTGTTCGGGTTGGTGAAGGATGGAATGACAGAATGTGCCAACCGGTCAGTCCCGGTTTCACGCATCCGTTTTAGGGTCGGCATCAACCCGTCAGCGATCGCCTTGGTCAGATACTCCGGCTCACAGCCGTCCAGACAAATCGCAATCGCGCAGGTTTTCGGCGCAGGATAGCTGCGATCATTCGCAACAACAGGGGAAGAGAGTGTCATAGTCGTTCCTTCAATGCTTCAAGCAGCTAGTTTTTTGCGTTCTTCAAGTGCCGCAGCTGGCGGTGCAGCGGTCTTAACACCCATATGATCCAATGCGTCCCCTGCAGCCTTGACCACATCGCGCATGACATGTTCGTCCATCTGGCCAATGCAGCCGATCCGAAAGCTGTCAACAACCGTCAATTTGCCAGGGTAAATGATAAACCCCCTCGCTTTCATTGCCTGATAAAAGCCATCAAACGAAAACTTCGGGTCAGCAGGGCAAAAGAACGTAACAATAATGGGTGACAGCCAGCGGTCTTCCAATAGGGTTTCAATCCCCAGATCGCACATGCCCGCGACCACGACATCGCGGTTCTTGAAATATCGCGCGCCGCGCCCCGTAACACCGCCTTCGTCCTCATGGGCTTTCAGGGCTTCGATAAAGGCAGCAACAACATGCGTCGGCGGCGTGAAACGCCACTGGCCGGTTTTTTCCATCGTCGCCCATTGCGCCTCAACATCCAGTGACAGCGAATGGCAGTTTCCCTTGGCCGCGATGATTTCATCCTTGCGCGCAATGACAAAGCCAAAGCCCGGCACCCCTTCGATACACTTATTCGCCGATGACACCATTGCCGTGTATCCGATTTTCTGCGCGTCACATTCAATCGCGCCAAAGGCCGACATGCTGTCAATCAGAACCTTTCGCCCGGCTGCACGTGCCGCATCAGCAAGCTCTTGCAGGGGGTTCAATATCCCCGAACTCGTCTCGCAGTGAATGATCAAAACATGGGTGATCGTCGGATCATCGGCCAGAATTTCGGTAACCTCATCGCCGCGCGGCGGCAGGTAGTCGCCCTTGTCGAGCAGATGATAATCACGGCCGATACAGGCCATCGTCTGTGCGGCGCGCAATCCGTAGGCACCATTGGCCAGTACCAGAACCTTGCCATCCCTTGGCACAAAAGTGCCTAGCATCGCCTCAACGCAGTAGGATCCCGACCCTTGTATCGGCACACAATCAAACGCATCAGCACCCGGACCAATCAGTGCCAAAAGCCGGTTCCGCATGTCGCGAGTCATAGCGCGAAAATCACCATCCCAACTGCCCCAGTCGCGCAACATCGCCTTTTTCACATCATAGGACGTCGTCAGCGGGCCGGGTGTCAAAAGATACGGCTCGCCCAACTTGGGTTTGGGGATTTGAACATTGGCCATAACGTTGATCCGTTCATTGACAGGTATACTGCGAAAATGCGCTTTCTCGTTCCATATGTAAAATCCGCATTACTTATCCATCAATAAGCTTTTATGATACATGGCAACGCCCCATAGTTTCATCAAAGGCCCGCAACATGCGTTACAGCCAGCTACGTGCATTTCACTATGTCGCCCTTTACGGCGGGTTTTCACATGCGGCTGGCGTTTTGAACCAGACCCAGCCTGCCCTGTCCGATCAGGTAAAACGCCTGGAACAAACACACGACACATTGCTGTTTCACCGTGACCGCCGACAAATTCACCTGACCAAAGCAGGTGAAGGCCTGTTCCGCCTGACCAAACAATTCTTTGAAATTGAACAGGGCATCGGCGAATACCTTGGGAAATCTCAGTCTGCGATCACCGGCACGTTGCGCATTATCGCCGATTCCGCGCTGCATATTACCGATGCCATCAGCCACTTTCGCCAGCACCACCCAAAGGTTTTCCTGTCCATCCAGACCGGCAACACCCAAGAAGTCCTGACCCGTCTGCGCAACTACGATGCCGAAGTTGGCGTGGTCGGAAACCACCCGGCCGCCAAGGAACTGGACGCCTTCAATCTGGGTCAAACCCCGATCATCGCAATCACTGCCAAAGGTTTCCTGCCCGAAAACCAAGATGCGCTTGCCTTTTCCGACCTGCCAAACTGGCCTTTGGTTTTTCGCGAGGTCGGGTCGCGCACACGCGCCAATCTCGAAGAGGTCGCGCAAGGTCAGAAACTCCGCTTGAAACCTGTGATCGAGGTCGATGGCCGCGAAGCCATGCGCGAAGTTGTCGCCTCGGGCGCCGGTATCGGTTTTGTATCCGAGGCAGAATACGGCCACGATGACCGCCTGCAACGCCTGAAAATCACCGGCATCAATCTAAAGATGGTCGAAACCCTGATCCACCTGAAAATGCGTCGAGACGTCCCGGTTATCCGCGCGTTCATGCGGTCCGTACATCAGGTTACGGCAAATCCCGCATCAGGTGTCATTGACGCGACCAGTGACTAATGACCGCCGGACACCAGGATTTTCCGGCAAAAACCATCCATTTCGGACAAAATAACACAGATCGTCAGCCAAATAGCAATAAAAACACACAG
>JBAUHN010000227.1:0-3580 GCA_049680295.1 Sulfitobacter sp.
GGACGGGGTAAAGGGCGAGGTCACGGTTGTCTCGCCTGCCTGGGTCTCGGACGGGCAAACTGCGCGGGCGGCCTATGCACAGGCCGCAGAACGGGTGATGGACGCGGTATGTGATCTAGAACGCCCGATGCCTGCCACCAGCCGCAATCTGGGCGACGCGGAACCGGTCGGCGAACCGGTCAGCAATTTCACCCATGACGGCTACTTGCAGGCCGTGGAAACCGCGCGCGATTATATTCAGGCGGGCGATATCTTTCAGGTTGTCCCCTCGCAACGCTGGACCCAGGATTTTCGCCAACCCCCTTTTGCGCTTTATCGCAGCCTGCGCCGCACCAACCCGTCGCCCTTTATGTTTTACTTTAACTTTGGCGGATTTCAGGTGATCGGCGCCAGCCCGGAAATTCTGGTGCGTGTGTTTGGCAACGAAGTGACCATTCGCCCCATTGCAGGCACCCGCCCCCGTGGTGCGACGCCGGAAGAGGATCGCGCGTTGGAGGCCGATCTTTTGGCCGACGAAAAGGAACTGGCCGAACATCTGATGCTGCTCGATCTGGGTCGGAATGATGTGGGCCGCGTTGCCAAGATCGGCACCGTGCGCCCGACTGAGGAATTCATCGTCGAACGTTACAGCCATGTGATGCATATCGTCTCAAACGTGGTGGGTGAGCTGAACGAGGGATGCGATGCGCTGGATGCGTTTTTTGCCGGCATGCCCGCAGGCACTGTATCAGGCGCCCCCAAGGTGCGCGCGATGGAGATTATCGACGAGTTAGAGCCTGAAAAACGCGGGCTATACGGCGGTGGTGTCGGTTACTTTAGCGCCGGTGGCGATATGGATATGTGCATCGCACTACGCTCCGCCGTGGTGCAGGACGAAAAGCTGTATATTCAGGCGGGCGGCGGCGTTGTCTATGACAGCGATCCCCAGGCAGAGTTTATGGAAACCGTGCATAAATCAGGCGCGATCCGCCGTGCAGCTTCTGATGCCGCACGTTTTACGGATGGCGGCAATAGCTAAAAGCCAGGCGATCTATTCCGCTGTCAGGCAGCGATGCTCAGGTTTTTCTTGAGGTGTTATGACCGTTTGAGGCCCGCGCTCTGTATGCGTCGTAGTCGAATTGCTCCCAGATGTGCATGCGGCCCTTTTGCCGCGCATCCGCAAGCCATAGTTTTTTTCTGATGCCAGATGTCTCCAGCGACTGGTACTTTCCCCCTGAGAATTTCGGCCAGTCGATCGCCAAGCCCTGTTTGACCATTTCAGCGGACAGATCCCGGCCATCTGGTAAATAGCATTTCGCGACCGCCCGCCCATATGCGTCGACCTCGGTAACCTCTGCGCGCACAGTTTGGCCCTTGCACAGCGAAACCATCGCCCATTTGGCCTTTTTTCCATAGGGGTGGTTGATCTCGGGCGCATCGACCCCGAAGATGCGTATCTGCGTTTTTTTGATAACGATACTATCGCCGTCGATCACATAGACAGGTCCGCTTAGGACTTTATCAGCCGGTTGAGGCTGCGCGGTTTTCGCGTCGAAAGGCGGTGGTTTTCTTCTGGGTCTTGGCGGCGTTTTCGGTTTCTTCTGGACGAAGGTATCTGGTCTATCACGCCTTGGGTTTTTGTCATGCCCAGCACCGAACGCCAGAAAATATACGCCCGCCACCAACACCAAAATATACAGTAAGATTTCCAAATCACCGTGCCTATCGTGTCATTTATCCGAAAATACGAATAAAACAGGTGTTGATAAGACGGGTAGAGGGCAAAATTGCGGCGCAACGCCAAGTTGCATGGCAAGATCAATTGCACTTCGAGCGCATCTGAACAGATCAGGCGGCCAGAAACCGATGATTTCAGTGCGAAGGGACCGGCACTTCGTTGTTACACAGGGTTACTTATTCCATCGTCAGAACAGCCGATACCGGCGCCATTGCGACCTGTGACGCCCGGTTTTGCAACCCCCAGAGCAATAGCGCCGAGATCGTTTCGAGACGCACCCGCCCCAACATGATCACAGCCCCCTCCTGACCGGCGCGAAAGGCTGCCTGATCGAGAAAACGCCGGATCACCGTCTGGGTCTGATCTTTGCTGTCGAAATCCCGGAAAACCGTGGCGGATGGCACACCGCTGCGCTGCGCCAGTTTCTGTACGGTGTTCAGCCCTTGATTGCGGGTGACAAACCCATGACCGCTTTGCGCCAGTATCGCGGTCACCTGATCGGCCGCAGCGCGTGTGGTTTGCACACCGGTACCGGTGCCCTCGATCACCGCGACCGCATCCGATAGGACATCCAATGCGGCGGCGACGGACACTTCGGCATCTGTGGCATTGGCCCGCTCGGGCAGATTGATCAGGGCCAGCACTTCGAACCCTTCGGCGCGGTATCTGTTCATGCGTTCTGCCGCGTTTGGCATGTTGGGATCAATGGCCAGGCTGATCGGATAGGGAAAGGCACGAAGGGCGGCCAGTCCGACGCCTTCAGCGGTCAGATCATGGCCTTCATCAATCAACACAATCGACATCATTGGTTTGCCATCCGGATTGTCAAAAGGTGCTGCAAAGCGCTGGATTGGCGGCATATCCGCCTCTGGCATTGCCTGCGCGGCATCCGGATCAGCAGGTTCCGCCTCCTCAAATGAGGGCAACCTGTTGACCACGACGGCCTGCCCCAGATCGCTAAGCGTGCCTGCGGGTTTGCCCACAGTGGGGCGCGCGTTTTCATCTGACGCATCCGCCACGTCATCAGTCGGCTCATTCGCGTCATCTGTCGCGTCTGGCGTTTGCGGGGCCTGCACGACGGGTGTCTGCGGCACGGGCGTGCCTTCTGGATCATCCGCAGAGGGCACCGCTTCGGCAATGTCAGGCGCGTTGATATCAGGATCAGGTGCTTGCGCGACGCCGGTATCAGCACGGGGCGTGTCCAGATCGGCGCTGTCAGTGCCACCTGGCGTTTGCGGCATTTGCGGGGCCTGTGTCGTCAAGGACAGATTGGACGGTTCCGCCGGTGCATCTGCCAATTTGGTCTGCGGTGCCGCCTCAACCGGATCATCAGGTGTAACGACAATCGCGCCGCCTTCAGTCGGCGTGTCCGGTGCATTCAGCCCACCAACAACCTCTGTTTGTGGAACCTGCGGTGCGGCGTCTGCCGGTAAGGGCGCACTATCTGAAACAGTGTCAGCGTCGGCAGGCGTGGTTGCGGGTTCTGTGCCGATTTGGTCCGAAACGTCCGGGTCCGCCTGATCGGCAGATAACACTGTCTCAACCTCAGCACTGTCGGTAACGGTTTCAGCCGTTGCTGCTGGTGTTTCAACTGCGGACGTGACCTGACCCGGCGCCAGACGATCCGCAACAACGGATGCGACGCCAGCCACACCGACGCTGACAACGCAGCCCCAAAAAACCCCGCCTAGAAAACCTTGTGCCACTCTGCCGCCCCAACTCTTGTTTCGTCAAAAACTGCTTTACTCACTGCGGGTCCGGAAAGGATTGTCCCGTGCCACAGTCTTTTAACCACAGGCCTGCCGTTATCCCCGGCCTCTTGACGCTGGGCGCCAAGCCTGAACAAGTATCCCCAACCTATAC
>JBAUHN010000228.1:0-5456 GCA_049680295.1 Sulfitobacter sp.
CCCTTCCTCAAGGGCCGCCATTGCGGTCATCATCTTGAATGTCGAACCCGGCGGGTAGGTCCCCTGCACCGATTTATTGGCCAGCGGGCGATATTTGTCATCGGTCAGTGATTTGTAGTCCGCAACCGAGATGCCGGTGACAAACAAATTGGGATCAAATGTCGGGGCTGATGCACAGGCCACCAGATCGCCGGTGTCGCAATCAATCACAACCGCGCTGGCGCTTTCGCCATCCAGCCGCGCCTGAACATAGCTTTGCAGCTTGGTATCAATGGTCAATTGCAGGTCCGACCCGGCCTGACCTTCACGGCGGTCCAATTCGCGCATGATGCGGCCTGTGGCGTTCACTTCGACCCGTTTGGCCCCCGCCTTGCCGCGCATTTCGGTTTCGGCCTTAGCCTCGACGCCGACCTTGCCAATCTGAAAACGTGGGATCAACAACAACTGATCCGGGTCTTCGATCCTATCGAGATCATAGTCGCTGACCGGGCCAACATAGCCTAAAACATGCGCCAGATCAGAGCCTCGGGGGTAGACCCGTGTCAGGCCGACCTCGGGCGTGACACCGGGCAATGCGGGCGCGTTGATCGACACCCGGCTTAGATCATCCCAACTGACATTTTCTGCGACGGTCACCGGCAAAAAAGGCGCCGAGCGTTTCATTTCCGCCATCGCCCGGACGATTGCATCCGGTTTCAGGTCAACGATTTTCTTCAGCTTGTTGATGACTTCGTCGACGTCGCCTGCGTCTTCGCGAACGATCACAATCCGGTAGGATGGCACGTTTTGCGCCAGCCGAACGCCGTTGCGATCAAAAACCTCGCCGCGATCGGGTGGGATCAATCGGATGTTGATGCGGTTTTCTTCGGCCAGCAATCGAAACTGGTCAGCCTGCTCAATTTGCAGGTATCGCATCCGCGCCGCAAGACCACCCGCGAACAACAGTTGCACGCCGCCCAGCAAAGCCGCGCGCCTGCTGATCTTGCGGTGGCTTACCTCTGTGTCCGCTCTGCTGCGCCTCATGACCGACCTCCGCGTGCATCCAGATCGCCGGGCGCGGATTTGCGCACACCCATTCCCCAATGGGAAACAGCAACGACGAGCGGATAGAATAGCAAAGTCATCGCCAATTGGAAAAGGACCAGTGCGAAATTAGGTAAAGGTACAAAAAATATTGTCAGCAAAAGCCGGTTCGCCAGCGCGATTGCAACGATAATTGCGGCGACCGTCAGCCATTCAGCCGTAAAGCTGCCATCCCGCAAGCCCCGCGCACGACCTTTCAGGTTTTCGCAACCAATCAGAGCCAATACCGCCCATAGCCCCGGCGGGCGTTGCAACAACATGTCTGACAGCAAAAACAGCAATGCAAGGAGACTGGCGGGGATGTATTCGGGACGGCGCAAGCTCCAGGCGCAGGCAAACGCCAACAACAGGTCAGGTGCTGCCCAACGGCGCGGCGTGGTTTCCAAAGGCAAGAGGTGGAAAAACAAGATTACCAGCACGATGACCGCAAACCCCGCGCGCATTCCCCACAATCGCATCAATGACTGATCGGTCACTGTTCAGCCTCATCCTGTGACGGAAATTGCGGTCCGATGATTTGTGCGGCATCCGACACGGGCGGGTTGCCGTGGTGTCGCAACACCCGCAAAAATTCGAGCCGCTCGTAGTCTGCGGCCAGTCTGACGCGCAATCGCCCGCCGGGGTCGGCTGCGACTTGCCCAATAAGCAACCCCGCTGGAAATACGCCACCATCGCCCGAACTGATAACCCGGTCGCCGGGCCGCACCAGATCGGGACTTTCCAGAAAGTCGATAGGCGGGGCTGCCGAATTGTCGCCCGCCACAATCGCGTGCTGCCCACTGGGCTGGATTGTTGCGGGGATCCGGCTGGAGGCATCAGTCAGCAAAATCACGCGCGCTGTGTTCTCGGCAACGCCGGATATCCGCCCGACCAGGCCAATTCCATCCATTGTCGCCCAACCGTCGATCAGGCCATCACGGCCCCCGACATTCAGCAAAACTGATTGGCGAAAAGGCGATCCGGAATCAGCCAGGACAACCCCGGTGATGAAGGTCAGGCGCGGATCAAGACGCACGTTATTCAAATCCAGCAACCGCGCGTTTTCCTGTTCCAATTGCAAGGCCGCCTCTTTCCAGGCCTGCATTTGGCGCAATTCGCTGCGCAATTCGCGGTTTTGTTCTTCCAGACGGCGGTAGCTTTGGAAATCACGCAACAGATTGATCGTGCCGGTCACCGGGGCCATCGCCCAATCCAGATTAGGCACCAAAGCATCGGTGATCTGGGCGCGAAATCTTTCGATTCTTGGACTGTCGATGCGCCAGATCAGAAATGTGGCAACCAATAGCAACACGATAATGCCCAAAAGCATCCGGCGCAGCGGGCCGGTATAGTCACTTGCTGAGGATTGGTCCTGTGCCATCGTTGTAACGGGTCCTGCGCCTGCCGCGGGCTAGAAGGGCAGGGCACGCCTGCCGCTCCTTGGATACACTAGTTTGACCGGTTCAGCTATCGTAGTCGATGGCGTGACGCAGTTGCTTTTCAAACTCCAACGCTTTGCCAGTCCCCAGGGCCACGCAATTTAGCGGCTCATCCGCGATGGATACCGCCAGACCTGTCTGTTCGCGTAACGCCAGATCAAGATCGCCCAGCAAGGCCCCACCGCCGGTTAGCATCACACCACGATCAACGATGTCCGCCGCCAGATCGGGGGGCGTGGTTTCAAGCGCGGTCATCACGGCCTCGCATATTTGTTGCACCGGTTCGGCCAAAGCTTCGGCAATCTGTGCTTGGGTGACTTCGATTTCTTTGGGCACGCCGTTCAAAAGATCGCGGCCACGGATCTGCATGGATGACCCACGCCCGTCATCTGGCATTCGTGCGGTCCCGATAGATGTCTTGATCCGCTCGGCCGTGGTTTCGCCGACCAGCAGGTTTTGCTGGCGTCGCAAATAGCTGATGATCGCCTCGTCCATGCGGTCGCCACCGACGCGCACAGAGCGGGCGTAAACGATATCGCCCAAGGACAAAACCGCGACTTCCGTCGTACCGCCACCGATGTCGACAACCATGTTGCCGGTGGGATCGGTGATGGGCATACCTGCACCGATGGCTGCAGCAATCGGTTCCGCGATCAATCCGGCACGGCGCGCGCCAGCAGACAATACCGACTGACGAATGGCGCGTTTTTCAACCGGTGTGGCCCCGTGGGGGACACAGACAATGATCTTGGGCTTGGAAAAGACCGAGCGTTTGTGCACTTTGCGGATGAAATGCTTGATCATCTCTTCGGCGGTGGCAAAATCCGCAATCACGCCTTCACGCATCGGGCGGATTGCTTCGATACTGCCCGGCGTGCGACCCAGCATCAGCTTGGCGTCTTCGCCAACAGCCAGCACTTTCTTCACGCCATCCTTGACGTGATAGGCTACCACAGAAGGTTCCGACAGGATAACCCCCCGACCCTTGATGTAGACCAGAGTATTCGCAGTTCCCAGATCGATCGCCATGTCTTGAGAAAACAGATCGCGGAGACTTTCAAAAATCGGCATGACGTTCGTAACCTTGCAAAAAAACGTAAACACCCTGCGCATCTGACATGTGCGGGTTGACGGGTCTTATAGGGTGCAGATCGGTCAGGCGAAAGAGGCGTTTATGCACAAGGTCGGCCTGTTGTTGCCGGAAATCCGGCTGCGACTTGGGCGAAGGGGGGACTGGCGGTCCCGGCCAAAGGACCGCCAGACGTCTTAGCTGACGTCCTTGTAACTGATTTCGCGGGTGTCAGCGCCCGCCGGAGATTTGTCGCGCCGCACCATCAGCCGGTTCAGAGCGTGGATATAGGCACGTGTGCTGGCGACAACGGTGTCGGTGTCGGCTGATTGCCCGGTCACGATCCGGCCATCTTCCTCCATCCGCACGGACACGGTGGCCTGCGCATCCGTGCCTTCGGTCACTGCATGCACCTGATAAAGCTGCAATCGGGCCTCGTGCGGCACCATCGCCTTGATCGCGTTGAACGATGCATCAACCGGCCCGTCGCCGGTCTGAGAGGTGCTGTGTTCGACGCCGTCAATGTTCAGCACCATATCCGCTTTTTGCGGGCCATCAGTGCCGCAAACGACCTGCATCGACACCAGCTTGATCCGGTCACTTTCGGGATCAGACGAAGTGCGCATCAAAGCAATCAGATCGTCGTCATAGATTTCCTTTTTTCGGTCGGCCAATTCCTTGAAGCGTACAAACACGTCCTTCAATTGATTGTCGCCCAGTTCAAATCCCAGATCCTCAAGCTTGGAGCGCAAGGCCGCGCGGCCAGAATGTTTGCCCATGACGATATTGGTCTCTGTCAAACCGACATCTTCTGGGCGCATAATCTCAAAGGTTTCTGCGTTTTTCAGCATGCCATCCTGATGGATGCCAGATTCGTGCGCAAAGGCGTTTTTGCCAACAATCGCCTTGTTGAACTGCACCGCAAAGCCCGATACCGCCGCCACCCTTCGTGACAAGTTCATGATTTTGGTGGAATCGATCCGGGTTTGATACGGCATTATGTCATTGCGCACTTTCAAGGCCATCACGACCTCTTCCAGTGCTGTATTGCCCGCACGTTCGCCCAAACCATTGATGGTACATTCTACTTGCCGCGCGCCTGCCTCAACCGCCGCCAGTGAGTTGGCAGTCGCCATCCCAAGGTCGTTGTGGCAATGGGTGGCAAAGACGATCTCATCCGCGCCGGGCACTTTTTCCAGCAACATCGCGATCAATGCGGCAGATTCGCGCGGGGCCGTGTAGCCAACGGTGTCGGGAATGTTGATTGTCGTAGCTCCGGCCCTGATCGCAATTTCGACCGTGCGGCACAGATAATCCTCTTCGGTGCGGGTCGCATCCATCGGTGACCACTGCACGTTTTCGCACAGGTTGCGCGCATGGGTGACCGTGTCGTGAATGCGATCCGCCATTTCGTCCTTGGTGAGGTTGGGAATGGCGCGGTGCAGCGGCGAGGTGCCGATAAAGGTGTGAATGCGCGGCTGGCTTGCGTGTTTTACGGCCTCCCAACATCGGTCAATGTCGCCGATTTGCGCGCGTGCCAATCCGCAGATTACGGCGGATTTTGACTGGCGGGCAATCTCGGACACCGCATTAAAATCGCCCTCGGACGCAATGGGAAACCCGGCCTCGATGATATCGACGCCCATTTCGTCCAATAGACCGGCAATCTCGATCTTTTCGGCGTGGGTCATGGTGGCACCGGGGGATTGTTCGCCATCGCGCAAGGTGGTGTCAAAAATCAGGACGCGGTCCTGTTTGGATGTATCGGTCATATCGGTATCTTTCTGTTCTGCTGTCTTTAGAAATCCTTGGCGCGCGGCACATCCCTCTGAGCGGGCGCGCCGGATGGCACGCTCAGAGGCGGATTAGCAGCAGCAGGTCGGCAC
>JBAUHN010000229.1:0-16758 GCA_049680295.1 Sulfitobacter sp.
TATAGTCACCATAGTCGGCATATTTCTGGCTTCCGTTGTCATTGATAAACCCGGGCAGTTTTAGTTTCGCACCCAATTCACACAGCACCGATTGAAACCCGCGCACATCGCGGTCAGGTTCAATCACCGGCCAACGGATGGCATCTGCGGCGGCGTCGGCTTCGCAGATCGGCCGGTCCAGAAGCGAGATACAGTCGTGGCGTTCCAGATAGGTGGTATCGGGTAAGATCAGATCCGCGTAAGCCACCATTTCGGAACTGTATGCGTCAGAATAGATGATGCGCGGAATGACATAGTCGCCATCCTCGTTTTTGTCGGTCAACATCTCCATCACACCGCCGGAATTCATCGAGGAATTCCACGACATATTGGCCATATACATAAACAACGTGTCGATTTTATAGGGATCGCCCGCGTGGGCGTTTGAGATCACCATATGCATCAGCCCGTGGCTGGACATCGGATTTTCCCATGTAAAGGCCTTGTCGATGCGCGCGGGTGTTCCGTCTGGTTTTAGCATCAGGTCGTCTGGACCCTGGACAAACCCCAGATGCGGGCCGTCCAGGGGTGTGTTTGGCTGAACGCCGCAATGCGGTTTGGGATGGGCCGTTGCTGGCTTGGGGTAGGGTGGTTTGAACCGAAAGCCGCCGGGCACTTCGACCGTGCCAAGGATGATTTGCAACACATGCAGCGCGCGGCAGGTCTGGAACCCGTTGGCATGGGCCGAAATGCCGCGCATCGCGTGGAAGGACACGGGTCTGCCGGTCATTGTCTTATGGGTCTCGCCCCGAAAATCGGTCCATTCGTGATCTAGTTCAAACGCCTCGTCAAAGGCGACGCGAGCCAGTTCTGACGCGATATCGCGAATGCGCGTTGCCGGAATGCCGCAACGATCCGCAACCGCTTCGGGCGCATATTGATCGTCGAGATACTGTTCGGCCATCTTGTGAAAAACCGGACGGTGGGTGATGCCGTCTTTTTCGTAAGTGGCGGCCAAATCAGGGCGCACGCCGGGTTTATCAAATGCAGTCAGTTTGCCGGTTTTGCGATCGACAACAAGTTCCTTGCCAGCTTTGTCTCGCAGGAACAGACCATAGTCTGGCGAGGCCGGGTCATTGTTCACCAAAACCGGCGCATTGGTATAACGCGCCAGATAATTCAGATCCATACGGCCTGATTTCATCAGCACGTGGATCATCGACAGGATAAACAGCCCGTCCGTGCCCGGCGTGATCCCGACCCAATCGTCGGCAACCGCGTTATAGCCGGTGCGAATGGGGTTGACCCCGATTACCCGCGCGCCGCGGGCTTTGATCTTGCCCAGCCCCATCTTGATCGGGTTGCTGTCGTGGTCCTCGGCAACACCGAACAGCATGAATAGTTTGGTATGATCCCAGTCGGGCTGACCAAATTCCCAAAACGCGCCGCCCATCGTATAGATACCGGCAGCGGCCATGTTGACCGAACAAAACCCACCGTGGGCGGCATAGTTCGGGGTGCCGAAATTCTGTGCCCAGAAGCTGGTAAAGGATTGCGACTGATCGCGCCCGGTAAAAAACGCCAGTTTCTCGGGGTTTTCGCGGCGCACAGGCTCCAGCCAGTCTGTGGCAATTTGCAGGGCTTCGTCCCAGCTGATTTCTTCAAATTCACCTGACCCGCGTGGACCCACACGTTTCAAAGGCGCGCGCAATCGCGAGGGCGCATTGACCTGCATGATGCCTGCCGATCCCTTGGCGCAAAGCACGCCTTGGTTGACCGGGTGGTCCCTGTTGCCCTCGATGTAGGATACTTTGCCGTCCTTGAGATGCACGTTAATGCCACAGCGGCACGCGCACATGTAACAGGTCGTTTTCCGGATCTCGTCTGATACCTTTGGGGACAGGTCAACTTTGGGTTGGTTCATCGGTTGGATCCTTTCGATCAAAGCGCGCTGCGCAGCAACGACACGGTCCCCAGACCGATCAGAAGCGACAGGCATGCGGGCCGGTAGTAGGGTTGAAAACGGGGTGTGAAAAAGCGCTGGCCCAGCAGGACGCCTGCAACACAAGGCAGGACAAACGCCAAACCGCGCAGGGCTGAAGTGGGGTTCATTGTGCCAAACCAAAGGTGGGTCACAAGGGATGTGCAGGACACCAGAAACAGGAAGGCAACCAAAGTGGCGCGCATTTTTGCGGGCTCGTCGTTGCGGGCCAGCACATAAAGGGCGACAACCATACCGCCAACACCGGCCAGCCCTGTGGCAATGCCCGCCAAAATACCGGTGCCGATGGTGCCTGTTTGACTTGCTAGATGCGGGATGCGTACCTTGGCGAGTTGCAAAAGCGCCAACCCGATCAAAAGGTAAAGCGCGATGGTGCGCGACAGGACCGGATCAATGCTGGTTGTCAGGCTAAGGCCGATCACCAGACCCAGCGTCGATCCTGCTGCCAATAACAAAGCTGCCCCAAGATCCGCCCCGTCCCAGCCGTTACGCAACATGACCAACGAGGCAGTGATTTCCAGCCACCACATGACGGGAATAAGCTCAACAGGGGGCAAGATGAGAACCGCCAAAGTCAGGGCAAAGGCAGACAGCGCAAACCCGGTAAATCCGCGCACAAGCCCGGCAACAAAGCAAATCGCCGCAAGGGCAATCGCATCAGATGGCGTCAGTGACAGTGCTGACCAAAGATCAGCCATCTTGGGCCTGAAGCGTGGTAACGGATATCATGTTGAATACATCCTGGGCACTACACCCGCGAGATAGGTCATTCGCAGGTTTTGCAAGGCCTTGGAGGATCGGGCCAATGGCAGTCGCCCCGCCGATACGTTGTGCAATTTTGTAGCCAATATTGCCTGCCGCCAGATTGGGAAAAATCAGGACATTGGCAAGGCCTGCAACCGGCGATTCGGGCGCTTTAGAGGCGGCGACATCGGGGACGAATGCTGCATCAAACTGCAACTCACCATCACAAATCAGATCGGGAAGGCGGGCTTGCAGCAAGGCCAACGCATCGCAGACAGCGGTGACGGATGCGTGGCGCGCACTGCCTTTGGTTGAGAACGACAAAAGGCCGACGTTCGGTGTGACCGCCAAAAGCCGCTGACATGATGCCGCAGATGCTGCCGCAATTTCTGCCAGTTCAGCCGCATCCGGTTCAATGACCAGACCGCAATCGCCAAAAATCATGGCATCGCGGCCCGATGGATGCCCGGCTGGCAACTCCATCAGAAAAAAGCTGGAGACGATGGCAGCATCCGGTGCTTTGCCAATGATTTGCAATGCAGCACGGACGGTGTCGGACGTCGTTGATACGGCGCCACCGATGGTGCCATCAGCATGGTCGTTACGCACCATCATCGCGGCAAACACCAGCGGATCATGCGCCTGCGTGGCGGCCACGTCTTTGCTGACACCTTTGTGTTTGCGCAAATCAAAATAGGTCTGAGTGAATTCTTCGGTCAGCACTGAGGTTTGTGGATCTTCGATGCCTATCTGTTGCGTGCCATCCGGAGCGGCGGCGTTCAGGCGCGCCTGAACTTCGGATTTTGCGCCAACCAACGTAATCCGGGCAATACCGGCACGTGTGGCTGCAACGGCACCGGCCACGACCCTGGGATCGTGGCCTTCGCTTAGGACAATGTGGGCGGGCCGAGTGGCTGCGCGGTCTTGTAAACCTTGCAACACGCTCATGGCCAAACCCTTTCGTATGGTGCGTCGAAACGCAACTTTCTTAAACGACTTGCTGTTGCATGTCGGCTTTTGAAATGCCGGCCACTTCGACCGGTTTTTTCATTGCGTCACGCCGGAAAGGATCACCAAGTTCCTGGTTGATCATCGCCTCAATCAGCGTCGTGATGCCATTTTCCATTTGGTCTTTGATCGCTTGATCCAGCGCTGCCGTCAACTCATCTTGTGTGCGGGCAACAACACCTTTGAGACCACAGGCGTTGGCGATGCCTGCATAGGACACGCCTTCGTCCAGTTCGGTGCCGACAAAGTTGTCGTCAAACCACAGGGTCGAGTTTCGCTTTTCCGCGCCCCACTGGTAGTTGCGGAATACGATCTGCGTGATGGCAGGCCAGTCGCCGCGACCAATGGCCGTCAGTTCGTTGACCGAAATACCAAAAGCGCCGTCGCCGGCAAAGCCAACAACCGGCACGTCAGGACGACCGATTTTTGCACCAACGATGGACGGCAAGCCATAGCCACATGGGCCAAACAGACCCGGTGCCAGATACTTGCGGCTGTCGTTGAACGACGGGTAGGCATTGCCGATGGCGCAGTTGTTGCCAATGTCCGACGAAATGATCGCCTCGACCGGCAAAGCGGCCTGAATCGCGCGCCATGCCATACGTGGGGCCATCCAATCAGGTTTCGCCTTACGGGCACGGACGTTCCAGTTTGTGCCGGGATCGTCCTGCTCTTCTGTCATGGACGTCAGTTCTTGCGCCCATGCAGATTTGGTCTGTGCGATCATCTCCTTGCGGGCCTTGCGATCGGTGTCGCCAGCGGCATCGGACAGTTTGGCCGCGATGGAGTTTGCAACCTTGGCGGCATCGCCAACGATACCGACAGTGACCTTCTTGGTCAGGCCGATGCGGTCAGGGTTCAGGTCTACCTGAATAATCTTGGCGCCTGTTGGCCAATAGTCAATACCGTAGCCTGGCAGGGTCGAGAAGGGGTTCAACCGTGTGCCCAGACACAGAACAACGTCCGCCTTGGAGATCAACTCCATGCCCGCTTTGGAGCCGTTGTAGCCCAAAGGTCCTGCAAAAAGCGGGTGGTTGCCGGGGAAGGCGTCATTGTGCTGGTAGCCCACACAAACCGGCGCATCGAGGGTTTCTGCCAGAACGCGGGACGCTTCGATGCCGCCTTTGGACAGGATTGCACCTGCACCGTTCAGAATGACCGGGAATTTCGCGGAAGACAGCAAGTCGGCGGCGTTTTGTACGGCGTCTGCGCCACCTTGCGGCAATTCAAAATCAACGATCACCGGCAATTCGATGTCAATGACTTGGGTCCAGAAATCACGCGGGATGTTGATCTGTGCCGGGGCGGATGCGCGTTTGGCTTGCATGATCACACGGTTCAGGGTTTCGGCGATGCGTGTCGGGTCACGCACTTCTTCCTGGTAGGCGACGCAATCGGCAAAGAGGTTCATCTGTTCCATTTCCTGGAACCCGCCCTGACCGATGGTCTTGTTGGCCGCTTGTGGTGTCACCAGCAAAAGTGGTGTGTGGTTCCAATAGGCGGTTTTGACTGGTGTGACAAAGTTGGTGATGCCGGGACCGTTTTGCGCGATCATCATCGACATTTTGCCGGTAGCGCGGGTGAAACCGTCAGCCATCATGCCGCCGGATGTTTCGTGTGCACAATCCCAGAACTTGATGCCCGCATCTGGAAAGATGTCAGAGATTGGCATCATGGCAGATCCGATGATGCCGAATGCATTGTCGATGCCATGCATTTGCAGCGTTTTTACGAAAGCTTCTTCGGTGGTCATTTTCATAGCAATTGCTCCTGATAGCCTGAAATTGGGCGAATCCCCGTGGTTGGACGCGAACCTAGAGGGAAGACATTCCCGTAGTTAGGGCCAAATGATCCGTCATCGTAGAGCCAGTTGTCATCCATTGTGCATTTCATCGGCTACCCTGGAGACACCTTCGGCGATCCGGTTGGCCGGGATCGACGAATAGGCCAAGCGGTAGAAATTCCGCGGCGGGTTTGCGCCGCCGAAAAACGCTCTACCGGGTTCGATCAGCACGCCTTTTGATCGCAACCGCTTGGCGATTTCTTCGGTGTCTGCGGCGTTTGGTGCCCGCATCCAAAAAGAGGAACCGCCATAGGCCCCTTGCCCGGCAATTTGCAGGCCACTTTCGGTGATCGCCTGCTGCATCACCTGGCGACGTTCGTGAAACGCGTTGCCCATGCGGCGTACCAGTGCATCGTAGTGCCCCAGCGACAGGAAATACGCGGCGGTGCGTTGTATATGTCCCGGCGGATGTCGCAGCACCGAGGCCCGAAGTGCGCGCGCCTCACGGATAAACGGTTCCGAGCCAACAAGATATCCGAGCCTAAGTCCGGGAAAGAGCGATTTGGAAAAGCTGCCGACATAGATCACGCGGCCATCCACATCGAGCGATTTAAGTGCCGGAGACGGTGATTTCAGGAACGACATTTCGAATTCGTAGTCATCCTCGACGATGATCGCGTCCATTTCACGGGCGCGGTCCAACAGTGCGCGGCGTCGGTCCATTGGCATGGTTGCTGTGGTCGGGCATTGATGGCTTGGCGTGGTGAAAATGACATCAATATCGGGCGGGATTGCATCTGGTGGCAGCCCTTGCTGATCGACCCGGATCGGCGACAAATGGCAGCGTGACTGGGTCAGAATATCGCGCAATGCGTGATAGCAGGGATCTTCCAACGCTGCGCGGCGGCGTTGGGTCAACAGGACCTGCGCGGTCAGCCACAAAGCATTCTGAGCGCCCATCGTGATCAGGATTTGCTCGGGTCGTGCGGTGATGCCGCGTCTTGGCAAGGTATGGCGCGCGATGAATTCGATTAACTGCGGATCGTCCTGATCGTAGTAATCCGTTGTCAAAGAGGTAAAGTCGCGCTGCCCAAGGGCCTGCACAGCGCACAAGCGCCAATTGGCGTGATCGAAAAGCGTCTGATCGGCCTGGCCATAGATAAACGGAAACCGGTAACCTGCCCAGTCGGGCGGTTTTCGGGGCGTGTCGCCGCCACAGAACTTTTGGCCGATGGCGCGGTTCCAGTCGACAGCATCCGGGCCGATCTGGATCGGTGAAAACGCAGGCGGTGCTGGAGCATTGTCGGACACATAATAGCCAGAGCGCCCCCGCGAGGTCAGGTAATCATTCGCTAACAATTCCGTGTAGGCAATCGTTACGGTGATCCGGCTGACACCAAGATGTGTCGCCAGTTTACGTGTCGAGGGTAGTTTTTCAGCCCTTTGGAAACGGCCAGACAGAATGCCCTGCGCAATCATTTGCTGAATTTGCGATTGCAACGTGCCTTGCGCGTCCGGGTGTAAAAAGAAGGTCTCGACAGGAAGTGCCATTCGCCAATGCTACTCTGGACTTAGTTGTCATGCAATCTGGTATTACTTCGCCGCGAATATCATTTTTTGGGTTGCAGCAATGCTACGCGATGCAAGAACAGTTGGCAATGTTATTGAGACTTAAGGTATCAAAAAAGTAAGATCGGGCGTCTGATTCGCTGACGCGAACCGGCCCCGTGCTGTTTTGTCGTGCTCGATTTTGGTATTTTGATCCATTTGTCCTTGGCAGCCGTAACTTTAATGACGACTTGGATCAGGGTGCAAATACGGGGCGGAAAATGAATCAATTGTCAGGCATGTTAATCGCGGCAGTCATGTCATGCCTTGCTCAGGATGCCAGCGCAGATTTGGCAAGGGTAAGTGACCAGTCGGCATTCATCGCTTTGGTGCAGGGCAAAACACTGTCGCGGCCTTTGGTGAAGTTAGAAGTGTCTTCGGACGGGACGATTTCCGGGCGAGGAGCGCGCTGGGATATTGACGGCAACTGGACTTGGGTTGACGGGTATTTTTGCCGCGACCTTTTTTGGGGCGGCGATTCTTTGGGACAGAATTGTCAAGAAGTGCAGGCCAGCGCCAGTCATATCAAGTTCACCTCGGATAAGGGCACGGGTAAATCAGCGCAGTTTCGACTGAAGTGAGGCAATAATCCGGGCCATTCCAGTCTGCCGCCCTTTTAGAAATCGACGGCAATCCCTTTGCGTTCCCAGTCGCCAAATCGCACAGGCTCCGGTCCGGACGGGCCGCCATGTTCGGTTTCACGGCCAGGCATTTTTGCGGCCTTGCGACGCTCTTCTGCTTCGGCCAGGGCACGCTCAGCCGCGGCTGGCAACTTTGTCTGCGTCTCGGACGCGTCAGGCGCTTTGTCATCCATTCCGGTCAGTCCTGTTTTCATCTGCCTCTTGATATAACCGCCACATTGGCGCAGACAACCCGCCAGCGTCATAAGAAAGCAACCAACGACATGTCAGACACCGGCGTTCAAGCCCGCAGAAGTGCCGTCTACCTATTGGATCAGGTGCTGGAAGAGGGGCGCCTGATGCCCGAATTGCTGACGGCAGGTGCGTTGGATCAACTGCCCGCTGATGACCGCGCGCGCGCGATGCGTTTGGCACTTGATACTTTGCGCGGGTTGGAACGCGCCGACCGTCTGTTGCAAAAACACCTGTCGAAAAATCCGCCGATGACCGTCCGAAACGTATTGCGGGTCGGAACCACCGAGTTGTGTCAGGGCGGCGCGGCGCATGGTGTGGTCAATGCGATGGTTGAACTGACGTCACGCCATAAAACGCTCAGCCACCTGAAAGGTCTGGTCAATGCGGTGTTGCGGAAAATTGCCGCGGACGGGCCAGAAGCATGGGCGGCGTTGCGGCCACCGCGTTTGCCGAAATGGCTGCGCGGGCCGTTGGTTCAGGCATGGGGAAGCGAGGCGATGGCGGCGATCGAGATCGCCCATTTCGCAGGCGCACCGCTGGATCTGACAGCCAAGACTGATGCTCAGGCGGTAGCGTCCGCAACCGGTGGCACGGTTTTGCCAACCGGGTCGGTACGCATTGAAAACGCAGGACAAGTATCCGCGATGCCGGGGTTTGATGCGGGCGATTGGTGGGTTCAGGACGCCGCTGCCGCCCTTCCGGTCAAAGTGCTGGCACCTGTGCGCGGTGAAACCATTCTTGATCTATGCGCCGCACCGGGCGGCAAAACAATGCAATTGGCCGCCTCTGGCGCTGTGGTGACAGCGGTCGACAACTCGGCCGGACGGATGCAGCGGTTGCGCGAGAACCTGGACCGCACGGGTCTGGCGGCCACCCTGAACGTTGGCGATGCACGGTCCGAAGCCGGTCTTTATGATGCGGTGCTTTTGGATGCGCCCTGTTCCGCAACTGGCACGATCCGCAGGCACGCAGACCTGCCCTACGCCAAGGATGGGTCCGAATTTTCAGACCTGATTGACCTGCAAACCGAGATGTTGGACCACGCATGGACGCAGGTCAAACCGGGGGGGCGCATGGTTTTTTGCACCTGTTCACTGTTGCCGGACGAGGGTGAAGTTCAGATCGACGAGGCGTTGCTACGTCACGTTGATATGCAGGCCGATCCGTCACGACTGGACCTGCCCGGCATTGATCCCGCATGGCGCACATCCGAAGGCGGATTGCGCTTGCGCCCTGACTATTGGGCGGATTTGGGTGGCATGGACGGGTTCTATATCGCGTGCCTGATCAAGGCTGCGTGACATTTGCCGGGGAATTTCACGCAAGGTTCGATAATACGGTGACTTGACCGCCCGGCACGGCTATGGTGGCGCCAAACGCCAAAGAGCGTCCCCTTGGCAGAGCAATGATATGTCCCAATCTCTTGGTTTTGCGGCTCGCAAAGCGCAGTTCTTAAACCGTTGGCACGCGTCGCGCGCCGTGCGTACCCGTGCCAAGGCGGCGGGCTTTGTATCCTCGCCGGAACCGCGCACCATTGGCAGCTTTGCGCGCGGGCGGCAGTTGATCGCAGGCAATTATCTGTTCGCGGGATATCTGGTCGAAGACCCCGGCGCCGATTTGTGGGATCTGGAAGCGCCCAATCAGGCGTATTTGTCGGAATTGCACGGGTTCGCATGGTTGGATGATCTGGCAGCCGTTGGCGACGTCAACGCACGCGAAGTTGCGCAGAACTGGCTGTGGGGGTGGATCGACAAATACGGGCAAGGCAAGGGGCCTGGGTGGACACCCGATCTGACCGGACGGCGGCTGATCCGCTGGATCAACCATGCGATTTTCATGTTGCGCGGAAATGACGCGCCCGACAGTGATAGATTCTACCGGTCTTTGGTCCAGCAGACAGTGTTTTTATCCAAACGCTGGCATGGCGCACCGCCCGGATTGCCCCGGTTTGAGGCATTGACCGGGCTGATTTACGCAGGACTTTCGCTTGAGGGGCAAGACGCGCTGGCGGATCCGGCTGTCAAAGCGCTGGCGCGCGAATGCAGGACGCAAATTGATCCGCACGGCGGGTTCCCAACGCGCAACCCAGAAGAATTATTGAACGTTTTCATGTTGCTTACATGGGCCGCCGCGGCCCTCAGCGATGCCGGTCGCGGCACACCGGCTGCACATCTGGAGGCGATTGAGCGTATCGCGCCAACTTTGCGCACCTTGCGTCATGCAGATGGTGGATTGGCGCGGTTTCATGGCGGCGGGCGTGGCACCGAAGGCTGGCTGGATCATGCTTTGGCCTCGGCGCGGGTGAAAACCCGGCAACCGGATGGTTTGTCGATGGGGTATGCGCGCCTGTCTGCGGGGCGGACCAGTGTGATTATTGATGCCAGCCCGCCTCCGGGCGGCAAGGCGTCTTACAATGCGCATGCCTCGACGCTGGCGCTTGAGGTGACTTCGGGGCGGCGTCCGTTGATCGTGAATTGCGGGTCGGGTGCGTCTTTTGGCCCAGAGTGGCGGCGCGCAGGGCGGGCAACCCCTTCGCATTCGACGCTGTCCCTGGATGGCTATTCCAGTGCGCGTCTGGGCAATGCGGATCGCACAACAGCCCGCGAAGCGCTGGTGGACGCGCCAAAATATGTCCCGATTGAAATTGGCCACAGCACGGATGCGCTACGGTTTCAGGGCGGGCATGACGGATTTCGCAATACGCATGGTTTGACCCATGCGCGCACGCTGGAACTGACATTCGATGGCCGCGCAATGGCAGGCGAAGATATGTTGCTGGCGATGGAGGATCCCGAAAAGCGTCGCTTTGATCTTGCGCTGGATAAATCGGGCCTGAACGGGATTTCGTTTGATTTGCGGTTTCATTTGCATCCAGAGGTTGACGCCACGTTGGATCTGGGCGGCGCTGCGGTTTCAGTTGCCCTGAAAAGCGGCGAGATTTGGGTGTTTCGCCATGACGGCCAGCACCGGTTGGCTTTAGAGCCGTCGGTGTATCTGGAAACCGGGCGTCTCAAGCCGCGGTCGGCAAAACAGATTGTGTTGTCGGGGCGGGCTGTGTCATACGCCACGCGCATCCGCTGGTCCTTGTCCAAAGCGCAGGAAACTGCGATTGGCATACGGGATCTCAGCCGAGATGAGCCTAATCTGACGAAGTGATCTAAAAGGAATATCAAATAATGTCCCAACTTCACCCTGTGTCGCGTGCCTTGTTGTCTGTGTCGGACAAAACCGGACTGGTGGATTTGGGGCGCGCATTGTCGGCGCGGGGGGTGGAGTTACTGAGCACCGGAGGCACGGCAAAAGCGTTGCGCGACGCGGGGCTACAAGTGCGCGATGTGGCGGATGTGACCGGCTATCCCGAGATGATGGACGGACGTGTCAAAACGCTGCATCCTGCAGTGCATGGCGGTCTGTTGGCGCTGCGCGATAATGCGGATCACATGGCGGCAATGGACAGACATGACATTGGTCCCATTGATCTGGTGGTGGTCAATCTTTATCCGTTTGAGGCAACTGTGGCCAAGGGTGCCGCCTATGCGGACGCGATCGAGAATATTGATATCGGCGGCCCGGCGATGATCCGGTCTGCGGCAAAAAACCACGGCTTTGTGAATGTAATCGTTGACGTCGAAGATTATGCGCCTTTTCTTGCGGAATTGGCCGCACACGACGGCCAGACCACCTATGCTTTGCGTCAGCGACTGGCCCAGACGGCCTATGCCCGCACGGCGGCCTACGACACGGCTGTCAGCACATGGATGGCTGCGCAAACCGGCGGTACGCCGCGCCGGCGCACGGTGGGGGGCAATTTGGCGCAAAGCCTGCGTTACGGCGAAAATCCGCATCAGACGGCGGCATTCTATACCGATGGCAGCAACCGACCCGGCGTTGCAACCGCAACCCAACATCAGGGCAAAGAGCTGTCTTATAACAACATCAACGACACCGATGCGGCGTTTGAGCTGGTCAGCGAATTTGCAGCCTCGGATGGTCCGGCCTGTGCGATTATCAAACATGCCAACCCTTGCGGTGTGGCGCGTGGCGAGACGCTGACGCAGGCCTATGCCCGTGCCTACGATTGTGATCGCACCAGCGCGTTTGGCGGAATTATTGCCCTGAACCAGCCGCTTGACGGGGCGACGGCGCAAGAGATCAGCAATATTTTCACTGAAGTTGTTATCGCACCGGGTGCGGACGCCGAGGCAATGCGCATTTTTGCTGAGAAAAAGAACCTGCGGCTGCTGACCACAGATGGGCTGGCGGATCCGCTGGCGGCAGCTTTGGCCTTTCGGCAAGTATCGGGCGGCTATCTGGTTCAGGACAAGGACGTCGGACATGTGACCATGGCTGATCTGAAAGTCGTGACCAAACGCGCGCCAAGCGCGCATGAGATGGCGGATTTATTGTTTGCCTGGACGGTCGCCAAACACGTCAAATCCAATGCAATTATCTATGTCAAAGACGGCGCCACGGTTGGGGTCGGTGCAGGCCAGATGAGCCGCGTTGACAGCACGCGCATTGCGGCACGAAAAGCGATTGATATGGCGCAGGCCCTGGGGCTGGACGCGCCGTTGACCAAAGGTTCAGTCGTGGCGTCGGACGCATTTTTTCCTTTTGCTGACGGTTTGGTCACCGCAGCAGAGGCGGGCGCCACTGCGTTGATCCAGCCGGGGGGATCCATGCGCGATGCGGATGTGATCGCGGCTGCGGATGAGGCCGGATTGGCCATGGTCTTTACCGGCATGCGCCACTTTCGGCATTAAGCAAAGGGGCGGGTATGCGACTGGTATTCTGGGCTGGGTTTGCGGCTTTTGTAACCGACCAACTGACCAAGTACCTCGTGGTGCACACGATGCAGCTGTGGCGGGTGCGTGAAATAGACGTGCTGCCGCCGCTGCTCAATTTTCGCTACGGTGAAAATCGCGGCATCAATTTTGGCCTGTTCAGTGATGGCGCCGCGTTTGGCCGTTGGCTGCTGATCGCACTGGCGTTGGTGATTTGTGTCGGGATTTATCTTTGGATTCGGCGCACACCACTGACGCGGGGGGGCAACCTAAGTGCGGGATTTCTAATCGGGGGTGCCTTGGCAAATGTCGTGGACCGGCTGGTCTACGGCTATGTTCTGGATTTTCTGAATATGTCGTGTTGTGGCATTGACAACCCGTTTGTTTTCAACTTTGCCGATATATTTGTGTTTGCAGGCGCGCTGGGGTTGGTTGTCTTCACTGGCAATGATCGAACCGAGCCGAAAAAAGGTCAGTGACATTACCCGCCGCTGTCGGGTATTAGACAAGAACATGCCAAGGAGACGCCCCATGCGCCGGATCGCAACCTTCGTCCTGATCACAGTTGCCTTAAGCGCCTGCGCTAACAAAGGTTTGCGCGAGCTGCGCTCGAACTCTAGCGGGCCAGATGAATTTATCGTCGCCCCTGCCAAGCCGTTGCAAGCGCCGGATGACTACAAGTCGTTGCCTTCGCCTACCCCCGGACAGGCTAATTTGACCGATACTTATCCGGTACAGGAAGCAGCCGTGGCAACAGGTGGTCGTGCACAGGCCGATGGCGGTGCTATTCCGGGATCGGATGGGGCATTGGTGCAACACGCCAGTCGTTTTGGCGTGACCCAGGACATTCGCCCAACCCTGGCCGCGTCGGATGCAGATTTCCGCCGTCGCAAGGCACGGTTTACCCAATATCGGATTGTGCCGGTTGACCGTTACAATCAAGCGTACAAGCGTCAGGCAATTGATGCCAAAAGCGAATTGCGGCGCTGGCGCAGTGCGGGCGCGCGGACCCCTACATCGCCGCCATAGTGCGGGCCAGCCTGTTCACAAATTTGACAGATTACCTTGATCCTGTCGCTTTGACGCGTACCTGTTTGCGAACACAAGACTTGACCCAAAGGACAATTTGATGATCCGATTGCTGACTTTCGCGGCGATGGCCGCTGTACTGCTGCCTGCCGCAGTACGCGCTGATGTGAATGAGGCCGTAAGCTATTTCACCCTGGATAACGGAATGCAGGTTGTGGTGGTCGAAGACCACCGCGCACCGGTTGTCCAGCACATGGTCTGGTACAAGGCCGGTTCTGCGGATGAGCCGAAAGGTTCATCCGGTGTGGCGCATTTTCTGGAACATCTGTTGTTCAAAGCCACCGACAAAATGGCTGCGGGTGAATTGTCGGCAACTGTGGCTGCAAACGGTGGCCGCGACAATGCCTTTACCAGCTATGATTATACCGCGTATTTTCAACGTATTGCGGCTGATCGGCTGGAATTGATGATGCGCATGGAAAGCGACCGGATGCGCAATATTCGCCTGACCCCGGAAAACATCGCGACCGAACGTAATGTAATCATCGAAGAACGCAACCAGCGCACTGAAAACAGCCCGCAGGCACTATTTGGCGAGCAGCGAAATGCGGCGCAATACCTGAACCATCGCTACGGCACGCCGATCATCGGCTGGATGCATGAGATGGAAACGCTCGATATGCAAGATGCGCTGACATTCTACGATATCTACTATTCTCCGAACAATGCGATCCTTGTCGTGTCGGGTGATGTGGACCCTGACGCGGTGCGCGCCCTGGCCGAGACCTACTACGGCGTCATTCCCGCGAACCCGGATTTGCCGGAACGGTTGCGCACTGAGGAGCCACCGCAGACGGCTGAGCGTCGGATGATATTTCGCGATGCCCGCGTCGCGCAGCCTTATGTCAGCCGGTCATATCTGGCGCCGGAACGCGACAGTGGCGCGCAGGAAACCGCAGCGGCCCTGACAATTCTGGCGGAAATTCTGGGCGGTGGGACGACATCGTTCTTTGCCGAACAATTGCAGTTTGATCAACAGCTTGCCACATATACGGGCGTTTTTTATCGCGGCACTTCGTTGGATGATACGACGTTCAGCATGGTTGTCGTCCCGCAAGCGAACGTCAGTTTGCAGCAAGCCGAAGACGCGATGGATACAGCGCTGGAAAAGTTTCTAAAAGACGGTGTTGATGCGGCGCAATTGGAACGTATCAAGCTGCAAATCCGGGCCGGTCAGATTTATGCCCGCGACGATGTAGACCAGATTGCCAACCGCTATGGACAAGCGTTGACAACGGGGCTGACGGTTGCGGATGTTCAGGCCTGGCCAGGCATTTTGGAGGCTGTGACAGCAGAGGATATCATGACCGCCGCGCGCAATGTTTTGGATCGCAAAGCCTCTGTGACCGGCTGGCTGATGCGTCCCGAGGAGGTCACTCAATGAAGGTTTTGATAAACAAAGCGGCGGCGGTTTTTGTTGTTTGTGTCATGGCCGCCCTTCCGGTGCGGGCCGAAGTCAAGATCGAGGAGGTGGTATCGCCCGGTGGGCTGACGGCATGGCTGGTTGAGGATCATTCGATCCCGTTTGCCGCGCTTGAGATCCGGTTTCGGGGCGGGGCATCGCTGGATGCTGCGGGTAAACGTGGTGCGATCAATCTGATGACAGGGTTACTGGAAGAAGGCGCGGCTGACATGGATGCGCGCGAATTTGCACGCCAGTCTGAGGCCTTGGCCACCACCTTTGGGTTTGACGTTGGCGATGATGCCTTGTCGATCTCGGCACGGTTTTTGACCGAGAACCGCGATGCGTCAATTGATCTGCTGCGGGCGGCCTTGCTGGAGCCCCGGTTTGATGCACAGGCCATTGACCGCGTGAAGGGGCAAATCCAGTCGATCATCAAATCGGATGAAAAAGACCCCAATGACATCGCGGGTCGCACGTTTGACCAGATCGCATTTGGCGATCATCCCTATGCGACATCCCTGAATGGCACGGCAGAATCCGTGGCCGCGCTGACACGCGACGATTTACTGGCAGCGCATGCCGCTGTTTTGGCGCGCGACCGCATTTATATTGGTGCCGTTGGTGATATCAGCCCTGATGAGCTGGGCCGGTTGATGGACACGCTACTGGGTGATTTACCTGCAAAAGGCGCACCAATGCCCAAACCGGCCGATGTCACTATTCCGCCTGGGGTCACGGTTGTCGATTTTAACACGCCACAATCGGTCGCCTTGTTTGGTCATGCCGGGATCGCACAGGACGACCGTGATTTTTTCGCGGCAAGCGTTCTGAACCAGATATTGGGTGGCGGATCGTTTGAAAGCCGTTTGATGAAAGAAGTGCGTGAAAAGCGCGGTCTGACCTATGGCGTCTATTCCTTCCTTGTGCCCAAGGATTTGGCGGCGACATATTTGGGGTCCGTCTCATCGGCAAATGACCGGATCGCTGATGCTATTGCTGTAATCCGCGACGAATGGGCAAAGGCTGCAACCAATGGCGTCAGCGAGGTCGAGTTGCGCGACGCCAAGACCTATATGACTGGCGCCTATCCGTTGCGGTTTGATGGCAATGGACCAATTGCCAATATCATGGTTGGCATGCAAATGCTGGGCCTGCCGATTGACTATATTGCCACGCGAAATGAACGGGTCGAAGCGGTGACGCTGGCAGATGTCAAACGCGTAGCGGCTGAATTACTGGACCCTGAGGGATTGCATTTTGTTGTCGTCGGAAAACCGGTCGGGTTGGAGACATCGCCCGCTGATTGAGGCACGTTCAGTGCCGAGTGATGTTTTTCGGCCCCTTGAGATAGGGGCCGAGTTGTGCCTCCGGCAGCGATATTTAAGCCAATTGGAAGCGATGGATTGGCCCTTTTATTCGCCGTAAGGCACCCAGATGTTTTTGACCTCTGTAGTGGCTTGGAGAAAGACGCGACCCTGCCC
>JBAUHN010000230.1:0-9063 GCA_049680295.1 Sulfitobacter sp.
GGCCGTAGATCTGATTGTGTTTTCCAGCCTGATCGTGATTTTGATCACCGGTGCGCGCCAAGGTCGGATGAGCATCGGCATCTTGCGCAAGGTCGGGCTTGGGCTGATCCGCAACCCGATGATCGTCGCGATGTCGCTGGGAATGCTATGGTCGGGCCTGTCGATCCCGATACCGACACCGATGAATGATTTTCTGGCTATTCTGGGGGGCGCTGCGACGCCGGGTGCATTGTTTGCGATCGGGGCTTCATTGGCGTCCAAGTCCACCGAGCGGATCGAAGTCGCAGGCTGGCTGAGTTTTTGCAAATTGGTGCTGCATCCGGGGTTTGTTGCTGTGGCAGCACTGTATTTGTTTGATGTTGACCCGTTTTCGGCGGCGGTGATCATTTCCGCGGCGGCGCTGCCGGTGGCCGGGAACGTCTATATTCTGGCCCAACACTATGGCGTCGCACCGCAACGGGTGTCAGCCGCAATATTGGTATCAACCGCCGTCAGCATCGTGACGGTCAGCCTGGTTATTGCATGGGTTGCACCTTAGCCGTTGATTATTGACCCTTTTGACGGGTGCCACCCTTGCCGAAATGCGCCGCAACAGGTAGCTCTGCCAAAACTGCACAAAGGATGGACGTTATGAAAACACTGTCGGAAAATGCCTGTTTTGGCGGCACGCAAGGTGTCTATTCCCATGCCTCGGCCAGTTGCAATTGCGACATGACGTTTGGTCTGTATTTGCCTCAGGAGGCCGCGGACGGTCCGGTGCCGGTACTTTGGTATTTGTCAGGTCTGACCTGCACCCACGAGAACGCAATGGTCAAGGCCGGCGCGCAGGCCTGGGCCGCAGAACAGGGCATCGCGCTGATATTCCCCGACACATCCCCGCGCGGCGAGGGTGTGGCCGATGATGACGCCTTTGATCTGGGACAGGGTGCCGGTTTTTATGTGAACGCGACGGAACAGCCCTGGGCCAAACATTTTCAAATGTGGGATTATGTCACCAAAGACCTGAACGATCTGGTTGCGCAGAATTTCGCGCTTGATATGGACCGTCAGGCGATTTGCGGACATTCCATGGGCGGGCACGGCGCGTTGACGATGGCGATGGGATTGCCGGGCAGGTTCCGGTCGGTGTCGGCCTTTTCGCCGATCAGCAACCCAAGCGCCAGCGATTGGGGCCGCAAACAATTGGCCGCCTATCTGGGCGCGGATGAGGCAAAATGGGCGCCACATGATGCAACGCTGATGATGCAGGCGGGTGGATTCGACGGGCCGATTTTGGTCGATACCGGGACCAACGACCAGTTCCTGGATCTGTTGCAACCCGAGGCGCTGGCCGCTGCGGTTGCGGTCAAAAGGCAACAGGCGATCCTGCGTCTGCAACCGGGATATGACCACAGCTATTTCTTTGTCTCGACCTTTATGGAGGACCATATCGCGTTTCATGCGGACGCGCTTTACGCATGACCAAATTGTATATTGATGCCGACGCCTGCCCCGTCAAAGCCGAGGCCGAACGCGTGGCGACCCGCCATGCCATTCAGATGTATGTGGTGTCCAATGGCGGATTGCGTCCCTCGCTGAACCCGATGGTTGAAACCGTGATCGTGGCGGATGGTCCGGACGTGGCCGACATGTGGATTGCGGATCGCTGCGGGCCGGGGGACGTGGTTGTCACCGGCGATATCCCACTGGCTGCCCGCTGTGTTGAGACCGGGGCGCTGGTGTTGAAACACAACGGCGAAACGCTGACCTCAAAGAATATCGGCAATGTTTTGGCGACCCGCGATCTGATGACAGACCTGCGCGCGGCCGATCCGTTTCGCCAAGGTGGCGGCAAAGGGTTTACAAAAGCCGACCGCTCCCGTTTTCTGGAAGGATTGGAAAGCAGCATTCGCGCTGCCAAGAAAGTGGGATGAACTTAGTGAAGGCTGTTGTCTTTGACATCGGAAATGTACTGCTTGAATGGAACCCCGAGCGGTTTTTTGACGGCGTTATCGGCCCTGACCGCCGCGCAAAGATGTTCGCGGCGGTTGATCTGCACGCGATGAATGAACGGGTAGATCTGGGCGAGAATTTTACCGATACGGTCTATGGAACAGCAGATGCATACCCCGAATGGCGCAGCGAAATCCGGATGTGGCATGACCGCTGGATCGAGATGGCCGCGCCCGCGATTGATCATTCGGTACGGTTAATGCGCGCCCTGCAAGGGGCTGGTGTTCCGGTGTTCTCGCTCACCAATTTTGGTGTTCAAACCTATGATCTGGCGGCGAAACACTATGATTTCCTGACCGCGTTTGACCGCGATTTCATTTCCGGTCATATGCAGGTGATCAAACCTGACCCGACGATTTATCAGATGCTGGAAGCCGCGGCAGGCCTTGCAGGTCAGGACCTACTATTCACCGACGACCGGGCTGACAATATCGCGCAGGCCCGCGCGCGTGGCTGGAACACGCATCTGTTTGAGGGGCCTCAGGGCTGGGCGGACAGATTGGTCGCCGAAGGGTTACTGACGCCCGAGACCGCGCGATGAGCATTCCGATCATTCCATTCGCCGAATGCGACCCTTTGCTGGATTGGATCGGGTTGACGGACGCGCTGGCGACCGGTCACACATTACCCAAGGCCGAAATCGGCGACACTTTTTTGTACCGCAACCCCGATACGTTGCTGAGCCGCGCCGCCTGGATTGACGGGCTTGGCATCGCGGTCAAATCGGCCACGGTCTTTCCGGATAATCCTAAAGCCGGGGTGCCGATGATCAATGGCGGCGTTAATCTTTATTCCGACAAGGACGGCACTTTGGACGCGATTGTGGATTTTCATCTGGTGACCAAATGGAAAACCGCGGGCGACAGTCTGCTGGCGGCACGGCGGCTGGCACGTCCCGACAGCCGCAATATTCTGATCGTCGGCGCGGGCACGCAAGGGCGCGGGCTGCACAGTGCCTATTCTGCCGCTTTCCCGGATGCGCGGTTTACCGTCTGGAACCGCAGCCCTGAAAATGCGCAGGCGATGGTCCGCGACATCCCCGGACTGACACTTGCCGATGATCTGGAAACCGCGGTGCGGGCTGCCGACATTGTCACCAGTGCTACGATGTCAACGGAACCATTGATCAAAGGCGCGTGGTTTCGCCCCGGTCAGCACATTGATCTGATCGGGGCCTACCGCAGCGACATGCGTGAAGTTGATGATGCAGCAATGACCCGCGCGCGCATCTTTGTGGACAGCTATGATACAGTTTTGGGCCATATCGGCGAAATACAGATCCCGATTGATGCGGGCGTGATGACCCAGGATGACATCGTCGCGGATTACTATGATCTGGAAGCGTTTGCGCGCAAATCAGACGATGACATTACGCTGTTCAAGAACGGCGGCGGGGCGCATCTGGACCTTATGACCAGCCGCTATATTCTGGATCGTTGGCGGGCGCAAAAATGATTTGGGTTATTTTGTTGATCGCCGCCTTGATTGCCACGCCCCTGACGATTGAACATAACCGGCGTCACATGACGTCGTCAGAACGCGGTGCCGCGCCGGGGTCATTTGCAACTTTGTCACAGGGCGTGACCCATTACCAATGGCTGGGGCCTGCGCGCGGGCCGGTGGCCGTCTGCGTGCATGGGCTGACCACCCCAAGTTTTGTCTGGCGCGGATTGGCACGCGGGCTGGCGCTGATGGGGTTTCGGGTTCTGACATATGACATTTATGGCCGGGGATTTTCGGATCGGGTAAAAGGGCCGCAAACCAAAGCGTTCTTTTTGCGACAGCTTAATGACCTGCTGGCGCACGAAAAGATCGAGGACGGTATCACCCTCATCGGCTATTCCATGGGCGGTGCCATTGCGACAAGCTTCGCCGCCGAGGATTCCTACCGTATCCGCCGGATGATCCTGCTGGCACCCGCCGGAGTTGAAATCGCCCGCCACAAACTGATCGAATTTATGGTCCGCACCCCGATCATCGGCGACTGGATGATGCTGGCGTTTTACCCGTCGATTTTGCGGATGGGATTCAAGGCGGAACGGCAGTTGCCCAGCAGCGTCAAGGACATAACCAAGCTGATGGATAACGAGCTGAACTGGCGCGGATATGTGCCGGCCGTGTTGTCCAGCATGCGTGGGTTCTTGCAACAGGACTGCAAGGCCGAACATCAGGCCCTTCACCGCGAAGAATTGCCTACCCTGGCGATTTGGGGCGCTGAGGACCCGGTGATCCCGCTGTCAGCGCTTGGGACAAGTGCGCAGTGGAACAGAACAATGCATCAGGAGGTGGTAGAGGGTGCAGGCCACGGGCTGCCCTACACGCACACCGATCAGGTACTTGCGACAATTGGAGACTTTGTTGGTGATGATCCTTAATCACCGCGCAGGCACGACATCCAGGCCTCGGCACAGGGTGTCGGTTGCCCAATGCTCGGGTCGGCGCGTGCCGCGCAGGCTTTCCCCATGACCCAGCTTTCGCAAATCTACGACCAGATGGTTTCACAGGGGGCTTTATCGCCCGATTCCGCGCAAGAGGCCGTCCTGCCAGAGTTTGAGCGGATCAAGCTTGCGTTGGAACAGCCGGTCAAAAAAGGATTGTTCCGAAAGGCACCGGAGCCGCCAAAGGGGCTCTATCTTTGGGGCGGCGTCGGGCGCGGAAAATCCATGTTGATGGATTTATTCGTGGAACATTTGGGCGATATTCCGGCGCGGCGCGTGCATTTTCACGCCTTCATGCAGGAAATCCACAGCGCGATGCACGAAGTCCGCAAAAGCGGTGTCGATGACGCGATTGCACCGGTTGCAGCGGAGGTTGCGGCCTCGGTCCGCTTGCTGGCCTTTGACGAAATGCAGATCAATGACATCACCGACGCAATGATCGTCGGACGCCTGTTTGAGGCGCTGTTTGCTGCCGGTGTGGTGGTGGTCACAACGTCAAACCGGGTGCCGGATGATCTGTATAAGGACGGGTTGAACCGGGCGCTTTTCCTGCCGTTCATAGACCTGATCAAAGAACGGATGACGGTGTGGGAAATGGTCAGTCCGACGGATTACCGTCAGGATCGTTTGCAAGGCACCCAAGTTTATTTCACCCCCGTCAACGCCGCATCCCGAAAAGCCATGGATCAGGTTTGGACCGACCTTGCTGCCGGTAAGGGCGAAGTGTTGCACCTGAAGGTCAAAGGCCGCGATGTGGTCATCCCCGGTTTTCGCAACGGCATCGCCCGCGCGCAGTTTTATGACCTATGCGGCAAACCGCTGGGCCCTGCCGATTATCTGGCCCTTGCTGACGCGATCAAAGTATTGTTGCTGGACGACATCCCAACCCTTTCGCGGTCCAATTTCAACGAGGCAAAGCGTTTCGTGACCCTGATTGATGCTTTGTATGAGGCGCGGGTCCGGCTGATTTGTTCCGCTGCGGCATTGCCAGAAATGCTGTATGTTGAAGGCGAAGGCACGTTTGAATTTGAACGCACCGCGTCGCGTCTGCGCGAAATGCAATCCGACGACTGGGCGCAGTAACGTTCTTACCGTATTACGACTTAGAAGATCGGTATGGTCACTGTTTGCCCCGGCTTGCCGACCGCAATGTTGCCCGCCAACTGGGTGTTGGCATCCGTGATGCGGATGTATTCCAGCGGCAACCCATAGTAGCGCAAAGACAGCCCCGCCAGACTGTCTGAAGGCTGCAAAGTATGGGCAATCGGTTGCTGGATCTGCCGTGGCATCTGTGTTGCATTTGATTTCGACCGCAATACCACAGCCGCCAAAAGCGCGGATGTATCAAGCTGACCTGACATGGTGATCAAAGCGTCCGGAACCTTGAAATCACCACGGATTCTGGCCGCGTTCAGCATAGCGTCGATGTAGCGATCTGACTGCCATTCCGACAATGCCTGCACCAACAATGCCTGAAACGGATCATCCGGCATCGGGGTGTAGCCAAAGCTCATCAACACGTCGCGCGCCAGAACGGAAAGGTCATTTACCGGGTCGACCGTATTGAAAACGCGGATCGGGGTACGCAATTGCTGGCTTGTCGGGATATTTGAAACGGGGACGCGCGGCGTAATCTGCAAGATTGGCGCAGGGCTGGCGCGGGTGACAGTATCAACCTCAGGCGCAGGTGTCTCCAATGGCAATGGCCGGACAACAGGTTGAGATTTTTCAGCGAGCCCGGTCGAAATTTGAGCGGTTTGCGCCTTAAAGGGCCCGTTGGTGAGCAGAACCGCCGCAACCACGCAGATCAGTGCAACCCCCGAAAGACGACCGATAATCGGCGCAATACGCCAACGCATGTTCATATATCGTCCCCCCAGACGGCAACGAAAACGCCGGTAATTGGCTTTTTCGTCTATGAAGCTGGGTCCGGTATAGACGAGTGATTCGGGGCGGGTCAACATACAGTGACGCACGCAACATTTGGTAGAATCACCTGCATCGGGGAATGTTAGCCGTTTTGCTGTAAAACTACGCCTGCGAGGTACAGAGATCCGCAAATCAAAACCCGTGCCATCGGGTCTTTGGAAAGGATTTTGCCCAAAGCGTCGCTTACATCATCTGCGACATGCGCCATAATACCGACCTTTTGGGCAGCATCTGCCGTGGCTTGCGATGGCAGGGTATTTGCCTCACCGGGAATCGAGACCGCTGTCAGGCTTTCTACCTGATCGGCCATTGGCGCCAGGTAGCCTGTCACGTCTTTGGTGTTCAGCATTCCGCAGATCAGATGGGTGGGACGTTTCGGCAGGCTGGACAAATGCTGCGCCAGCGCCTGACCTGCTGCGGGATTGTGCCCGCCGTCCAGCCACACTTCGGCGCGACCGGCCTGTGTGACCAACGGACCGGACTTTAACCGTTGCATCCTTGCAGGCCATTCAGCCTTGGTGACCGCTGCTTCGCAGCTTTGGGTGTCGATGCCAAGGTGGCGCAGTGCCGCCAGTGCAGCACCCGCATTGAGAATTTGGTGGCCTCCGGGCAGGTTCGGGCGCGGCAGGTCCAGCAGGCCAGTGTCGTCCTGAAAGCTTATCCGGTCACGATCAGGGCCTACGTGCCAGTGTTGGCCGTAAGCCAGCAGCGGGGCGGCCTGGCGCGTGGCCATCTGTTCGATGACATCAAGGGCCGCATCTTCCTGCGGGCCGACAATGCACGGTACGCCGCGTTTAATGATCCCGGCCTTTTCCGCCGCAATCTCGGGCAGGGTTTCGCCTAAGTATTGTTGGTGGTCCACCGACACCGGTGTGATGATTGTCAGCGCGGGTCTGGCCACAATATTGGTGGCATCGAGCCGCCCGCCCAATCCGACCTCAAGCAATGTGTAATCTGCACGCGTCCGTGCAAAAGCAACGATTGCAGCGCATGTGGTGATCTCAAAATAGGTGATCACCTCACCGGAATTCGCGGCATAGCATTCATCCAGAATTTCGGTCAGGGCAGCTTCGCTGATCAGATCACCCGCAACCCGGATACGTTCATGGAACCGCGCCAGATGTGGCGAAGTATAGGCGTGAACCTTGTGGCCTGCGGCCTCAAGCCCGGCGCGGATCATCGCCTGGGTCGATCCCTTGCCGTTGGTGCCTGCGATGTGGATCACCGGTGGCAGATCATTTTGCGGATTGCCCAAAGCATCCAGCAAGCGCCAAACCCGGTCCAGTGTCAGATCAATAATCTTGGGATGCAGGGCCATCATCCGCTGCAAGATGACATCCGATGACGTGGTGCTCATTTCTTGGCGGCGTCCGGCTTATCTGATTTCGACGCCGGGGGCGTGGGGATCAGCACGGTTTCGTCAGGGTCAGGTGCGGGCAAATCGCCCATGACAGCAGGCGGCATCCCCAGCAACATCCGGGTTATACTGATCAATTCATCGCGCATCTTTGTGCGCGATGTCACCCGGTCCAGCATGCCATGGTCCAGCAGATATTCTGCGCGCTGAAACCCTTCGGGCAGTTTTTCGCGTATGGTTTGTTCAATGACACGTGGTCCAGCAAAACAGATCAGCGCATTGGGTTCTGAGATGTGGATGTCACCCAGCATCGCATAACTGGCGGTCACGCCCCCGGTTGTCGGATGGGTCAGCACCACAATATAGGGCAGACCGGCCTCTTTAAGCATTTGAATGGCGACCGTGGTGCGCGGCATTTGCATCAGGGACAAGATGCCTTCTTGCATGCGCGCGCCGCCTGCGGCCGAAAACAAGATCAGCGGGCGTTTCAATTTGACCGCTTCTTCGGCGGCCGCGATGATGGCGTTGCCGACATACATGCCCATTGAGCCCGCCATAAACGAAAAATCCTGCGCTGCGGCTACAATCGGTGTGCGCCCGATCTCGCCGGCGGCGACCAGCATGGCTTCGGCCTCGCCGGTTTGTTTTTGGGCGGCTTTCATGCGGTCGGGATATTTCTTTTGATCGCGGAACATCAACGGATCGGCCCTTGGCGCCGGAACTTTGACTTCGGTAAAGATGCCGCCGTCAAAAAGGGCCGTAAACCGGTCGCGCGGCGTGATGTGCATGTGGTGCTGGCAACTGGTGCAGACGTTCAAATTATCCGACACTTCGCGGTGGAACAACATGGTTCCGCATTCAGGGCATTTGGTCCACAGATTATCCGGCGTCTCGCGGCGCGAGAAAATCGAATTGATACGTGGCCGGACGTAGTTTGTGATCCAGTTCATTTCAGTGCCCCTTTGGCCGAATTTGCCCTAGGTAGATAATCGCCCGTCAACAAAAGTGCAATCAACGGCGCAAGGCGACACGGGCAGTCAGCCAACTGACCAGCATCAACGCGAAATCGACCGGCAACCATGCGCGCAGCTGATCCGCATCATTCATTGAAAAGGGGCTGAGGTAAAGCGCCAGACCGGAAAGGTCGTCTGGCAGCGACACAATCAGAATGGCGGAAACGTTGTTGACAAAATGCACTGCGATCGACGGCCCCAGCGTGCCTGCCCGTGCGGTAAGGTCGGCCATCAGAATGCCATAGACCGTTGCCCAAATCGCTATGATCGCAGCATTATCACCTGCAACTCCGGGCAAATAGTGGCCAAGCCCAAACAGCACAGAGGGCAGCAC